>NZ_JAKUZS010000007.1:0-450274 GCF_030128585.1 Klebsiella sp. K5-204
CAAAATTGTGCTCGCATGTCTGCCGGGTGGCGGCTTTCGCCTTACCCGGCCTACAAAAGACTGCAATATCAAACCGTCATGCGGTTATCTGTAGGCCCGCGCAAGCGCAGCGCCGCCGGGCAATCCCTGAAGATTGCACTTTTTTAGGGTTTGCTCCCTCTCCCAGGGGAGAGGTCTGGGGTGAGGGCAAGGTCAACGCAAAATTGTGCTCGCATGTCTGCCGGGTGGCGGCTTTCGCCTTACCCGGCCTACAAAAGACTGCAATATCAAACCGTCATGCGGTTATCTGTAGGCCCGCGCAAGCGCAGCGCCGCCGGGCAATCCCAGAAGAATGCACTTTTTAGGCTTTGCTCCCTCTCCCTGGGGGAGAGGGCCGGGGTGAGGGCAAGGTAAACGCAAAAAGGCAATGACAATTGCCTTTTTCTGGCTGATGACAAACCTGTTTCGTTATTGTGCTCGCATGTCTGCCGGGTGGCGGCTTTCGCCTTACCCGGCCTGCGAAAGACTGCAAGATCAAACTGTTATGCCATTATCTGTAGGCCCGCGCAAGCGCAGCGCCGCCGGGCAATCCCAGAAGATTGCACTTTTTAGGCTTTGCTCCCTCTCCCAGAGGAGAGGGCTGGGGTGAGGGCAACAGGCCGCGCTCAGCTGTACTGGCGCACCCGCGCCAGCAGCTCGTCGACGCTGTCGATACGCTCGGCCAATACGATCAGCGCTTTGCCCAGGGTAATGGCGTGGCGCAGGCACTCATGCCGCATAGCGTCATCCTGGATAGTGTCGATATCCGCGACGTGCGACAGCCCGACGCTGCGGCGGATCAGTTCGCTGCCGCAGAAGCCGACCGCGTCCGCCCAGACCTTTTTCAGAAAGGCGGAGGCGTAGCCGGGGTAAGCCAGCGCCGCGTCGCGGGTTTTCTCCGCCGCCAGCGCCTGGAAGCGCTCGGCAAAGGTGGTCCACAGCTGGTGGATGTCGTTCAGCCGCTGCTCGCGTGCGGCGGCGGCGTCGCGAATGCCGAGCTGGCCTGGCAGGCCGCAGTAGTTCAGCAGCAGGTTGCCGATGGCGGTGCCGATATCGAAGCCGATGGGGCCGAAGTAGCCGAACTCGGCGTCGATGGCCTTCAGGCTGCCTTCGGCAACGAAAATCGACCCGCTGTGGATATCGCCGTGCAGCAGCGCTTCCGCATGGGCAAAGAAACGGTGCTTCAGCGCCGCCACCGCCAGCTTAAGCTGGGCGTCGTCGCGCAGGGCGGCGACATCGGCCTCCAGCTCCGCCGGGTAGTTATTGCGCGCGTGGATCTGATACGGGTCGTTAAAGAACAGATCCTCGGTGATCTCGCACATCGCCGGGTTAATAAACTGCGCCACCTGCGCCTTTTTCTCGTGGGGATGGAGATAGAAATCGCAGGTGTGAAACAGCACCTGTGCCAGATAGTCGCCAAGCTGGCGGGCCGCCTGAGGGTAGTAGACGTTAGCGATAAGCTCCCCGCGCCAGATGCGGTGGTCAGAAAGATCTTCCATCACCATCACCGCCAGTTCGGGATCAAAGTGATGGATTTTTACCGTGTGCTGCGGGCTGTGCTGATAGTGGGCGACCAGGGTCTGCGCTTCCAGACGGGCGCGGTCAAGGGTCAGCGGCCAGGATTCGCCGACGCAGCGCACGTAGGGCAGGGCCTGTTTGACGATCGCCCGGCTGACGCCCTGGCGATCGAACACTTTAAACACCAGATTGAGGTTGCCATCGCCCACTTCCTGCGCGCTGACCAGCTCAGATGGGTTGTCGATGCCGGCGAACTGCTGCGCGTAAGCCACGGCGTCGTGGGCGGTGAAGGTATGGTATTGCGACATTGCCTCGATCCTCGAATTCTGATTAAGCCGTTCAGACGTCTATACTTCTGGATTTCATCCTGACACAATGTGATACAACAACGCAACAGGGATTTAACGACATGCAGACATTACAGACCACCAGCCTGCGGGTGAGTGAAAATCAGCTTTTTATTCTCGACCAGCAGGCCTTGCCGCAGGAAAAACGCTGGCTGGCGGCGGATAACGTTGCGCTGCTGGTGGACCATATTCACGCCCTGCGGGTGCGCGGCGCGCCGTTGATTGGCCTGTCCGCCAGCCTGCTGCTGGCCCTGCTGGCCCAGCGCGGCCTGAGCCGGGATGAACTCCAGCAGGCGCTGGAGACGCTGCGCGCGGCGCGGCCGACGGCGGTCAACCTGATGAATAATCTGGATCGCATGAAGCAGGCGCTGGCCCGGGAGGATTACCCGCAGGCGCTGGAAGCGGAAGCTCTGCGTCTGGTCGAAGAAGATAAACAGCTGTGCGACCGCATCGCTGAGGCAGGCGGTGCGCTGGTGAAGCCCGGTAGCCGCCTGCTGACCCACTGCAACACCGGTGGCCTGGCGACCGCCGGGGTGGGGACCGCCCTGGGCGTTATCGCGCTGGCGCACCAGCAGGGAAAGGTGGCCAGCGTGTGGGTCGATGAAACCCGGCCGCTGCTGCAGGGCGGACGTTTAACCGCGTGGGAGCTGGGTGAGCTGGGCGTGCCCTATCAGCTGATCACCGATTCAATGGCCGCCAGCCTGATGGCGCAGGGGCAGGTGGATGCGGTGTGGGTCGGTGCCGACCGCATCGCCGCCAACGGCGATGTGGCGAATAAAATCGGCACCTATTCGCTGGCGGTATTGGCCCATTATCACCAGATCCCGTTTTACGTCGCTGCGCCGCAGACGACCCTCGACCGCCATTGCCCGAACGGGGCGACCATCCCCATTGAGCAGCGCGCCGCGGCGGAAGTGACCGGGGTGGCGGGCAGCTTTGGCGCGGTACAGTGGGCGCCGACCGGGGCTGCCGTTTACAATCCGGCGTTCGACGTCACGCCTGCCGGGCTGATTAGCGGCTGGGTGCTGGACAGCGGGGTGGTCACCCCGGCGCAAGTTGCCGCCGGGGCGTTTGCGGCGGACCACGGATAGCGGACCTTGTGCCGGGCCTGGAAAAAACGGTTTCCCGGGCCCGGGCAATCGCCTGGCCGCTACGGCAGGACCATCGCTACCGCCGGGGCGGAGGGCCGGTCGATACGCTGACCCAGCGCGGTGATAGCCGCCTGGAAGGGACACAGCGTACCGACGTCGGTCTGACGGCAGCCCGGCTGACGCCACTCCTGACGCAGCATCGGGTGCTGCGCGTCCGGCGTCTGCAGACGACGCAGGTCGTCGAGGCCTTGCGCCTGGAAATAGACCCGCAGATAGCGTTCCCCGCTCTTCGCGTCGCGCCAGCGCTCCAGCACCAGGCTACTGCCCGGCGGGATATTTCCCCGGCTGTAGCCCGGCAGCTGCCAGCTAAAGTTCATCAGCGTGCGCACCATGGCGATATTGGTGTCATGGGCCACCAGCAGCAGCCAGCGTACGTTCGGATTCGCCTCTGGTTTGACGCCGTCGAGCATGGCGTTAAGCAGCACCGACCCGCGCTTTTGCGCGGTATACAGCACGTCGTTGCTCAGATCGTAGTTTTCCGTTAACAGCGGCAGCAGGGCGGTGATCTGACTGGCCTGGGCGATCTTGCCCCACGCCAGCTGGCTGAGAGGCAGGTTTTCACTCCAGCCGAGACGCAGCGTCTCCACCATATTGGCCATCACGCTCAGTCCGCTAATGGTGGTTTTCCCGCTTTTGCTCTGCTCGACCTGCCACGGGGTGTCGAAGACCGGACAGGGCTTATCGACCTGACAAACCGCCTGTTTCAAAAGCTGGATGGCCGGCGCCAGCGCCTGCCGACGCTGCGCCAGATCCCCAGCCTTCTCTTTTACCGCCGCCAGCTGGCGGGCGGGGTCGGTTTGCGTGGCGGCGAATTTGTCGGTCTGAAACAGCGGATCGGCGTCCCCGCTGACGTAATGGATAGCGACGCCGCAGCCGGGGAAGGCGCCATCCACCAGCGCCTGGGCGGTCGCCCGCGTCCGCTGCAGCGGGCTGGCGCGCACGTAAATCGACTCCGCCGTCGGGCATCCCGCCTGCAGCAGGCCAAGCTGGCGATAGTGCTGGCCTTCCTCACGCCCTTTATTGACCACGGCGGCATAGCCATGACCGGTGAGCTCGCCGTCATGGGTGGTCCACTCGGTCCACGGTCGTCCGGTGGCGGCCTCGATGGCTTCCCGGTTGCCGGCCGTCGGCGGACGAATCCCGTGGCGGCTAAGCTCCACCACTTTCTCCAGCTGCCAGTCCGCGGCGGCGGCAGATTGCAGCGCCAGCAGCGGCAGCGCGCAGGCGATAAACAGGCGTAACAGCCCCTGATGTCTTGCAGGCATCATATCTTCTTCCTTAATTCGTTAATCGGTTATGAGGAGAACGAGGTTTGCCGTTCGACGGCATGGCGCCGGGCGACGATGGCGGCAGTGGTAAAACAGAGTAGCGCGGAACCCAGACCGGTACCCACCCAGAACAGCGCCAACGTGCTGAAATCATACAGCGTTTTGCCGTTCTCAAGGATAGCCGTTTTATCAATAATGATCCCGGTGAGAAACTCGCCCAGGCCGGCGCCGGCGTAGCTGGCGATGCCGATGGTGCCGAGCGCGGCCCCCGCCGCTTTGCGCGAGGAGATATCGACGGCGATCAGCCCGCCGAGGAAGCAGGTCAGAGCGCCAATGGTTGCTCCGAAGATAATCATCGCCAGAATATCAGTGTAATAACTGTGCGGCGACCAGAGCATCAGGGCGAAGCCGGCGGTGTTCAGCAGGCTGATAAACCCGGCCATCACGCTGCGGTTGCGCGGGAAAAAGCGGTCGGAGAGCATGCCGGCGATGATGGTCCCGGCGATGCCGGCGATGGCGTTGACGCCGATAATCCCGGAGGCCTCCAGCGTGGAGTAGGCTTTATCCTGCTCCAGAAAGAAGATCCCCCAGGAGTTGACGGCGTAGCGGTCGATGTACATAAAGGCGGAGGCGAGGGCGAGGGTCCACAGCGCCGGGTTGCGCAGCGCCAGCAGCTGGTTTTTAAACACCGAGCCGCGGGCTTCGGCCTCCTCCTGCGGTTCATCGCGGATGACGTTGATGGACGGGAAGCCGCTGCTCTGCGGCGAATCGTGCATGAACAGCACCAGCAGCACCACGCCGGCGGCGCCGAGCGCGGCGGTGGACAGGTAGCCCATCTGCCAGCCAAACCCGGCGATCACCGCGGCGATCACCATATAGGTGACGGCCTCGCCGATATTATGCGCCGTCGACCAGATGCCATAGAAGGTGCCGCGCTCCTTAACGCCGTACCAGCGCGCCAGCGAGACCGCGCAGGGGCCGACGCCCATTGACTGCGCCCAGCCGTTGATCCCCCAGAAGATGGCCAGCAGCAGGGCGTTGGTGGTCATCCCCATCATCAGGTTCATCCCGGCGCTGAGCAATAAACCGAGGCTCATATAGCGCACCACGTTGGCGTGATCGGCGATGAAGCCGTTGACCAGTTTGCCGATGGCGTAGCTGAAGAACAGGGTGGAGCCGATCATGCCGAGCTCCGTCGGGGTGATCCCCAGCTCCACCAGCGCGCTTTTGGCGACGGTGAACGATAACCGGCAGACGTAAAAGGTGACGTAGGCCAGGGTCATGGCGATAAAGGTTTGCCAGCGCACCCGGCGAAAACGGTGTTCATCAAACGCGGCGCCCGCTTTCGGCGGCGACGCCCGGAAAAAAGCGATAATTCCAGACATAGGTGGTTCTCCGCAGGTCGGAGGCCTGACTGATTGATGTGGTTCGTCCGTGAATGAAGTTATCGTTACTGTGTAGAGTACATAATCAGAAATAGCCTGACCCGTAAGGGTTAATGTAATGGTTGTAGGATCATCTTTTTCAGCTGCGGGTAGAGCGTCTGGCTGGCCAGCAGTAGCGGGTTGCCGCGCTGGATCCCCTCCTGCGCCAGAAAATCGTTGCTGGCGCCGCCCGCTTCGCGCATCAGCACCAGCCCCGGCAGGGCGTCCCACGGGTTCATGTGCGGCTCGTAGTAGCCAATCAACCGGCCTGCCGCCGCCCAGGCGCTCATCAGCGCGCCGGAGCCGTTGCGGATAAACATGCCGCCGTCGCTGAGCAGCGCCTGCAGAAACGGCAGAAAGTCCGCCGGGGTGACGCGATGCGAGGTGCCGACGCCCATCACCCCCTCCCTGACCGTCGTCGCGGGGTGCGGACGGATCGGGGCGTCGTTGAGCCAGGCGCCATGGCCCCGCAGGGCGTGAAACAGCTCGCGATGGTTGGGGTCATAGACCACGCCGATGACCGGTTCGCCGTCGGCGACGATCGCCAGCGACAGGCACCAGGTGTGCAGGCCGTTGAGGAAACAGCTGGTGCCATCGATGGGGTCGACCACCCACAGCACCCGCGCGTCGGACAGGCGGGCGCCGCTCTCTTCGCCGAGAAAACCATCCTCCGGAAACGCGCTCTGAATGCGCTGTTTCACAAAGGCCTCCACCCGCTTATCGGCCACGCTGACCACATCCTGCAGATCGTCGCCCTTATGGTCGACGGTCAGCGCTTCGCGTTGTTGATAGTATTCAAACGCCAGCTCAGCCCCCGCTTTCGCCAGCTCGCAGGCCAGGCGGTAGCGGGTCTGTAGCGCTTCTGATTCCTGAGATTGCATAGTGACTCCCTATTTTGCACACGTGTGCATTTTGCGTGAAAAAAACAGCCCCGAAGGGCCGAATGAGTGTGGCCGGGTTTCACAGAAGATTCTGTGATCGATCCAGCATAAAATGATTTTTTCATTTCGCACTTTGACGAATAATTAGTTTCACTGGCACTTCGCGATGGCGCGAGGGCAGGCTGAAGCGGGCGATCCGCGTCATCAACAGATCCACCGCGTGGTGGGCCAGCAGGGCGGTATTCTGTTGAACGGTGGTGAGCTGATAGGGGCGCCAGTCCGCCTGCGGGATATCGTCAAAGCCGACGATGGCCGGTAGCGGGGCGGCGGCGGGGGCGTCCCGCAGGCCGTCCAGGGCGCCCAGCGCCAGCATATCGGTGGCGCAGAACAGGGCCTGCACCCCGGGGTTTTCAGCAACTAATTCTCTGGCGGCCTGGTGGCCGGCCTGATAACCGCCGCCGTCGCAAAAGCGGCTGGTCACTGTCATGCCCGACGTCTGAGCGATGAACGCGTCATAACGCTGGCGGGTGCTGAAGTTCTCGCGATTTTCGCCAATAAAGCCAACCTGCCGCCAGCCTCGACGACTGAACAAGCCCGCCACCAGCTTCGCCCCTTGGGCGTTATCGCTGCACACCCGGTCGCAGCCGGCGAGGTCCGCATGACGGTTGATCAGGGTGACGGGGATCTTGCGCGCCAGGTACTCTTCCGCCAGCGACAGCGGCGGCGCGCCGGAGGTGATGATCACGCCGGCGACGTGGTAACTCAGCAGCTGTTTAAGCGAAGGGGCGAGCTGCTGCGGATCGTCAGCGTTCATCAGCAGCGGCATAAAGCCGTTGAGCGCCAGCTGATGGACCAGCGGCGCCAGCAGTTTGCTGCGAAACGGGTTGTCGAAACCGGCGGTGACGATGCCGATAAAATTACTGCTGCCGGTGATCATCGTCCGGGCGATGATATTCACCTGATAGCCCAGAGCTTCCGCGGCGCTCAGCACCTTCTGCCGGGTCTTTTCCGACACCGAGGCGCCGGGGGTGAAGGTCCGGGAGACCGCCGAGCGCGAGACGCCGGCCAGTCTGGCCACATCCTCGGCCTTAATCCATTTTTTATCGCTCATCGTCGTTTCGCGCCGTCTGTTTTCCAGGAAGCCGACGCCCGGGCGGGCGTCGGTCACGCACACTGCCTGAAAAGGTATCACAGAAAGGCGCCGACGCGCAGCGCCTTGCGCCTTATGCCGGGTAGCGGATGTGCTCCACCTCACGCTGTAAAATCACCTTACCGTGGCGAATGGAGGTTAGCACCCGCGCCTGGCGGCGGACGGCCTCGTAGTCGTTTTCCGCATCGAGGATCAGCAGGTTAGCCGGGCGGCCTTCGGCGAGGCCGTAGTTATCGCCCAGACTGAGCGCCCGGGCGCTGTTGTCGGTGACGAAGTCAAGGCAGCGCTGCAGATCGTCATAGCCGAGCATATGACAGATGTGCAGTCCGGCATCCAGAATGCGCAGGATATTGCCGTTCCCCAGCGGATACCACGGATCCTGAATCGAGTCCTGAGCAAAGCAGACGTTGATGCCGGCGCGATCCAGCTCCGCCACCCGGGTGACGCCGCGCCGTTTCGGCCAGCTGTCAAACCGGCCCTGCAGATGAATGCTTTCGGTCGGGCAGGAGATAAAGTTGATCCCCGAGGCTTTCAGCAGGCGAAACAGCTTCGAACAGTAGGCGTTGTCATAAGAGCCCATCGCGCAGGTGTGGCTGGCGGTGACCTGCGCCCCCATACCGCGCACCCGGGCCTCTTCCGCCAGCACTTCGAGGAAACGCGACTGCGGATCGTCGATTTCATCACAGTGGACATCCACCAGGCGGCCATAGCGCTGGGCGAGGTCCATCAAAAACATCACCGAACTGACCCCTTTGTCGCGGGTGTTTTCATAGTGCGGAATGCCGCCCACCACGTCGGCGCCCATCTCGATGGCGCGCGTCATCAGCCCCCGACCGTCGGGGTAGGATTCAATCCCCTCCTGCGGAAAGGCGACAATCTGCAGATCGATGAGATCGGCGGCCTCTTTTTTCACCGCCAGCAGCGCCTGCAGGGCCGACAGAGACGGGTCGGTGACATCCACATGGGTCCGGACGTGCTGGACGCCGAAATCGCGCAGCATGCCGATGGTTTTCAGCGCCCGCTGGCGGGTGTCCTCCGGGGTGATGCTCGCTTTGCGCTGGCTCCAGCGGGTGATGCCTTCAAACAGGGTGCCGCTGCGGTTCCACTCCGGCTCGCCCGCGGTGAGGGTGGCGTCAAGATGAATATGCGGCTCGACGAAGGGGGGGATCGCCAGCCGGCCCTGGGCGTCGATATCGCCGGCGACGGCGGTCTGCATCGCGGTTTGGGCGGTCATGCGCTGAATCAGGCCGTCCTGCAGCTCAAGGGTAAACAGCGCCTCCTGGCGGCGCAGGCGGGCGTTAACAATTTTCATGGTTGGTCCTGTAAATGGTTTTGCGATAAACGCCAGATCACCAGCGCGACCGAGGCGTTGAGATGAAACTGAGGGTGGCTGACCGGGTAGCCGGTCAGTTTTTCAATACGCTGGATGCGCTGATGCAAGGTGTTGCGATGGAGACCCAGCCGGTCGGCGGCCCGCACCACGTTGCCGTTCTCCTGCTGCAGCGTCTCGAGGGTCTCCAGCAGCAGCCACGGCGCTTTACGGCCCGGCTCGATCAGGCAGCCCAGGGTGTCGTGCATAAAATCGTTGAGCAGCGCCGGGTCGCTGACCGCGGACAGCAGTTTGATAAACCCCAGCTGCTGATAGTCGCTGATCCGCTGGGTCGGCCGCAGGGTATCGCAAAGATCCAGTGCCTGTCGCGCCTGCGACAGCGCCCGCGGGTAGCCCTGCAGCTGCCTGACCGGCGCGGAAAGGCCGCAGAGCAGCGACAAACTCTCTTCTCCCTCCGCCAGCGTCTGCAGCCACTGCTGCAGCCACTTTTTCTGCTGAAAGCCATCCCCCTCCTCATCCGGCAGCAGGAAAAGGAACATATTGCTGCGCTCCAGCAGCGGGAAGGGGTTGCCCTGCTGGTTGAGCTGCAGCTGCAGCTGCTGGCGCACGCTGCGGTGGGCCTGCTGCAGCCAGGCTTCGGCCTGTTCGGGCGGAAACTGGCGAAACAGGCGGGACAGTCCCTCCAGGCGCAGCGCCGCCAGCCGCAGCGGGCGGGTAAAATCGAGCTGCTGGTGGAGGGCGCGCTGGTGGAGCATCTGCAGGTCCGGATAGTCGCCGGTGACCAGCTGCATCAGGATGTCGCGCTGCGACTGCAGGGCGCTTTCGCTGCGAACCAGCGCGGTGCCGACCCGCTCGGTGACAATCACCATCTTCAGCAGGTAGGGCTGCTCGATCAGTGGAATGCCCAGCTCGTCGGCAAGCGCGATCAGCGTGGCGGGAATGGCGTGGATATAGGCCTCGCCGGTGAGGATCACCATCCCGGCGATGCCGCGCTGTTTGCCCTCCATCAGCAGCTGGATCAGGTTGGCTTCATCCCGGGGATGGTTGATGCCAGTGATAAAGACCAGCTCGCCGCCCATGATCCACTCGGCGATATGCTCATTTTCCGCCACGTAGTACCAGCGTACCGCCCGCTGCAGCCCTTGCTTTCCCGCCCGCAGACGCAGGGGGGAGAGTCCCTCAAGGGCCAGCAGTTCGCTGACCGTCAGGCTCATGGCTCCTGCTCCGCGACGGCGGCAGGCTGACGCTTGCTTAGCAGGGTCAGGGCGATATAGACCAGCGCGGAGACGGTGATCCCCACCAGCGGCGCGATCCACGGCGACAGATAAGCCACCACCGCGCCGGCGGCGTAGGCGCCGAGTCCCAGCCAGTTAAAACGCGGCAGGCGGGCGTTCTGCAGCAGGGGATAGCGCCCGCCGCGGGCGAACCAGTAGTCGGCGAGGATCACCCCGCCGATGGGCGGGATAATGCTGCCCAGCAGCACGAGGAACGGGATCAGCATTTCGTACATACCGCCAATGGCCAGCACAATGCCCACCCCGGCGGCGGCGAGGGTCAGCGTGCGGCGACGTTCGCTGCGCAGCAGATGGCAGGCGGCGGCGGAGACGTTATAGATGGTGGGGCCCTGGATGGTCAGCAGATTGAGACACAGCATGATCACCGCGGCCACCGACAGCCCCTGCAGGATCAGCACTTCGACGATATCGGCCTGTTGATAGACGATAGCGCACCAGGCGCCGGCGACGATCATCAGCCCGTTGCCGACGAGGAAGCTGCCCATGCTGGCGAGAATGGCGGTACGGCTGGAGTTGGCCAGCCGGGTCCAGTTTGTCGCCTGGGTGGCGCCGCTGGCGAAGGTGCCAAAGACCATGGTGATGGCCGCCGACCAGGTCATGGCGTCGCCTGGCGCAATGCGGGTCATCGCCTGCCAGCCGCCGGCGTGGCGCAGCGCCAGATACATGGAGACCACCAGCAGCACGAACATCAGCGGCACCGACAGGCGCGACAGCGCGTCCAGCCCCTTGTAGCCCACCAGCGCGGTGACGCAGAACAGAATGCCAAACAGCACCATCAGCGGCAGGGTCAGCGCCTCGGGCAGGGCGAGGATCTTCACCAGCGAGATAGCGACCGTGGCCGTCCCCCACGCGTACCAGCCCAGCTCGGCAAAGCCAAGGATAAAATCGGCCAGCTTGCTGCCGATCTCGCCGAAGCAGAAGCGGCCCATCAGCACCGTATTCAGGCCGCTGCGCGCGGCGATCCAGCCCAGCGATGCGGCATACAGGGCCAGCAAGGCGTTGCCGATGAAGGCTATCCACAGCAGATTGACGATGGAAAAGGAGACGCCGAGTTTACCGCCGGCGAACATCGTGCCGGTGAAAAAGGTAAAGCTGAATAACACCATGGCGATGGAAAATACGCCTTTACGTCCGGCGGCGGGCGCTTCGACGAGGGGAAAATCATTGCTGTTTGACATCCTGGAACCTCTGGCTGGTTAGATGGGCGGTGATAGCCGGAAGTAGCAAGAGATGTGCCAGGAAAAACCGGGCACGGGGAATAGCGCGCGGTGTGCAATATGCACAGTTATTGCAGGATGAAGGGGGAGTAATGCCATTTTAGTGTGCATCCTGCCATGTTTTGCACCAGTCGGGGGCAGAGGAGAGCGGCGACGGTATTCCCGGCGCAGGCGGAGAATTTCAACCAGCAGAATCCGCCAGCGTTTTGGCGCCAGACAGGAGGGAATCGTAGCGGACTCACCGCGGTTGGTTAAATTGCTGTGAATAAAGGTTATTTAATATGCATTTATGATATAACCATTTGTCTTATGTGTGTTTCCTGAAATATTGTTCCCTCCGGTTAGCGGTGTTAGTATCGGGTAAATAGCCATTTAGACGGCTAAATAAATCATCGCTAACCTAAGGAACTGCTATGTGGCAAGAAAGACTCGCGCAACTGGTTACCACCTGTCATTGGATCGGCGCGAAAGGCTGGGCGCCGGCGACCGGCGGCAATATGTCGGTGCGTCAGGATGACACCTGGTGCTGGCTAAGCGAGTCGGGCCGCGACAAAGGCAGCCTGACGACCGAGGATTTCCTGCAGGTGGAGATCGCCACCAACCAGGCCCCTTCCGGACGGAAACCGTCGGCCGAGACCGGCCTGCACACGCTGGTCTATCGCCTGTTCCCGGAGGCCAACGTGGTGCTGCATGTGCATACCGTCAACGCCACCGTGCTGTCGCGCATCGAAAAAAGCGACACGCTGGCGCTGCAGGGGTATGAAATGCAGAAAACCCTCAGCGGGCAGCACAGCCATCTCGACACCGTTCCGGTCGCCATCTTCGATAACGATCAGGATATTGACGCCCTGGCGGCGCGGATTGCCGATTATGCGCAAACCCGCCCGCTGCGCTACGGCTTTCTGCTGCGCGGACATGGCCTGACCTGCTGGGGGAAAGATATTCAGGAGGCCCGCCGACAACTGGAAGGGCTGGAGTTCCTGTTCGAGTGCGAGCTGATGCGCCGCCGCTACGAGCCTTGAGCCGGAGCAGGTATGGATTTTTATCTTGGTATCGATATCGGCACCTCCCGGGTGAAAGCGGTGCTGTTTGATCAGCATTTCACCGCGCGCGCCAGCGCCGCGGAAAACACCTCCCCCCGCCTGTCGGCCAATGGCTACGCGGAACAGGATATGACCCAGCTGTGGCATTCGGTGCTGGCTATTCTGCGCCAGATTGCCCGCCACCCGGCGCTGCAGGCGGGGCGGCTGCGGGCCATCGGCCTCGCCGGGCAAGGGGAGGGAGTCTGGCTCAGCGATGAGCAGGGCGAACCGGTGGGCCCGGGGATCCTGTGGAGCGATACCCGCAGCCACGCGCTGATGAGCGACCTGCTGCGCCGGCCCGGCTTTGACCGGCGCTATTTCGCCGATACCGGCACCCACCTGCAGCCCTGCAATACCAGCCTGCAGCTGTACTGGCTGAAACAGTATCAGCCGGAGCGGCTGGCGGCCGCGCGCTATCTGTTTTTCGCCAAGGACTGGATCCGCTTTCGCCTGACCGGCGTGGCGGCGCTGGAGCTGACGGACGCCAGCAGCTCGTTACTCAATCAGCAGAGCGGCAGCTGGTCCTCGGTGGTGATGAACGAGATGGGGCTGGACGAACTGCTGCCGCTGTTTCCCCCGCTGCTGGCCCCGGATGCTCCGGCCGGCACGCTGAGCGACGCGGTGGCGGCGCTGACCGGGCTGCCCGCCGCGACGCCGGTGGCCGCCGGGGCGCTGGATGTCTGCAGCGCCGCGCTGGGCTGCGGCGCGGTCAACGAAGGGGACATCTACACGATCCTCGGCACCACCTGCTGCACCGGGATCGTCTGCCGCGGCCCGCAGACGGTGAACGAGGCGACGCGCTTTGTCACCCATACCGAAGCCGGACAGGTGATCTCGCTGTTTCCGATGCAGGCCGGTACGCCAAACATTGACTGGCTGCAGCAGCATATTTCGCTGGACGCCGATCTGGGTCGGCTGGAGCAGGCGATCGCGGACGTGGAGCCGGGCAGCGGCGGCGTCTTCTGGCAGCCGTACCTCAATGGCGAACGCGCGCCGTTTTACAGTCCCGACGCGCGGGCCGGCTTTATCGGCATTAGCCCGCACACCACCCGCGCCGAACTGCAGCGCGCGGTGTTTGAAGGCCTGGCCTTCGCCATTGTCGATGCGCTGCAGGGTTATCCGCAGGGCGGCGAGCTGTATCTGACCGGCGGCGGCGCCGCCTCGGCCACCTGGCTGCAGATTATCGCCGACTGTACCGGGCGCACGGTGGTCTCCAGCGCCTTTAACGAACTGAGCGCGCGCGGGGCGGCGATTCTGGCGGCCCGCAGCGTCGCTGCGCTGGCCGAGACGCCTCCGCTGGCGCAGACCCGCTATCAGCCGCGCCCTCAGGCGCATGCCCGCTATGCGGCGCTGTATCCCGTTTATCGCCTGCTGCGCGAGCAGATGCTGCCGGTATGGCAGGCCAGGCAGGCCGCTCTTCAACATCTTTCTCAGGAAGTACAACCATGAAAATCGTTTTTACCGCCGAGCATGCTGGCGACCTTAGCGCCTTCCACCAGCTGGGCGAGCTGCTGGTGGAGGGATGGGCGCTGGGCAAACCGAAACTCAGCGCCGGCCAGCTGATTGAGCTGGCCCACGACGCCGAGGTGCTGGTGACCAGCTATGATGAAGTGACGGACGCGGTGATGGCCGCCTGTCCGCGTCTGCAGGTGATCGCCTGTACCCGCGCCAATCCGGTGAATATTGATACCCAGGCCGCGCAGGCGCGCGGCATCCGGGTGCTCTACACCCCGGGGCGCAATGCCGATGCCGCCGCGGAGCTGACGCTTGGCCTGATGCTTAGCCTGGCGCGCCACATTCCGCAATCCCATGCGGCGCTGAAGCGGGGGGAGTTCACGCAGGCTGATAATGCCGCCGCCGCCACTCAGCAGGGCCTGCGGCGGGATGTGGTCTGGGACGTAAGCCCGGAAAGCCCCTATGAAGTGTTTAAGGGCAGTGAACTGCGCAATAAAACGTTGGGGCTGGTGGGCTATGGCAACATTGGCCGCCGGGTGGCGCGTATCGCCCGGGCGTTCGGCATGGCGGTGCGGGTGGTGGATCCGTTCGTCGCCGCAGAGGATATCAATGAGCCAGGGCTACAGAAAACGACCCTGGAGGCGCTGTTCCGCGACGCGGATATCGTCAGCCTGCATCTGAGCAGCGGACCGCACAGCGACGGGCTGGTGAATGCGGCGCTGTTAAACAGCATGAAGCCCGGCGCGCTGCTGATCAATACCTCCCGCGCGGCGGTGGTCGACGAAGCGGCGCTGATTGATGCCCTGCGTCACGGCCCGCTGGGCGGCGCGGCGCTGGACGTGTATCACCGAGAACCGCTGTGGCGCGATCACCCATTTGTCACCGAGTTCGATAACGTGATTATTACGCCGCATATCGCCGGGGCTACCCGGGAGAGTATCGCCAAACACACGGCGATGATTGCCGCCGATCTTCAGCGCTATGTCGCCGGAGAGCCGCTGCTGTACCAGTGGCGTTAAGCCGCTAGCGCCGCCGCGCCTGCGGCGGCGCGGGTCCAGCGTCAGGGGCGATGGGCCGCCATAAAAGCCTGGGTCTGTTCCCAGTCCACCACCCCGGCATCCGATCCCATCCCGGTCGCCACCAGCGCGGCCACCGCCGAGGCGACGTCGCACGCTGCTTTCACGCTGAGTCCGCGCGCCAGCGCGGCTATAAACCCGCCGCAGTAGCTGTCGCCGCAGCCGGTGGTATCCACCGCCTCGACCGGCCACGGCGCAATATGCTCCAGCACGCCATCGCGGCCGATAAGCCAGGAGCCGTTCTCGCCGTCTTTCAGAATGCAGGTGCCCACGCCCAGCGCAAAGAAAAAGCGGGCGATGGCCTCCGGCTGCGTCTCCCCGGAGAGAAAGGCGGCTTCCTCCAGGGAAGGCATGAAATAATCCACCGACGGCAGCAGGGGCCGCAGCAGTTCCAGGGTGTGTTCATTCGGGGCGATAAGATCAAAGCTGGTGGTGACCCCGCGCGCTTTGGCCGCCTGCAACAGCCGCGCGCTCTGTCCCTGGTCCATTGCCGCCAGCAGTCCGGTCCCGCCGTGATGCAGGAAGCGACAGTCAAGGACGGCGTCAAATTCCGCCTCACTGACGAACAGGGCGTCAGACGCGCCCCGGCAGTGCAGGGCCGGACGTTCGCCGTTGGGGCGAATCGGCAGGATCGTCGCCGAGGTCTCCTTCAGCGCGGTGCGCTGGATAAGCGAGCAGTCGATGCCCAGCCGGGCATAGCTGGCGAGGATAAAGTCGGCTTTTTCATCTTCGCCCAGGCAGGCCACCGCTGCGGTGCGGATCCCGAGCTTCGCGGCGTTAATATTGGCCCCCGCGGCGGTGCCGGCGGGGTTGAGGCGAATTTGCTCAATAAAGGCGACGCCGCCGCGCGGCGGGATCGCCACCACCGGGCGCCCGGCGATATCCAGAATAGTCAGGCCGACAAACACGGCGTCAAAGGTTGCCATCGTTCTCCCGTTTAGCGATGCGTTTGGCGCAGGCGCGCCTGCCAGAAGGATAGGGCGAGGGCCACCACCAGAATCACCCCGACCAGAGCGTCCTTCACCAGATAATTGAGCCCCATCAGATTCAGACCATTATCAATAATGGCTAGGAACAGCACGCCGCCCAGCGTGCCGGCGATGCTGACCCGTCCCAGACGGTTAAAGGCGGTGCCGATAAACACCGCCGCAATGGCGTCCATCAGATAAGACTGCCCGGCCAGCGGGGTAAATTGCCGCAGGTTGGCGGAGAGGATCACCCCGCCGATGGCGCAGAGGGCCGAGGCGGCCACCAGCACGCCGAGCATGGTCAGGCTATCGCGGATCCCGGCGATGCGCGCCGCTTCGCTGTTCTGACCGATGGCGCGGATATATTTGCCCCACAGGGTACGCTCGGTGACCAGCCAGGCCGCCAGCCACAGCGCCAGCACGATCGCGACCGGCGTGGGGATGCCGCCAAGGTTACCCACCGCCAGGTCGTGATACTCGGGGGCCATCCGCCGATAGGCTATCGCGCCGCCGCCATCGGTATAGATGCGTTCGGCGCTGCTGGCGATAAACCAGGTGCCGAGGGTGGCGAGGAAGGGGCGGATCCGGCAGATGAGGATCAGAAAAGCATTGAGCAGGCCAATCAGCACCCCGCCGAGCAGGGCGCAGCCCACCGCCGCCTGCCACGGCAGATGCCAGGTTTTCAGGGCGACGAGGGCGAAGGCGGCGCCAAAATCGAGCGCGACGCCTACCGACAGGTCAATCGCGCCCGCGCTGACGATCAAGGTCATCGCCATCGCCACAATCAGCAGGATCGCGCTGCCCTGCAGCAGGTTGGCCCAGTTATCCACGGTTAAAAATACCGGATTCGCCCAGCCGAACAGGGCAATGGCCAGCAGGGTGATGACGCCGAATCCGGCCCGCGACAGCCAGGCCAGCGGGCTGCTGACCGTCTGTTCCGCAGGCGCTGGGGTTTTCAGGGTGATTTGGCTCATGCCTCGCCTCCTTTGTGTCTGACCGCCGATGCCGCCAGCACCACCAGGATCAGGCCGCCTTTAATGGCGCCCATCCAGAAGATATTGACCCCCAGCAGGCCGAGCCCGTTAGAGAGGGCGTTAACCAGAATCGCCCCCAGCAGCGCGCCCCAGATGGTGACCACCCGACGACGCGAGAAGGCGGCGCCGATAAAGGTCGCCAGCACGGTTTCCAGCAGCAGCGGCGTGGCCGTTCCGCTGGAGCTGCCGGAGCCCTGGCTGAGCAGCGGCAGAATAGCCAGCCCGGCGGCGATGCCCGCTAACAGCCAGACCAGCAAGGTTAAGCGGCGCACGTTCAGGCCGCTCATCTGCGCCATATCGCGATTGCCGCCCACCGCCTGCACATGCTGGCCGAAGCGGGAGTGATGGAGCAGGAACTGGAACAGAATAAACACCCCCAGCAGATAGACCAGCGGCCAGGGCAGGCCCAGCACACTGTTATCGCGAAAGGCGACCATCAGCGGATCGCTGACCGCGATGCGCCGCTGGCCGGTCAACAGGTCCGTCAGGCCGGTAAACGCCACCGAGGTCGAGAGGGTGGCCAGCAGCGGCGGCAGGCCGGCCGCCAGCACCAGGAAGCCGTTGATCGCCCCGCAGAGCAGGCAAACCGCCGCCAGCAGCGCCAGCAGCAGGAGATACGGCGTCTGCCATTCGGCCAGCCCAAGGCTGAGCAGCGCGACGCCGAGCACCGCGGTCGCCGGCAGGGAGAGGTCGATGCCGCCGGAGACCACGTCATCTCCGCCAACGGCGATGACGCAGACCAGGCCGAAACAGAGGATCGCCAGCGGTACGCTCTGGACCAGCATCAGGCTGATATTTTGCCAGCTGAGGAAGTAGGGCGACTGCACGCTCAGCCACACCAGCAGCGCCAGAAACAGGATCAGGGGGAATTTTTCAATAAGCGTCGCCAGGCCCGGACGGCTGCGACGCTGGATAGCGGTACTCATGGTGAAGGCTCCTGTCCGCCGTTGATCGCCACCAGCAGGGCGTCGAGGGTCAGCCCGCGGGTGGGCAGATTGGCCGCCAGCGCGCCGCGCCAGAGGACGAGGATCCGGTCGCATAGTCCGAGTAATTCGGTGGCGTCGCTGGAGGAGACCAGCACCGCCCGTCCTTGATCGGCCAGCTGGCGCGTACGTTGATAAATATCGCGGCGGGCGCCGATATCAACCCCAAGGGTGGGTTCATCGAGAATAAACAGCCGGGCATCGGTACCGAGCCAGCGGGCGAGGATCGCTTTTTGCTGGTTGCCGCCGCTCATGTAGCGTACCGGCAGGGCCGGGCGTCCCGGGCGGATAGCCAGCTGCGCTATCCAGTCGCGCGCTTTCTGCTCGGCAAGCCCCCGCCGCTCCCAGCCAAAGGTGGCGGTCTCGGGCAGCGAGGCGAGATTAATGTTGTCAGCGGTGGTGAAAGGCAGGATCAGCCCCTGATGACGGCGGTCACGCGGGACCAGCGCCATTCCGGCGCGGATCGCCTGCTTTGGCGTACGGATACGTCGCGGCTGGCCGTCGAGGTGGATCGTACCGCGCTCCGCCGGGCGCAAGCCGTAGAGTAAGTCAACCAGCACATCGCGCCCGGCGCCGAGCAGGCCGGCGACGCCGACGATCTCCCCCGGGTGAATATCAAAAGAGAGGTCCTGTAGCTGCCGTCCGTCGCTCAGCTGGCGCACCGAGAGTAATGGAGCCGCCCCGTTGTCTGCCGCCGGGCGCTGGCGCGGGGTATACAGCTGGTCGATTTCCCGGCCGACCATCATGGCGATCAGCGCCTCGGTATTCTGCAGCAGGTCGCGGTCCGGGTAGCCGACCACTTCCCCGTTGCGCAGCACGGTGCCGCGGTCGCAGAGGGTGGCTATCTCATTGAGGTAGTGGGAAATATACAGAATGGCAATGCCCTGGTCGCGCAGGCGCAGAATGGCGGAGGAGACCAGACTGGCCTCCTGGGCCTCGAGGGGGGCGGTGGGCTCGTCGAATACCACCAGCCGCGCCGCGCCGTCGATCAGCGCGCGGGCGATTTGCACCAGCTTGCGCTCGGCCAGGCTCAGATCCCGCACCAGGCGTTCGGGGTCGATCGCCAGCTGCCAGTTTTGCTGGAAAAATTGCGCCGTGGCGGCCCTCATCCGTCGGCGATCCAGCGCCCCCCAGCGGGTACGATACTCCTGACCCAGAAACACCGATTCCGCGACGGTAAAGTGCGGGATCAGGTTAAGCTCCTGGTGGATCACGCGGATGCCGGCGGCTTCGATGGCTGCCGGGTTGCCGAGGGGCAGCGGGCGGCCGTCGAGGGTCGCGCTGCCGCTGTCGGCCTGATAGACGCCGGCGAGGATTTTGATCAGCGTCGATTTACCGGCGCCGTTCTCGCCAATCAGGCCGTGAATCTCCCCAGGATTGAGGCGCAGGGTAACCGCATTCAGCGCCGTTACGCTGGCAAAACGTTTGCCGATCTGGTCCATGACCAGACCCGCGGCGGGGCGCTCCCCGCCAGGGTGTTGATTTATCACTGCAGTTCGCCGTATCCCAACTGTTTATACACCGCTTTCGCTTCCTGCGGACCTTTCACCGGTATGACCGGGATAAAGGTTTGCACCGGCAGTTTCTGACCGGCAAAGTAGCGGGCCACGTTATCGGCGGAGGTCTGGCCGATCAGATGCGGCTGCTGCGCGACGTTAGCCACGAAGGGGCTGCCGGGCTCCGCCATGATCTCCAGTGTCTCCGGGCCGGCATCGATGGCCGTCACTTTCACGTCCTTATCACGACCGGTCTCTTCCAGCGCCTGGACGATGCCGATGGCCGGTTGATCCCAGCAGGCGACATGGATGGCATCCAGTTTGCCTTTCGGATACTGGCTGAGTAATTCGAGGGTTTTCTTCCGCGCGTCTTCCGGCGAGTTGGCGAACTGTTCCGCGAGCTCAGGCTGGATAATATGAATATCCGGATAATCCTTAAGGACATATTTCCACTGATCGTAGCGAATTCCGCAAATACGCAGCGCGCTGGAGAACGCGTTAAATACCGCCACATTACCTTTGCCGCCTAATTCGTCCGCCATGTAGCGACCGATGGTGGAGCCCAGAGTGTAGTTATCGGAGGTGGAATTGTTGACCGAATATTGTGAAACATGATCCACGGTGAATACCGGGATGCCGGCATCACGTAAGGCTTTAAATTTGGGTTCGACGGCGCTGTCGCCGAGAATACTAATTACCGCGTCCACCTTGCGTGACAGTAAAATATCGTGATTATTGGCATGAACCTGATTATCCCGGCCGCCATCGACGCCAATGACTTTGCCCCCCAGCTTCTCCACTTCTTCTGTCGCGCCTTTGAAAGCCTCGCGATCCCAGAAATGCTGGGTGCCTACGACGGCCACGCCAATGGTTTTTCCCTGTAATGAGAGGGCGTCAGCGGCGGTGACGCTCAGCGAGGCAAGGGAAAGCAGTCCCAGCGCGGCAGGCAATAATTTTCTCTTCTGCGACATTGTTATTATGATCCTGTGATGAAGGTGGTTGCGGACCGGTAGCATGACAAGAAGCACCTCGCCACCTCAAATACAAAATAAGTCTAAGTTATGCCGGCAATGTTATATCGCGGAAACGCCAGAGAAAAAGTTTATTTTGTCATGAAGAACCTGAAAATATTTCATGATGCCGGGTAGGCCTTTTTATTTTGTGGTTTTATTTTTGGTTTGTTCTGTGTTTATTTAGCGGATAAAGGCAATTTTCTTAATATTATGCGTGCATGGGAAATACGGCCTCTACTGCGAAAAAGAGAAGATTGCGCGGGCTAACGCTTTTTTTAGCAGAGCAATGTCTGGCCGGGTAAGGAATATTACCGCATTTCCCCGCTTTATTTTAACGAACCTTAGGCTGAGAAGAACGCGGGCGCTATGAAGAAACAGCATAATTATACGGTGATGCACTGGGGAACCTGGCAGGTGGAGAGCCGCGAGGGCGAGATCGTGGCGGTTAAGCCGGTGCCCTGGGATAAAAACCCCTCACGCATCGGTCAATCGCTCCCCGACGCGGTGACCAGCCAAACGCGCATTCGCCGCCCGGCGGTGCGCGTCGGCTATCTGCAGCACGGGCCGGCGTCACGAGAAGGGCGAGGCAAGGAGCCCTTTGTCGAAGTCAGCTGGGAGGTGGCCCTGGACCTGGTGGCTCGCGAGCTGCGCTCGGTCAAGGCGCGCTGCGGCAATGAGGCGATTTACGGCGGCTCCTACGGCTGGGCCAGCGCCGGGCGCTTTCACCATGCGCAGAGCCAGCTGCACCGTTTTCTTAAGGGCTTTGGCGGGTATACCGCCAGCACCAATACCTATAGCAGCGCCGCGGGCGAGCGCATTCTGCCGCATATTCTCGGGCCGCTGAGCCCGCTGCACCGTCAGCATACCCATTTTTCCGAGCTGGCGCGGGAGTGTCAGCTGTTTGTCGCGATTGGCGGTCTGCCGCTGCGCAATGCCCAGGTCAACGGCGGCGGCGCCAATGACCATATGCTGCCGTACTGGCTGGATAAGATGCAGGCCAACGGCACGCGGTTTATTAATATCAGTCCGGTGCGCAATGACCTCAGCGCGGTGGCCGACGCCGAGTGGCTGGCCATTCGGCCGGGTACCGATACCGCACTGCTGCTGGCGCTGAGCTATGTGCTGATCGCTGAGTCCCTCTACGACCAGGCGTTTGTCGCCAGCCATACCGTCGGGTTTGCTCCCTATCGCGCCTATCTGTTGGGCGAGCATGACGGCGTGGCGAAAACCCCGGCGTGGGCGGCGGCGATAACCGGCCTGGACGCGCAGCGCATCGCCGACCTGGCGCGGGAGATGGCCCGCCACCGGACGATGGTGAATATCTCCTGGTCTATCCAGCGCGCCCGTCAGGGGGAGCAGGCCTACTGGGCGACGGTGGCCCTGACCGCGCTGCTGGGACAGATCGGCACGCCGGGCGGCGGCCTCGGGTTTGGCTATGCCTGTACCAACCTGGCGGGCGCGGTGCGAAAAGCGTTTTCCGGCCCGCGCTTGCCCGCCGGGGAGAATGCGGTGGACAGCGTCATCCCGGTGGCGCGGCTGTCCGATATGCTGCTGCACCCGGGAGAAGCCTATGGGTTCGACGGTCAGCAGCTGCATTATCCCGACATCCGTCTGGTCTACTGGGCGGGAGGCAATGCGTTTCATCATCACCAGGATATTAACCGACTGTGCGAGGCCTGGCGCCGTCCGGAGACGGTGGTGGTGCATGAGCAGTACTGGACCGCGCAGGCCAAATTCTCCGACATCGTTCTGCCGGCTACCACCTCGCTGGAGCGAGAGGATATCGGCAGCGGCGGTCACGACGGGTTTATGATTGCCATGAGCGCGCAGATCCCGCCAGTGGGCGAAGCGCGTGATGATTACGCTATTTTCCTCGATCTTGCCGGGCGGTTGGGCTTCGGAGAACAGTTCAGCGAGGGGCGGGACGCCGGGCAATGGCTGCGCCATCTCTATGAGGAGTCAAGACCGCGGGCGCAGGAGGAGGGCATTGCGCTGCCCTCGTTCGAAGACTTCTGGCAGCAAGGGGTGCTGGAGTACAGCGCGCCGGCGCGGCCGCAGGTCTTTCTCGCCGATTTTCGCGCCGATCCGCAGCGCTATCCGCTTTCCACGCCCTCCGGCAAGATTGAACTCTTTTCCGCTACCGTCGCCGGGTTTGGCTATCGCGAATGCCCTGGCCATCCCTGGTGGGATGAGGAAGAGGCCGCCCGGCAGCGACAGGAGGCGGCGCGCTGGCCGCTTCATCTGCTCTCCAGTCAGCCGCGCGCCCGTCTGCACAGTCAGTACGACCACGGCAGCGTCAGCCGGGCGACGAAAATTCAGGGACGCGAGCCGTTGTGGATGCATCCGCAGGATGCGCAGGCAAGAGACATTCGCGAAGGCAGCGTGGTGAAAGTGTATAACGACCGTGGGGCGATTCTCGCGGGCGTGCACCTGAGCGAGCAGATTTTGCCGGGGGTGGTACAGATGTCCACCGGCGCGTGGTATGACCCTCTGGATCCGAATGAAAAAGGATCTCTCGATAAGCACGGTAATCCCAACGTGTTAACCGCGGATCGCGGCAGTTCGCGCCTGGGACAGGGCTGTAGCGCCCAGAGCTGTTGGGTGGAGATCGCCCCGTGGCGAGAGGAACTGCCGCCGATCACCGCCTTTGACCCGCCGAAGTTTATTGCGGTTTAGGTGTCAGGGATCGCCGGCGGCGGGTCGGCTATCCCGGAGAAGGCGCGGTATGCGCCGCCTCCGGGAAAGCGCGCGCCAGGCGTTTTAAGGCTGATGACAGGGCGACGTTACGCCAGCCGTGGGTAGGCGCTGGCGATATCGTCGCCGGTAAACTGGGCGATCCAGCCTTCCGGGTTATCAAAAATGCGAATGGCGGTGAAGTTCGGTTCTGAACCCATATCAAACCAGTGCGGAGTGTGGGCGGGAACCGAAATCAGATCGTTCTTTTCGCACAGCACCTGGAACACCTCGTCGCCAATGTGCAGGCAGAACAGGCCGGCGCCCTCGACAAAAAACCGGACCTCGTCTTCGCCATGAGTGTGTTCGTTCAGGAATTTTTCCCGCAGCGCCTCTTTCTGCGGGTTATCGGCGCGCAGGCTGATGACGTCCCAGCTCTGATAGCCCTTTTCGGCGACCAGTTTGTCAATCGCATGCTGATAGGCGGCAATCACAGTTTCTGCGCTGGGGGCCGCGCCGAGATCGCGGTCAGCCTGCCAGCGCTCAAAACGGACGCCTTTGGCGTTAAGCTGCTCCTGAATCGCTTTGGCGTCGGTGCTGTGCCAGACCGGCGTTTGCGGATCTTTCACGGAAAAAAGGGTTAATGCGCTCATGCTGGGATCTGCTCCGGATGAATGTCGTCAAAACGCTGAACCTGAGGGTGGCGGCTTGCCGGGTCGCGGTCGCCGCGTACCAGCTGGACAGTGCGCAACCCCGCGGCTTCGGCGGCGTCGAGTTCCTGATGGATATCCGACAGGAACAGGATGGCCCCGGGGGCGTGGCCCAGGTGTTCAGCAATATTGCGGTAGGACTGCGCTTCGCGTTTGGCGCCTACCAGGGTATCGAAATAGCCCGTAAACAGATGAGTAATATCACCTTCATCGCTGTAGCCAAATAACAATTTCTGCGCTGCCACGGAGCCAGAAGAATATACATACAGATCAATGCCCTGTGCTTTCCATTTCTCCAGCGCCGGCAGCACGTCCGGGTAGAGATGGCCGGTAAAGTCGCCGTTGAGGTAGCCGTCGCGCCAGATGATCCCCTGCAGCGCCTTCAGCGCAGTGGATTTCCGATCTTCGTCCATAAAAGCGAAGAGGGTAGCAATCAGGTCGGCGGTGCTGGCGGCGGGGGCGTCTGTCTCGCGGCGCAAGTTGTCGAGGATCGTTCTCACCGGTTCAGCGTGCTGTTGAGCGGTCACAAAGCCGGCCAGTCGTTCGCGGGCGTAGGGGAACAGCACGTTATGCACGAAGCGGATATCGCTGGTGGTGCCTTCTATGTCGGTCACGATGGCGCGGATCATGGTTTCTCCAGAGTGGGCGTAGCGTGGAATAACATTAGCATTTAGACGTCTAAGCGTCTTGATTGCCAAATATTAACATCGTGTTATAGTGGCTTCAACAACAGCATTACAATCGGTACAAAAAGAATGAGTAATAACCCATTGATTCCAGAGAGTAAACTCCCGTCACTTGGCACCACCATTTTTACCCAGATGAGCGCTCTCGCCCAGCAGCATCAGGCCATAAACCTGTCGCAGGGCTTTCCCGATTTCGACGGCCCGCGCTATCTTCAGGAGCGTCTGGCGTACCACGTGGCGCAGGGGGCGAATCAGTATGCCCCGATGACCGGCGTGCCGGCGCTGCGCGAGGCGATCGCTGACAAGACGGCGGAGCGGTATGGATATCGACCCGACGTCAACAGCGATATTACGGTCACCGCCGGGGCGACGGAGGCCCTGTACGCGGCGATTACCGCTCTGGTGCGCCGCGGCGACGAGGTGGTCTGTTTCGATCCCAGCTACGACAGCTATGCTCCCGCGGTGGCGCTGGCCGGCGGCGAATTACGCCGTATTGCCCTTCAGCCGCCGCATTTTCGCGTCGACTGGCAGCAGTTTGCCGCGACGCTGAGCGACAAAACCCGGCTGGTGATCCTCAACACCCCGCACAATCCCTCGGCCACGGTCTGGCAACGCGAGGATTTTGCCGCCCTGTGGCAGGCGATTGCCGAACGTGAGATCTATGTTCTCAGCGACGAGGTCTATGAGCATATCAACTTTGCCGAGGACGGCCACGCCAGCGTGCTGGCGCATCCGCTATTGCGCGAGCGGGCGGTGGCGGTCTCTTCGTTTGGCAAAACGTTTCATATGACCGGCTGGAAGGTTGGCTACTGCGTGGCGCCGGCGGCCATCAGCGCGGAGCTGCGCAAGGTGCACCAGTATCTGACCTTCTCGGTAAATACCCCGGCGCAGCTGGCGATCGCCGACATGCTGCGCGAGGCGCCGGATCACTACCGAGAACTACCGGCCTTTTATCGTGAACGCCGCGATCTGTTTATTGAGGCGCTGCGCCCCAGCCGGCTGGAGCTCCTGCCCTGTGAGGGGACCTATTTCCTGCTGGCGGACTACAGCGCCATCTCCGACCTTGACGACGTCAGCTTCTGCCGCTGGCTGACGACAGAGGTTGGGGTGGCGGCGATCCCGCTCTCCGTCTTCTGCGCCGACCCGTTCCCGCACAAGCTGATCCGCTTGTGCTTCGCTAAACAACCGGAGACCCTGCTGGCCGCGGCGGCGCGTTTGTGCGAGCTGTAGTTACTTTATGGTCCACGCCTGAGAGAACTGGCGGTCGGCGAACATCTCTGCCAGGCCGCTAATTTGCTTCAGGCGCAGCACCTCATCGGCATCCATCCCCAGCTCTTTGCCGATCTTTTGCGGCGTCCAGCCGAGCCGGGTTAGCTCGCGGACAATATCTGACATGGCGTGAATTTGGTGGCGTCCGCGCGCCCGGTTGTGGCGTATTGTCGCTGCCATCAGCCCGTCGCGTGAGGCGTTTTCATGCGTCAGGCAGGTGACCGGTAGATAGCCTTTCAGCTTTTTTTTCAGCGACGCTTTGCTGCAGGCCAGCTCATGGCGGTGAAAACCGTCGACAATCGCGTACCCCTGCGGTCCCTGCCTGATGACCACCACCGGCTGGGTAAAGCCATCGGCCTCCAGCGAGGTCTGCAGCAGGCGCTTCTCCGGCGGCGCCACGTTATTCGGATTATAGTCGTTGGGGATAACCTGCTCCTGTTTGACCCACAGCACACAGTCAACGGGCTGCGAGCGGAAGGGACTGTGTTGGTGGAGCACCTGGCGAAACGCGTTGATAGCCTCGATACGCGCTTCGTCATCCAGCGTTTGCAGGAAATCCTCCAGCGCCTGCGTTAGTTGTTGTTGCATAATATCCCCCATTGTTGGCGATGTTTTTCCATACGTTTTCGGTAGCGCTGATAGTGGCTGCTTTTGGTTGGGCTGAAGGAGAGCTGGCGGCACCAGTAGTCATTATTGAGTAGCACTTTGCAGATCCGTCGCCAGGAGGGGATATCTTTGGTGCCAACGTCCGCGGGCTGAGTATCGGGGATCTCTTCCATGCCTTTTTTCTGGTACCAGCGCAGGTAGACGGCGATCTTATTGCGGTAATGCTCGGCGGTGGTTTCCGGCATGCTGTCGAGCAGAAACAGCGCATAGCTTTTCCATGTCAAATGGTCCGGTTTGTCGATTTTTCGGTGACCGTAGAATTGATTATCATGCCCGGCATAGACGCCGCCGCTGTGCGCGCCGCTCACCCGCTGGCACATCGCGGCCCAGCGCTCCGGCTCCAGCACATGGTACAGCCATAGCCCCTGGCGCTGCTCAGGACCGAAGGGTTCGCAGATGCGCATATAGCGCAGCGGCACACCGGCCTGATACATCAGATCGTACAGCGGGTTATAGGGCTGGCCGCTTTTAGCAAACCAGGTCCAGATATCGGCGGTTTTCCAGTCATAGATCGGGTAGATGTACCAGGCGTGGCCGCCCGGCGCCGAGGTGGTCCACGGTTTATCGTCGGCGAAGCGCTGTTTTCGCTGAGAAGAGATGGTCATAAAGCGATTCAGCGACTCATCTGCCCGAATACCCACCAGCACGGCGGCGGGACGGCGCTGTGAAAACCACTCGGCAAAGTGGCTGACGAAGGCTTCAAAGCTCATCCCCGGCTGGTAAAACGAAAAATAGCCCGGGTGGGTAATGGCCCAGGAGGGGGGCTGGCGGACCCAGGCGGTGCCGGGCTGCCAGCATTGCCATTGCGGCTTATACTGCGTCAGGGCATTTTGGGTAGTGAGCGGCAGGGCGACCCAGTAAAAGGTATCGATAACATCCTGATAGAGGGCGCGCAGTTTTTCACAGTGAGCGATGGTGCAGGAGAACTGCGCTTCCCAGTCAATAAACAGCACACTGATTTTCTTACCCTGTAACCGCGCTGCCTGCGCGGTTAAATGGAGCATAACGGTAGAGTCTTTTCCGCCAGAGAAAGAGACGCAAATGCGTGAAAAATTATCCATAACCCAATCGATCCGCTGCTCCGTCGCCTGCAGCACCGATTCCGCTAAGGGATATTTGATAAACGACATGACCATTAATCCTTTAATACTAGAGATTCCCGTTCGCTCAGTATAAACGATGACGAGCGGGAAATTAATGGTCGACTTTCCTTTCCCTTGGGGAGGGGCAATAAGTCGGATCGTTATTGGCTGTTATTGAATTGGGGACGTGATATCTCTCTGTCATTCATTAAAATGGTGATTAATTCAGATAAAAAATGATTTTGTGCGGATGATTGATGGTAGTTAATATATATCGTAATGTCTGGAAAAAGTTCGTTTATATCGAGGACGTGAAGTTGCATGGCTGGCGAAATAAAATCATATAAATAGGATGGCAAGAAGCCAATCAGATCGGTTTTATTGATCATGTTAAGAATGGTCATAAAAGAGTCGCTGCGAAAGGCAATATTACGCGGGTTCAGCCAGGGCGTGCTGCTTTGCTGAACGCGCTGGATAACGGGATCGTTGGTAATATAGTGGGTGAAAAACTCCTGCGCCAGCGCGTCAACTGACGTGAGCGCCTCGCGCCGCGGATGGTTCGTCCGACACACCGCGAGGGTCTGCACCGTCTGATAGGGCTGACAGATGGTGGCGCGGTTGGTGATGGGCATTCGGGTGAACACCAGGTCAGCCTGGCGATATGCCAGCAGCTCCTCAGCCGATTCGGTGGTGGTCAGGTTATGGTGCTCAATTTGCAAGTTGGCCTGATGACAAAGCTGGTTAATCATAAAGTGGCTGTTTACTGAACAGAACAGCGGGGGGCCATATATTACAATACGTTTACGCAGATCGGAGCGGTTATTGAGATTGATCGTTTTTTCCAGCTGCTCCAGATTTTGCTGCAGGTGGTAATGAAGATTCACGCAGGCGGTGGTGGGCGTCATTCCCTTCCCGACGCGCACAAATAGCGGGTCGTCTAACTGCTGACGCAGACGCTGCAATGACTGACTTACCGCTGACGGGGTGATAAATAACATCGCCGCCGCTTTGCTGATGCTTAAATGCTGATAGATACATTCAAAAATAACCAATAAATTTAGATCGAACTTTTTCAGATCGTAAAGATTTGCCATTAACACAGTCCTGTTTATTGCCAGTGTAAGTTAAAATATTTCTAACGATAATATCTTGAGTCTTAGTATTTGTGGTGTGAATTTAATTGTGGGCAAATAAAATTAAGTTTTGCTTAATATATCTTACTATCGGCAGTGGCACCAGCGGTCGGATTCGCCAGGCGCCACACCGGGACGAAATTACTCTTTTTCACCCATCATAATAGACAGCTTCTCTTTATCCGGCAGGCCGACCACCTGCTGCAGCATATTATCCTTATTCATATAATAAATAGCTGGCGTGACGTTGGCCCCCAGATCGTCCATTAGCTGCTGGTTGACGTTGAGCATTTTCATCTTCTCCGGCGGGATAGCCTTCGGTATCGTCAGGGCCATTTTGCCGTTCGATTGCTCGTAATCGTGCCAGGTTTTCGCCGGATCTTTACTGGCGAGGATCGCCGCGGCGGTGGCCGGGCTCTCCGGCTTGATCACGCCTACCAGCAGGGTGCGGATCTGCACTTTACCGGCCTCCACCCAGGGACGGGACTGCTGCCAGAACTGTTTGCAGTAAGGGCAGAAGGGATCGGCAAAGACATACAGCACGATGGGGGCGTCCTTGTCGCCATCCTGCAGCCAGTGGGCGCTGGCCATCTTCTTCCACATCTCCTGTCCCGCCGGCGTGTAGAGCGCTTTTTGAAATAACTGCTCGCTGAGGTTGTTGCCGTTTTCGTCGTACATATAACCGGAAATGGCATGTTTGCCGTCAGGCGTGAGGTAGATGGCGACGCCCATATCCTGGTATTTCCCCAGCCAGCCCTTCATTCCCCCCGGCGCGTCAAAGGGTTTGATGATGGTAATGCCCTGTTTTTCAATTGCTTTTACCGGGGCGGGCAGTTCTTCCGCATAGCTACAAAAAGGCATAAGGCTGAGCAACAGCAGACGTTTTAACATGAGTATTCCTTGTAAAATCAGCAGGAAAGGAAGAAACATTGCCAAACCTATTACAGTTATAGGCAGGATCAGCAGAACGACGGATTGCCCTTTCCTGGCATGGGTGATGTAATCCTGGATGCTGTTACATTAAGGTAATGTAGAGCGCAACACATAGCCAGTCTGACTGGCGCTGAACCTACCTTCGGGTATTTCAGGTAACGGGGCCGCCTGAAAGGGTGGCCTTTTTACTTTTGTCGCGGCAAATGATGCGAAAAACAGCGAACTGCGCTGAACGCGTCGACAGGTTCACATTGTTGTCTTGTTCCGGTTGTTAGATAACGCTTATTGATTCGATAATGTAAACGCATTGGTCGGGTCAGGAAAAATTCGTTAACTTAGACCTCAACGAAAACACGGAGGAAGTATAGATGTCCTTAATTAACACCAAAATCAAACCGTTCAAAAACCAGGCATTCAAAAATGGTGAATTCATCGAAGTCACCGAGAAAGACACCGAAGGCCGCTGGAGCGTCTTCTTCTTCTATCCGGCTGACTTCACCTTCGTCTGCCCGACCGAACTGGGCGACGTGGCTGACCATTACGAAGAACTGCAGAAGCTGGGCGTAGACGTTTACTCTGTTTCTACCGATACCCACTTCACCCACAAAGCGTGGCACAGCAGCTCTGAAACCATCGCGAAAATCAAATACGCGATGATTGGCGACCCGACTGGCGCCCTGACCCGTAACTTCGACAACATGCGTGAAGATGAAGGTCTGGCTGACCGCGCCACCTTCGTGGTTGACCCGCAGGGTATCATCCAGGCGATCGAAGTTACCGCTGAAGGTATCGGCCGTGACGCGTCTGACCTGCTGCGTAAAATCAAAGCGGCGCAGTATGTTGCTTCCCACCCAGGCGAAGTGTGCCCGGCGAAATGGAAAGAAGGCGAAGCGACGCTGGCTCCATCCCTGGACCTGGTCGGCAAAATCTAATAATCACGGCGTCTTTCGCATCATAGCGGCGTTGGCTGCGCTTAATCACCCCGGTCACTTACTCGTGTAAGCTCCCGGGGGTTCATAAGCTTGCCGCCTTGCTCTAACGCGAAATACTGGTGAATTACAATTTCCGTCGCCTTTCACGCCATAGCTGCGTTGGCGTCGCCTGCTCACCCCGGTCGCTTACTTCAGTAAGCTCTCGGGGATTCTCAGGCTAGCCGCCTTGCTCTGACGCGAAATACTTTGGAAATTACTTCAGTCATGGGCGCACCTGCGCCCATTTCATTCCAACACCATGATGCAAGCGCATTCAGGCAGCCTGACAAGGCCGCTTGCATGATGATGTTTTAAGCCCAGGAGATAACAATGCTCGACACCAACATGAAAACCCAGCTCAAGGCCTATCTTGAGAAGCTGACCAAGCCTGTTGAGCTGATTGCCACGCTGGATGACAGCGCTAAATCGGCAGAAATCAGGGAACTGCTGGCTGAAATTGCTGAACTGTCAGACAAAGTCACCTTTAAAGAAGACAACACGCTGGCGGTACGCAAGCCATCGTTCCTGATTACTAACCCCGGTTCCGACCAGGGCCCACGCTTTGCGGGCTCCCCGCTGGGCCACGAGTTTACCTCGCTGGTGCTGGCGCTGCTGTGGACCGGCGGTCATCCGTCGAAAGAGGCCCAGTCTCTGCTGGAGCAGATCCGCGATATCGATGGCGACTTCGAGTTTGAAACCTACTACTCGCTCTCCTGCCATAACTGCCCGGACGTGGTCCAGGCGCTGAACCTGATGGCGGTGCTCAACCCGCGTATCAAACATACGGCGATTGACGGCGGGACGTTCCAGAATGAGATCACCGAGCGCAACGTGATGGGCGTGCCGGCGGTGTTCATGAACGGCCAGGAGTTTGGTCAGGGGCGGATGACGCTGACGGAAATCGTCGCCAAAGTGGACACCGGTGCGGAAAAACGCGCAGCGGAAGAGCTGAATCAGCGTGACGCTTACGATGTGCTGATCGTCGGTTCCGGCCCGTCCGGCGCGGCGGCCGCGGTTTACTCTGCGCGTAAAGGGATTCGTACCGGCCTGATGGGCGAACGCTTCGGCGGCCAGGTGCTGGATACCGTGGATATCGAAAACTACATTTCGGTGCCGAAAACCGAAGGCCAGAAGCTGGCCGGGGCCCTGAAAGCGCACGTTAGCGACTATAACGTCGATGTGATCGACTCCCAGAGCGCGACCAAACTGACGCCAGCGGCGACAGAGGGCGGCCTGCATCAGATCGAAACCGCCTCCGGCGCGGTGCTGAAGGCGCGCAGCGTCATCATTGCCACCGGGGCGAAATGGCGCAACATGAACGTGCCGGGCGAAGATCAGTATCGCACCAAGGGCGTAACCTACTGCCCGCACTGCGACGGCCCGCTGTTTAAAGGTAAGCGCGTGGCGGTGATCGGCGGGGGGAACTCCGGCGTGGAAGCCGCCATCGACCTGGCGGGCGTCGTGGAACACGTGACCCTGCTGGAATTCGCACCGGAGATGAAGGCCGACCAGGTGCTGCAGGATAAAGTCCGCAGTCTGAAGAATGTCGACATCATTCTCAATGCGCAGACCACGGAAGTGAAAGGCGACGGCAGCAAGGTCACCGGTCTGCAGTATCGTGACCGGGTGAGCGGCGATGAGCATCACGTCGCGCTGGCGGGCATCTTCGTGCAGATCGGCCTGCTGCCTAATACCACCTGGCTGGAAGGCGCGGTTGAGCGTAACCGTATGGGCGAGATCATCATCGATGCGAAGTGCGAAACCAACGTTAAAGGCGTATTCGCCGCCGGTGACTGCACCACCGTGCCGTACAAGCAGATTATCATCGCGGCAGGGGAGGGGGCGAAAGCGTCGCTGAGCGCCTTCGACTATCTGATCCGCACGAAAACCGCATAACAAGTCAGACAATAGACCTGCATAACAAAGAGGCTACCCGGGGGTAGCCTCTTTTTTTATGCGCTTTTTCTCAGCCTTACCTGACGACCATCACCGGGATATGGGCGTGACGGATGACGCTCGAGGCGTTGGAGCCCAACAGGTGGGTACTGATGGAGGGATTGCGTGAGCCAATCACCACCACGTCGGCGTTTATTTCGCTGGCCAGTTCGTTGACCATGTCGCGCACGCTGCCGAAACGCACATGCAGCTTGATCCGCGATGGGTCAATGCTGAAATGGCTGACCATGGTCTGCAGGCGGGTTTCCGCCTCGTGCTGCAGATGTTCCTCAAAACGCCGCAGGTCGGCGGTAAAACGGCTCATCGTGAAGCTCGCTGAACCGGGTAAGACGTGGAGCAGATGGATCACCCCGTCCTGCTGGGCCAGAAACTCCGCATGCCGGACGGCTTTATCGCTCAGCGCCATCTCAAAGACATCAACCGGCATAATGATAGTCTTATACATATGCAATCCTCCTTGTTCGTTTGCGTCTATATCAACATATTATATGCGGATATTGTGTCATTCAGGTCGCAAAACTGTCAGTCAGGCAGGCGCAAAGCGTAAAAAAAGGTTAGCGGGGGGAAAGACAGCAGAAAGAGGATGTGTGGACATCCTCTGAATAAAGCGCGATACGCCTCAGGCAGCGGGGATTAACGGTGGAATTCGCCAGCGGCTTCCGGCTGGTACAGCAGCGCCAGCACTTCCAGGTGCGTCGACGCCCCGCCCGGCAGCTCCCAGTGAATGGTGCTGCCGACCTTGAGGCCGAGCAGCGCGGCGCCCACCGGCGCGAGGACGGAGAGCTGGCTGGCGCTGTCGGTCACCTGCGTCGGAAACACCAGCGTCCGCACGCGCTCTTCGCCGCTGGTTAAATCGCGGAATTTAACCGTACTGTTCATGGTGACGACATCGTGCGGCATCGCTTCCGGCGCCAGCATTTGCGCGCGGTCGAGCTCGTCGTTCAGGGCATCGGCAACCGGCGAGCTGGCGAAAGCCGGCTGCTCCAGCAGCCTGTCGATACGTTCGGCATCCAGTTCGTTAATGATGATTGCGGGTCTGGTCATTGCATACTCCATGTTATCCAGGAACCTGTCCGTAAAAGAAAACCCTCGCCGAAAAAGGCAAGGGTTAAGGTTCTCCCATCATACTGAGAGTTGCCGGCAGTTTGAAGTGATGAAACGCACAATCAGCGCGCAACGCCTCCGGCGAAGGGCGTTTTCTGAACAGTATGCCGCGTTGCGCTAGTGGCCAACCTTATCGAGGATAAACTGCGCGCCGCAGTTACCCGGGTGAGGCTGGGGCAGAAAGGCGGAGGTGGCCAGTGGGGCGTTGATGGTCGCGGCGTTGAGCGAGATTTGCATCTCGGTCAAATAGGCAGGATTACCGTTACAGGTTAATTTAAACGCCTTCACGCTCTGCGGACCCCAGGCGCGGGCCACGGCGGCGTCGAAGTCGGCCCGGCTGACGGTTTGGCCATAGTGTTTGGCAAGGAAATCACCAACCGGGCTGCGCTTAATTTCCCCGTTCAGGCGCACCATGGCGCCAAAATAGCTGTCGGGATCGAAGCCGAAGCAGACACCATGTTTGGCATATTCGTAACGTTCGAGGCAGGAGGTGCCGCCCGCGCCCGGCATTACGCTATTCAGTTTGTTGGCCATCTCCAGCGACAATCCCGTCTCCGCCGCCTGACATTTGCGGTTCGCTTTCACCTCCGGCATGTCGGGCAGCGGGCGCGTGGCGCAGCCGTAGCGCATCCAGCGTCGTTCATCCACTCCGCGCGCGGCAATGGACTTTGGCAGCCCGGGCCACAGGCCGTGCACGGTCAGAAAATCGGCTTTATTCGCGGTTTCCTGCTGCAGGCGGCACTCTTCCGGTTCGTTGCGGTTACGGTCATACATGCTCTGACAGAATCCGGTTTGCCAGGAGAGGGCCAGGACATAGCGGTCAAAATCAGCGTATCGCGTCGCGGTGAGCGGTTCAGCGCCGGCCTGAGTGGCGGTAAGCACAAGGGCAAGCGCGGCGAATTCCTTCCTGAACATGTTTATTCCTGATTGTGGATGGCAAAAGATAACGGGGAGTTATTAAAGCATAAAAAAGGCGCCTGCTGGCGCCTTTTCACGTGGTTAGACCATTAGTGGACCGCGCTGCCCGGGACGAGGATCTCGGTCGCGACAATCACCACCAGCAGGCCAACCATCACCGGCACCGAGGTGCGTTTGACCACTTCGAATGGGGAGATCTTCGCCATCCCGGCGACGGCCACCACCACGCCGGAGACTGGCGAGATCGTGCGGCCAAGGTTAGAGGCCTGCAGCATCGGGATCGACAGATAGGCGGGATTGATGCCGGAGGAGTGCGCCAGCTTGGGGATCATCTCGACAAAGGCGTAGAACGGGGCATTGCCGGAGCCGGTGGTCATCGCCGCCAGCATGGTCAGGATCACCAGCACCAGCATCAGAATAATACTGGCCGAGCCGAAGGAAGTGGCGATGGAGATCAGACCGTTGATGAAGCCGATGGTGCTTAATCCCTGAGCAAAAACGCCGGCGGCGACCAGCAGCATCACCACCCCGGCGAAGGCGTCAGCCATCCCGCGGTAGGCGACTTCCAGTCCGCTGAAGACATTTTTGGTGTTGAACCCGCGCAGGAATTCGAGGATCGCCGCCAGCAGCATGCAGCCGACGAGGATGGTAATAATGTGCAGTTCCGGCCCCCATTTGCCATCAAAGATCAGTACGCCAATAATCGGGGTAAACGGCAGGATGGCGTACAGCGCCGGGGCATTGGTGGTGATCTCGTTGACGTCGAGCATTTCGTGGGAAATGTTCTCTTTTTTATCCAGATAGCGCTGCCAGAAGAAGTGGGCGATCGCCATGCAGATGATAGCGGCGATGGAGATCGGCAGCGTGGTCTTGAAGGCAAAGTCGATCAGCGGCATTTCGGCCGCTTTTGCCGCCAGCACGACGTCACCCGAGGTAGGCGAAAGGATAATCGCCGCCGGGGAGGCGCAGATGGCCGCCGCCGCACCGCGGCTGATACCGACGTTTACCATCACCGGGAATAGCGTCGCCATCAGCAGGACGCCGAGGCCGGTCGCGGAGGAGACGGCCAGCGACATCAGGCAGGCGACAAAGTAGGCGGCAATCATCAGCAGATAGGGCGAATTGATATAGCGCAATGGCTTTGAGGCTAATTTCACCACCATATCATTGGCGCCAATATGCGTCATATAGGTGGCGAAGCCGCACAGCATCATGATCATCATACCCAAATCGCCGCCACGGCTCATGAGTAGAATCTTAATGTATTCAATAATGTCAGTGGCGGAGTAACCGGTGCCCTCGGTATTGCCTGGTAAGACTTTATGACCCAGCAGGGCGCTGACGATCAGCAATATTAAGCCGCCGACGAACAGCACGCCGGTGGCTGAATAGCCCTTAATGATATAGCGGGCGACGCCCACAATGACCGCAATCCCGATCAGGATCTCAACAAACGTCAGCATTCATTTCCCCTAAGCCCAAAGAATATGTAGTTAAAAAGCGCCACACCAAATTTTAATGTGCGAATGTGCCGAAAAAACGGACGAAACTCGCTGATGCAAATCAATAAAGCGATAAGAACTACGCCCCTCCCGTCCCGCCTGGATATAATCACCAGATGGATAGTTAAGCGGTTCTGATGGTCAGCGGGCGAAAATCAGGAGTTTGCCTTATTTCGTTCAACCTGTATTGAGACTATCTTTGCTATCTTAGGTGGCTTTTAAATGAAAGTGGTAATAGAAAAGTGTTGATGTTACGTCGTTTTTCATTGTTTTCTCTTGGTTTTTTAGGATGGTTATTGGTATCCGGAAACGCCAGCGCGTCGTTTTCATCGACCCTTAGCGAAGGTTACCATACCTTAAGTAATAACGTTGCGCAGACCTGGAATGAGCCGGAGCACTATGATCTGTACGTTCCAGCCATCACCTGGCACGCGCGCTTTGCTTATGATAAGGAAAAGACGGACAAGTATAACGAACGTCCGTGGGGGGCAGGCTTCGGCGTTTCGCGCTGGGATGAGAAAGGGAACTGGCACGGCCTGTACCTGATGGCGTTTAAAGACTCTTTCAATAAGTGGGAACCCATCGGCGGCTACGGTTGGGAGAAAACCTGGCGTCCGCTGACGGACCAGAACTTCCACCTCGGTCTCGGCTATACCCTCGGGGTGACGGCGCGCGATAACTGGAACTACATCCCGATTCCGGTGATCTTGCCCTTAGCGTCAATAGGTTACGGTCCGGCAACGTTCCAGATGACCTATATTCCCGGTACCTACAATAACGGTAACGTTTACTTCGCCTGGGCTCGCATACAGTTTTAATTCGCTAAGTCTTAGCAATAAATGAGATAAGCGATGCGTCTTGTGGAAAAACAAGGACTAAAGCGTTACCCACTAAAAAAGATAGCGACTTTTATCACTTTTTAGCAAAGTTGCACTGGACAAAAGGTACCACAATTGGTGTACTGATACCCGACACAGCATTAGTGTCGATTTTTCATATAAAGGTAATTTTGATGTCTAAGATTAAAGGTAACGTTAAGTGGTTTAATGAGTCCAAAGGATTCGGTTTCATTACTCCGGAAGATGGCAGCAAAGATGTATTCGTACACTTCTCTGCAATCCAGTCCAACGGTTTCAAAACTCTGGCTGAAGGTCAGCGCGTAGAGTTCGAAATCACTAACGGTGCCAAAGGCCCTTCTGCTGCAAACGTAATCGCTCTGTAAGCAACGCGTCAGTAGAATATAAAAACCCGCTAATCAGCGGGTTTTTTTTTGCCTGTTGATTACGCCTTTAGCGGCTGGCGGCCTGCGAGAAGAGCCAGAAGGCGACAGCCGTCATGGCAAACGAGCCCAGCAAGTTCACCGCGACGTTGAGGAGCGCCCAGCTCACTCGCCCCTGCTGCAGAAGAAACACCACTTCCGCAGAGAAGGTGGAGAAGGTGGTCAACCCGCCGCAGAAACCCGTGGTAATCAGCAGTTTCCACATCGGGTCAATGCCGGTCAGTCTATTAAACCACGCCAGCCCGGCGCCGATCACAAAGGCGCCTAACAGGTTGGCAGTCAGCGTCCCAATCGGGATAGCATGGTGCACAGGATTGAGCTTCATGCCGAGCCACCAGCGCAAAACGCTGCCGGTGCCGCCGCCAATAAAAACGGCGCAAAGAAGTTGAAACACGGTCGTTTCCTGCTATTTGATGTAAGAGAGTGTCAAGTGTAGCGCGCAACGGACGCAATTGGCTATTCATAACCTGACGGGAGAAAAACATGCGGGTAGCGGCAGGGCAGTTTATCGTCACGCCAGTTTGGCGGACGAATGCGCAAACTTGTGTGGCGATGATGCAGCAGGCGGCGCGTGAAGGGGCGGCGCTGCTGGTGCTGCCGGAGGCGTTGCTGGCACGTGATGACAACGACCCGGATCTGTCGGTGAACTCGGCCCAAACGCTGGATGGAGAGTTTTTACAGCTGCTGCTGGCCGAGAGCGCGCGTAACGGCCTGACGACGATCCTGACGCTGCATGTGCCGTCGGGGGAGGGGAGAGCAACCAACACGCTGGTGGTATTGCGTGAAGGGAAGGTTATTGCCCATTATCACAAACTTCATTTATACGACGCCTTCGCTATGCAGGAATCCCGGCGGGTGGATCCCGGCCGGCAAATCCCGCCGGTGATTGAAGTGGCGGGTTTCCGCGTTGGCCTGATGACCTGTTACGATCTGCGTTTTCCGGAGCTGGCGCTGTCGCTGGCGCTGAACGGGGCGCAGCTGCTGGTGCTGCCCACCGCATGGGTGAAAGGGCCGCAAAAAGAGCATCACTGGGCGACGCTGCTGGCGGCGCGCGCGCTGGACACGACCTGCTACGTCGTGGCGGCAGGCGAATGCGGGACGCGTAACATCGGGCAGAGCCGCATCGTCGATCCGCTGGGGACCACCGTGGCGGGCGCGGGGAGCGAGCCGCAGCTTATCTATGCCGATATATCCGCAGACTACCTTGCGCGGGTTCGCGAGCGTTTGCCGGTGCTGCAGAACCGACGGTTTGCGCCACCGCAATTATTGTGATGTTTTTTTAAACAAGGCTTGATTCACCTTGTTACAGATTGCTATTGTGTCCGCGCGCCAAATACCCGTATTGTTTATCCCAATAATTCGCTGTGCACGTCAGGACGGACACCCCAGCGCTCGCTCCCGGAGGGGAGGCCTCGGGCTGAATCACGCAGCCCACGCACAGGTGGATTACAATATGACGGATAAATGCGTGTATGATGGCGTATTCGCAGCTTGTATAGAGAAGAAGGTTAGCTATGGGTGAGATTAGTATTACCAAACTGCTGGTAGTCGCAGCACTGATTATCTTAGTGTTTGGTACCAAGAAATTACGTACGCTGGGCGGCGACCTGGGATCGGCTATCAAGGGCTTTAAAAAAGCCATGAACGAAGATGACGATAGCGCGAAAAAAACCACCGCTGAAGACGAAGCACCGGCGCAGAAGCTCTCTCATAAAGAGTAATTCTCCGGCTGCGTCCCCTGGCGGGATGCGGGTGGTACGGCGAAGAGGCCGCGACGTTTGACGTTGCGGCCTTTGTCGTTTTTGTCGACGCCGCGCAGGAAAGATGCAACTAACTGTTACGGGAAGGCGAAGCGAATGAAGCGGAGAGCGCCGCTGCGCCGGGAAGTGACGCAGCGGGAGAAGCGGCAGGTTATTTAACTTCCATCCCTTTAGCCTGCAGGTCGGCGTGATAGGAAGAGCGAACGAAGGGGCCGCAGGCGGCGTGGGTGAAGCCCATCGCCATGGCTTCCGCTTTCATCTCTTCAAACTCTTCCGGGCTAACGTAACGCTGCACTGGCAGGTGGTGACGGCTCGGCTGCAGATACTGGCCTAACGTCAGCATGGTGACGCCATGACGGCGCAGGTCGCGCATGACTTCGATGATCTCGTCGTTGGTTTCGCCCAGGCCCACCATCAGGCCGGATTTTGTCGGGATCTCCGGGTGCGCTTCTTTAAAACGCTCCAGCAGCTTCAGCGACCAGTTGTAATCCGCGCCCGGACGCACCTGACGATAGAGGCGCGGTACGTTTTCGAGGTTGTGGTTGAAGACGTCCGGCGGGGTCACCGTCAGAATATCCAGGGCGCGATCCATGCGGCCGCGGAAATCCGGGACCAGCGTTTCGATTTTAATCGTCGGGTTTTTCTCGCGAATGGCGCTGATGCAGTCGGCAAAATGCTGTGCGCCGCCATCGCGCAGGTCGTCACGGTCCACCGAAGTGACCACCACGTAGCGCAGCCCCATATCGGCGATAGTTTGCGCCAGCTTCTGTGGTTCGTTCGCATCTGGCGCGACCGGGCGGCCATGCGCGACGTCGCAGAATGGGCAACGGCGGGTACAGATCGCGCCGAGGATCATAAAGGTCGCGGTACCGTGGTTGAAGCACTCTGCAAGGTTCGGGCAGGAGGCCTCTTCGCACACGGAGTGCAGGCCGTTCTTACGCATCGCTGCTTTGATTCCCTGGATACGGGACGAGTCTGCCGGAAGTTTGATTTTCATCCATTCCGGTTTTCTGAGCAGAGCTTCACGCTCAGTTGCCACGTTCTTCACCGGGATAAGGGCCATTTTATCGGCGTCGCGGTACTTAACACCGCGTTCCATCACAATGGGTTTACTCATAGCGTGCGTGTTCCAGTTGCGAGTCACGAAGGAAAGCGAATTAATTCAATGAAATGTTGCAATTATCAACTATTTTTGAATCAAGAGCAGGCAGTATACCATTGAAAAGGGGCAGAAAGCAGCCTGCCTGCCCGGCAAATTGTAAAATAGTTGTTGTTTTATCCTTTTCCCTTCCGTGCGCTACGCCTTAAACGCCTGGATCACGGTCTCAATGATCTCTTTCAGCAATGGCTCTTTCCCGCTCTGCTTATTGAAGTGCAGCGCAACATCAATCTGCTCTTCCCGCAGGGAGGGGAAGTCCAGGGTCTGCAGCGGCCAGAGACGGGATACCATGGCGAACAGGCGCTCGGTGGTCAGCCCCAGCATGTCGCTCTCGGCGATCATTGCCGCCTGGGTTAGCAGGTTGAAGGTGCTGAAACCGCAGCGGCGCTCGCCCATCTCTTCCTGCAAACGTCGGTGGAGGGTGGGGTAGCGCTGGCCTTCCGGCAGCAGCAGCGCAAATTCATACTTCGCGAGGGTAGTTTCATCCTGTGGACCGTCCAGCGCGGGATGCCCTGCGCGGCAGTACATCTGCACCCGATCCTGATACAGGACATGATGGCTTATCGCCTGGCCGCTGTGCAGATGGGTATCAATTAACAGATCCACCTGGCGCTGCTCTAGCTGCCGCGCGGCGTCGGTGAGGGCGATGTTGTGCAGCAGGATCTGCGGAAAGACCGGCTTCAGCGCGCAGGCTAGGCCAGGCATCAGCAGCGCCCCCATGGCTGGCGTGGTGGCGATAGTGATCACCCGCTGCTGATGCGGGCTGCCGGTGATATCCAGCGCGCTGAGGAAAGCCTCCATACCGCGGCTGATGTACTGGTGAAGATGGGTGGCATAGGCGGTGGGCGTTACGCCCTGGCCTTTACGGATAAACAGCGGATCGGGGAACAGCGCCCGCAGTTTGTTTATTGACTGGCTAATGGCCGACGGCGTGATATTGAGTATCTTCGCGGCATTGACGATACCTTTGTGTACGTACACGGCTTCGAAGATGGTCAACAGATTGAGGTCAATATTACGCAGGATGCGAAACATCTGACGGTCGTAACGTTCGTCCTGTCGGTCAGGAGATTCTGACGGCGGCGTATTCTCTGGCACGCGATGAGTCCGGTTGGGAATGATAGGCCAAGTATAGCGGCCCACCGCGTTGCCGTGCGTGACAATTGATTGCAAAAATAATGTGTTACTCGTTCAGCACCCCGCCGTCAGCGGGGCGCTGGTCTGCCCTTAACGCTGAGGAAGGTATTCGTGCGGGGGATTGTTCAGCAGCGCCAGCAGATGGGCGACCAGCCGCGGAGCGACTGTCTCCGGAGTGGCTTTCGGCTGCCACTGGCGCATTTGCGTCATCTCCATACCGGCATAGCCGCAGGGGTTGATACGCAGAAACGGCGTCAGATCCATCGCGATATTGAGCGCCAGGCCGTGGAAAGAGCAGCCTTTACGGATCCGCAGCCCCAGAGAGCATATTTTGCGATCGCCGACGTAGACGCCAGGGGCGTCGGCGCGGGGGTGCGACTCAATACCGTATTCGGCAAGGGTATTGACGACCGTTTGCTCCAGCAGCGTCACCAGTTCACGTACGCCCAGCTTGCGGCGCTTGAGGTTCAACAGGACGTACATTACCTGCTGTCCCGGGCCGTGATAGGTTACCTGGCCGCCGCGATCGCTCTGGATCACTGGAATATCACCGGGCACCAGCAGGTGTTCCGCTTTGCCGGCCTGACCCTGGGTGAAGACCGGGTGATGTTCCACCAGCCAGATCTCATCGAGGGTGTCTTCATCACGGGCGTCGGTAAATTCATGCATCGCCTGCGAGACGGGTTCGTAAGGTTGCAGGCCTAGCTGCCGGATTAGAATTTTATTGTGCTGCAAAACAACATCTCCGCCGGGAAGAGAGAATTCAGGTCGGGGAGTATATCACAGCCGTGCGGAAGGGTATGAGAAGACCCGGCACGGCGGCCGGGTCAGGGAAAAGGTTACAGCACCATCCGAACGATATCGATATTGCCTAACTCTTCGTACAGCGTTTCCACTTGTTCAATGTGAGTGGCGTTGATGGTGATGGAGACCGAGTGGTAGTTACCTTTGCTGCTCGGTTTTACTGACGGCGAGTAATCACCAGGCGCATGGCGCTGTACCACTTCCACCACCTGATCAACCAGCTCAGGCAACGCCTGCCCCATTACTTTGTAAGTAAATGGCGTAGGGAATTCAAGCAGTTCGTTAAGTTTGGTTTTCATGTCAGCTCCGGTGTTACGACAAAATAATAACTCCCACCAAGGGCGGGAGTTATCAGGTTACTTGGATGAATAGTATATGGGGATGGAAATCACACTTTCAAGTGTTCGATTTTTAACCAAACCAGTGGTGGAACATTAATTTAATGTAATCAATAATTTTACCGAAGAAATTACCTTCCGGAATTTCCTGCAGCACCACCAGCGGGCGCTGGTCAATGGTTTTACCATCCAGCTGGAAGTTAATGGTGCCGACGACCTGGTTTTTCTGCAGCGGGGCGTGCAGCTCAGTGTTATTCAGCACGTAGCTGGCTTTCAGATCTTTCATCCGGCCGCGCGGGATGGTCAGGTAGACGTCTTTATCCACCCCCAGCGAAGCACGATCGCTGTCGCCGAACCAGGCCGGTTCGGATGCAAACTCTTTGCCGGCTTTAATTGGGTTGACGGTTTCAAAGAAGCGGAAGCCCCAGGTCAGCAGTTTTTTGCTTTCCGACTCACGCCCTTTGAACGTCCGGCCGCCCATTACCGCCGAGATCAGACGCATCTGCCCTTCGGTGGCGGAAGCGACAAGGTTGTAGCCCGCTTTGTCGGTGTGGCCGGTTTTGATGCCGTCGACGTTCAGGCTGTTATCCCACAGCAGGCCATTACGGTTCAGCTGGCGGATACCGTTGAAAGTGAACTCTTTCTCACGATAGATGGAGTACTCGTTCGGCACGTCGCGGATCAGCGCCTGGCCAATCAGCGCCATGTCGCGCGCCGAGCTGAACTGGCCGTCAGCATCGAGGCCGTGAACAGTCTGGAAATGGGTGTTTTTCAGGCCGAGGGCGTTGACGTAGTTGTTCATCAGGCTGACGAAGGCGTCCTGGCTGCCGGCGACATAGTCGGCCATCGCCACGCAGGCATCGTTACCGGACTGCAGGTTGATACCGCGGATCAGCTGGGAAACCGGCACCTGCATCCCCGGCTTGAGGAACATCAGGGAAGAGCCTTTGAATACCGGGTTGCCGGTGGCCCAGGCGTCGTTGCCGACGGTGACCAGATCGGACTCTTTGAATTTGCCCGCTTTCATCGCCTGACCGATAACATAGCTGGTCATCATTTTGGTCAGACTGGCCGGGTCGCGGCGGGAGTCGGCGTTGTTTTCAGCCAGCACCTTGCCAGAGTTGTAATCGATAAGGATCCAGGATTCGGCGTCAATCTGCGGGGCGCCTGGGATCATCGTTTTGATATTCAGGTCATCGGCGCGGGCAGCGGAGGAGAGCGCTGCAACGGAGAGCGCCGTGATGAGTAAACGAGCGGTGAAAGAGGTCTTCATGGTCAGAACAACGGCATCCGTGATGGAGTTAAAAAAAGTGCCTTACTATAGCAAATGCTCTGCGGGCCAGCATCCGACATTGCGCATGAGTTTGTTAATGACTTTTACATGCGCAAGGTGAACGGGCTGCCCGCGGCCTTTAGTTGGCGCGAGTAATAAAGGACTGCAGCTGCGCTTCGCTTTGCAGGCGCTGCTGAACGGCGCTGGCCTGCGCCTTGTCGGCAAACGGCCCCAGCTGAATACGCCACACCGCGCCGTTTTGCATGACCCGGCCTGGCACAGAGAACTGCTGGCTCAGACGCTGCTGATACTGCTGCGCCCGCGCCTGGTCGCTCACTGCGCCTACCTGCACGACAAAGCTACCGCTGGCGCTGGAGGTGGCGGAAGACGAAGCGGCAACGGCGCCGGCGGCAGGTGCCGTCGCGGCGGCGGCCGCGGGTTCGCTGCTCTCCAGCACGCCGCTATTCAGCGGCGTCGGGGCGCCGAGGAAACCGCCGCTGTTCACCGGTGCGCCAACGCTGTCTTCCGGCTTCAGCGTGCTGTTGCTGATCGGGCGAACGTCAGTGGGCGCGGGCTGGCTCATGCCAGCGGCGTCACCGCCGTCCAGATTCGGACGGGCGGGCAGGGCGTAAGTCTGTTTGGCGACGGTGGTACAAGCCATTCCCGGGCCGGAAAGCGAACCGTCAGGCGCGACGATGATCGGGTCGATACGCACTTTGGTGTTATTCGAGGTGTTCAGGCGGTCGGCGGACGCGCGGGAGAGCGAGATAACCCGATCGTTGCCGTAGGGACCGCGATCGTTAATCCGCACGACGATCATGCGCCCGTTGGCGAGGTTGGTGATCCGCGCATAGCTTGGGATCGGCAGCGTCGGGTGCGCCGCGGTCAACTGCGTCGGGTCGAAGGTTTCACCGCTGGCGGTCAGGTTGCTGTTGGGTTCCGCGTCATAGATCGCCGCGAAACCGGCCTGAGTAAAGTTTGCCGGATCCTGGACGATGTTGTAGCGCTTACCGTCGCGCTCATAATCCTGATTCGCCGTCGCGTTCGGCGTTTCATACTGCGGATCGGCGCCGCTGATCTCAACCGTCGGGCCATTACAGACGGCCGGCTGTGGAGTACTGACCGTCTTTTGTTGCACGTCATCACTCGAACATGCCGCCAGCAGCCCCGCTGCTATGCAGATCCCCAGCCATTGCTTACGCATTGCGAACCCCTTTAAACGCTTTTCGACAACATTTTTCTGTGGGTATGGATCGACATCACGATACCAAACCCGGCCATCAATACGATCAGGGCGGAGCCCCCGTAGCTCACCAGCGGCAACGGTACGCCCACCACCGGTAAAATACCACTCACCATACCAATATTTACGAAGACATAAACGAATAAAATCAACATTAAACCACCGGCCATGACCCGGCCAAAGGTGGTCTGCGCCTGGGCGGCGATCCACAGTCCGCGCATGATCAGCAGAATATAGAGCGCCAGCAGGATCAGTACGCCAATCAGGCCCAGCTCTTCGGCGAGAACGGCAAAGATAAAGTCGGTATGGCGTTCCGGCAGGAACTCCAGCTGCGACTGGGTGCCGTGCAGCCAGCCTTTGCCGCGCAGACCGCCGGAGCCAATGGCAATTTTAGACTGAATAATGTGATACCCCGCGCCCAGCGGATCGGTTTCCGGATCGAGCAGCATCATCACGCGCTGGCGCTGATAGTCGTGCATCAGGAAGAACCACAAAATCGGGATAAAGGCGGCGACCAGCACCACCGCAATGCCGATCAGGCGCCAGCTGAGGCCGGAGAGGAACAGCACAAACAGACCGGAGAGGGCGATCAGAATCGAGGTCCCGAGGTCAGGCTGCGCCGCCACCAGCAGCGTCGGCAGGAAGATCAGCACCAGGGCAATACCGGTATTCTTCAGCGAAGGCGGGCAGACGTCGCGGTTAATAAAGCGCGCCACCATCAGCGGCACGGCGATTTTTGCAATCTCCGACGGCTGAAAGCGGACGATACCGAGATCCAGCCAGCGCTGCGCCCCTTTGGAGATGGCGCCGAAGGCGTCGACGGCCACCAGCAGAATAATACAGAAAATATAGAGGTAGGGCGCCCAGCCCTCATAGACCCGCGGCGGGATCTGCGCCATGACGATCATGATCACCACGCCCATGGCGATCTGGCCGATTTTACGCTCCATCATGCCGACGTCCTGACCGCTGGCGCTCCAGATAACCAGCGCGCTGTAGGTCAGCAGCGCCAGCAGGATCAGCACCATAGTGGGGTCAAGATGGATCTTATCCCACAGCGATTTTTTGTTCGGATTATCCGTCATTATTGATCCTCCCCTGCGGTTACCGCCGGGTTTTCGCTTGGCAGCGTGGTGTTATTATCGCCCAGCATGATGTGATCGAGGATTTGGCGCATAATCGTACCGACCGCCGGGCCGGCACCGCCGTTTTCCAGGATCATCGCCACGGCAACCTGCGGGTTGTTATAAGGCGCAAACGCCGTCATCAGTTTATGGTCACGCAGACGCTCAGAGATTCGGTGCGCGTTATAGGTTTCGTTGGCCTTCAGGCCGAACACCTGGGCGGTACCGGACTTGGCCGCGATTTTATACGGCGCGCTGGCGAAATATTTGTGCGCGGTGCCGTTGCCGCGGTTGGCCACGCCGAACATGCCGTCTTTGGCGATTTCCCAGTAGCCGGAATGGATGTCGCCTACCGGCGGCTCATGAGGCTGGACCCACGGAACGGGCTTGCCGTCTTCCACGGTGCTTTGCAGCAGGTGCGGCACTTTCACCACCCCGTCGTTAATCAGGATCATCAGCGCTTTGTTCATCTGGATCGGCGTGGCGGTCCAGTAACCCTGGCCGATGCCCACCGGAATGGTGTCCCCCTGGTACCAGGGTTTTTTAAAGCGTTTGAGCTTCCATTCGCGGGTCGGCATGTTGCCCGAGCGCTCTTCGGCGAGGTCGATACCGGTATAGTGGCCGTAGCCGAACTTGCTCATCCACTCCGAGAGGCGATCGATGCCCATGTCATAGGCGACCTGATAGAAATAGGTATCCGCGGACTCCTCCAGCGCTTTGGTGACGTTCAGATGGCCGTGGCCCCATTTTTTCCAGTCACGATAGCGTTTTTCCGAGCCGGGCAGCTGCCACCAGCCCGGGTCGAACAGGCTGGTATTGCGCGTGATCACCCCGGCGCTCAGCGCCGAGACGGCGACGTACGGTTTGACCGTCGATGCCGGCGGATAGACCCCTTGCGTCGCACGGTTGACCAGCGGCGTGTTGGGATCGTTGAGCAGGCCGGAGTAATCTTTGCTGGAGATGCCGTCGACGAACAGGTTCGGGTCGTAGCTCGGCGTCGAAACCAGCGCCAGAATGGCGCCGGTACGCGGGTCGGTGACCACCACCGCGGCGCGGCTGCCGGCCAGCAGCGTTTCGATATACTGCTGTAGCTTGAGGTCGAGGGTGAGGTAGATGTCGCGTCCGGCCTGCGGAGGCACCTCTTTGAGCTGACGAATAACGCGGCCGCGGTTGTTTACTTCAACCTCTTCGTAGCCGGTCTGACCGTGCAGGACGTCCTCGTAATAACGCTCAATACCCAGCTTACCGATGTCATGGGTCGAGGCGTAGTTGGCCAGTTTGCCCTCTTTATCGAGGCGGTCGACGTCTTTATCGTTAATTTTCGACACGTAGCCGATGACGTGCGTCAGCGCAGAGTTATAGGGGTAGTAACGGCGCTTGTAGCCTTTGACTTCCACGCCGGGAAAGCGGTACTGGTTGACGGCAAAGCGGGCCACCTGCACTTCGCTGAGGTTGACCTTGACCGGAATCGAGGTAAAGCGATGGGAGCGGGCGCGCTCCTTTTTGAAACCGGCGATATCATCGTCGGTTAAATCGACGACGTCGCGTAGCGCATCCAGCGTCTGCTGCACGTTATCGACTTTCTCCGGCATCATCTCCAGCTGATAAATGGTGCGGTTAAGCGCCAGCGGGGTGCCGTTGCGATCGTAAATAATGCCGCGGCTCGGCGGGATCGGCACCAGCTTGATGCGGTTTTCGTTCGAGCGCGTCTGATAGTCGTCGAAGCGAACGATTTGCACATTGTACAGGTTGGCGATCAGAACGCCGGTAAGCAGCAAAATCCCCAAAAAAGCGACCAGCGCCCGGCGCACGAACAGCGAGGATTCAGCCGTATAGTCGCGGAAAGAATTCTGTAATTTCATTCGCTGCTCAGTCTACCCTGATCATCATTACTCACGGTGGTACGGATGGTTGGTGGTAATGCTCCACGCCCGATACAGGCTCTCGGCCACCAGTACGCGCACCAGCGGGTGAGGTAAGGTGAGGGTGGAGAGCGACCAACTCTGTTCCGCCGCTGCTTTACAGGCTGGAGAGAGGCCTTCCGGGCCGCCGACCAGCAAACTGACGTCGCGCCCGTCCTGTTTCCAGCGTTCCAGTTCGCGCGCCAGCTGCGGCGTATCCCATGGTTTACCCGGAATATCCAGGGTCACGATGCGGTTTTTACCGGCAGCGGCTAACATCATCTCGCCCTCTTTTTCGAGGATGCGCTTGATATCAGCGTTCTTGCCGCGCTTACCGGCAGGGATCTCCACCAGTTCGAACGGCATATCTTTGGGAAAACGGCGCAGATACTCGCTAAAGCCGGTCTGTACCCAGTCCGGCATTTTGGTGCCAACGGCCACCAGCTGCAACTTCACGCATTAACTCCAGAGTTTTTCCAGCTCGTACAGACGACGGCTCTCTTCCTGCATGACGTGAACCATCACGTCGCCGAGGTCGACGACGATCCAGTCGGCGGCGGCTTCCCCTTCAACGCCCAGCGGCAGCAAGCCGGCGGCGCGGGATTCCTGGACCACGTGGTCGGCGATGGACATCACATGACGCGTGGAGGTGCCGGTGCAGATAATCATGCAATCGGTGATGCTGGATTTGCCATGTACATCAATGGCAACGATGTCCTGACCTTTCAGGTCATCAATTTTGTCGATAACAAAATCCTGGAGTGCTTTACCCTGCAAGTGTTCCCCCTGGGTGCGTGAAGATTGATAATCATAAAGAGCCTGACAGTATACCTGAACTAATGAAAAAGTCGGGTGAAATGTCTGTCGGCGGGCGTTCGCGGCGGAGTATCATCCCATCCCTCGCCGAGGATTGCATCGCCATTTTTGTAAAACAATTTCTGCAAACCTGCTTTGGCGGATGCTGCCTGGCAGCGGAGAATAGCAGCCTGCTCTGGCCTGTCAATGGTTCGGCGGGAATTCTTCTTGCGGCTGCCAGACGGCCTGGCTATTTAATACCCGCAGGGTGGTGAAATCGTCGCGAATGTCGAGGAGACTCCAGGCGCCATGGGCTATCGGAAAGTGCCACATCGCCGCGGCGGGCATTTGCAACAGCAGGGCGGTCAGCAGGCTCAGGACGCCCTGATGGCCGACGATCAGCAGGTGGTCAAGATGGCGGCAGTCGGTCAGCGTTGGGGTAAACTCGCTGACGCGGCGGGCAAAACGCTGAAAGCTTTCGCCGTTGGTCGGGGCCGCGTGCTGCCAGTCAGCGCACCATGCGGCATAGTTTTCCGCATCTTCTCGCTGGAGGTCGCGATGATGGCGCATCTCCCAGTCGCCGAAAAACATCTCATTGAGCGCGGCATGGCATTCACGCGGGATAGCGCGATCGCCAAGCAGCAGATCGGCCGTTGTCCCGGTCCGCGCCAGCTCGCTGCAGAAGACTTTATCGAAAGGCACCGCGCGCAGTCGTTCACCGAGCGCTCGCGCCTGAGCGACGCCGCGCGGCGTCAGGGGCGTGGGGGCGTGGCCGCTGTATAACCCGGCAACGTTAGCTTCGGTTTCGCCATGGCGAACTAACCACAATTTCATGAACAGGCTCTGACAGGCGTTGGAGAGGTGGCGTTACGATAGCGCTTTTTTCGCGCCAGGCCCAGCCCGGGGTCAGCAATAGAGACCCTGCTCGCGGATGTAGTCCAGCACCGCGGCCGGCAGCATCTCGGCGCAGGACTCGCCGCGCTCAAGGCGCTGGCGAATGATCGTCGCCGAAATATCGAACCACGGGGTCTCAGCCAGGTAGATCACGCCGGAAGGGCGGTGATGCAAAGACTCCACGTCGTGGGTTAAATGGCGATCCAGCCAGCGCTGATCGGCCTCATGGGCCATGGTCAGCGGGTAACCCGGCCGGCGGCAGACAATCAGGTGGACATTGTCGAGGATGGTTTCATAGTTATGCCAGGTGGGAAAGGTGAGCAGCGAATCCTGGCCAATGATAAACGCCAGCGGCTTGTGCGGCCCCTGCTCCTGGCGCCACTCCTGCAGCGTTTGCGCCGTCCAGGAGGGGGTATCGCGCCGCAGTTCGCGTTCATCAAGCGTGAACAGCGGCTTATCGGCAATCGCCAGCTTCAGCATGTGCACGCGCTGGGCGCTGGTGGCTTCCGGCTGGGGACGGTGCGGCGGGACGTTATTAGGCATGATGATGACCTTGCTCAGGCCAATCTGATTCGCCAGGATCTCGACCGGCTTGAGGTGACCATAATGCACCGGATCGAAGGTGCCGCCATAGATTGCCTGTAAGTGAGTCATATCAACCATCAATAAAAACGTCCGCCAGGGCTTTGTGGCAGAGCAACAACGAAAGACTTTCCAGTTCGGGCCAGACGTCGTACCCGTAATCCTGTTTAAAGGTCAGTTCCGCGCGGGTCAGAAGGGTCACCGCCTGGCGCAGCTGTTCGCCGCTGAGTCGGGCGAGGGCGTCGCTGAGCAGCTGACGGCGGTTTTGCCAGACCCGATGTTTATCAAACAGCGAACGCAGCGGCGTCTGTGCCGACTGGCGCTTGAGGGTGACCAGCAGCAGCAGCTCCCGCTGTAGCGTACGCAGCAGGATCGCCGGCTCGCAGCCTTCAAGACGGAGCTGCTGCAGAACGTGCAGCACGCGCTTACTTTTGCCTGCCAGTAGGGCATCGACCCAATGGTAAGGGGTAAAGTGCGCGGCATCGTTCACCGCCTGCTCAACGCGGGGCAGGGTCAGCTTACCGTCCGGCCAGAGGAGCGCCAGACGCTCCAGCGCCTGCGCCAGCGCCAGCAGATTGCCTTCGTAACAGTAGCACAGCAGCTGGCTGGCCGCGTCGTCGAGCTGCAGCTGATGCTGTTTGGCCCGCGCGGCCAGCCAGCGCGGCAGTTGCGCGTATTCCGGCGTCTGGCAGCTGACCTGGACGGCGCGCTGAGCCAGCGCGGTGAGCCACGCGGCATTCTCCTGGGCTTTGGTCAACTTACTGCCGCGAACGATCAGCAGCAGGTCGTCGTGCAGCAGACCGACCAGCGTCGCCAGCTGTTCGTTGATCGCCGCGTTGGGGCCGTTTTCCGGTAGGATCAACAGCAGGGTTTGCCGGCTGGCAAACAGGCTCATCGCCTGGCTTAAGGCGAAAAGCGCCTGCCAGTCGGTGCTGTTATCGATAGTGAAGGAGTGGTGTTCGGTAAAGCCCTGCGCGGCAGCGGCTTCGCGAATAGCGTCCTGGCTTTCCTGCAACAGCAGAGGATCGTTGCCAAGCAGCAGATAGGCCGCGCGCAGCCCTTCAGTGAGCTGCGCGCGGAGCTGTTCCGGGTACAACCGAATCATCATTGACCCAGCGTGGTGGAGACGCGGTTACCCGAGGACGCCGGCGCGGTGCTGCCCGCGACCGGTTTTTCTTCCTGCTGGGTGGCTTCAACATCCGCTACCTGAACGCTTGGCAGTTTACGAATCAGCTGTTCCGCCGCTTTATCGTACATTTCCTGGATAATCATATCCTGCTCGGCGTCTTTGGCTAGCGCCGCCTGCGGGTTATCAAAGAACGAACGATAGACCTTGGTGGTTATCGGATAGATATCGTGACCCGGGATCAGGACGCTGGCATGAACGGTCATGACCATCTGATATTCCGCCGTACGACCGTCCTGGAACACCGATGCCGTATCTTTCTGAATCGACGATCCATCGAGGCGCAGAGAAGGGACATCTTTACGCAGCGTGCTGGCGTCGATCAGTTCCACGCCGTTAAGACGCAGCTGATTACGCACCGCGCGGCTTAACGGCCCGTTCGGATCGCTCGACTGGAAGATCATGGTTTTCATGGTGGTGGGCACCTTGGTAGTGCTACGCAGATGCCAGCCACAGCCGGCGGTGGCAAGCACCGCCAGAGATAACAACATTGTTACCAGATATCGCACGCTTCCTCCCGCGCTTAGCCAACGACCAGATTGAGCAGTTTACCCGGAACGTAAATCACTTTACGCACGGTTTTGCCGTCGAGATACTTCGCCACCAGATGCTCCTGGCCGGCGCGCTCGCGGACCTGCTCTTCAGTTGCGTCTACCGCAACGGTAATTTTACCACGAACTTTGCCGTTGACCTGGACGACGACGAGGGTGCTGTCTTCCACCATCGCGCTTTCATCTGCCACCGGCCACGGCGCGTTGTCGATATCGCCTTCACCGTTCAGCTCACGCCACAGGGTGAAGCTGGCGTGCGGGGTGAACGGGTTGAGCATACGCACGACCGCCAGCAGGGCTTCCTGCATCAGAGCGCGATCCTGCTCATCTTCCTGCGGCGCTTTCGCCAGCTTGTTCATCAGCTCCATGATCGCCGCGATGGCGGTGTTGAAGGTCTGACGACGACCGATGTCATCGGTCACTTTGGCGATAGTTTTGTGGATATCGCGACGAAGCGCTTTCTGATCTTCACTCAGCGCCGCCACGTTCAGGGCTGCAACGTCCCCTTTGGTGGTGTGTTCGTAGACCAGCTTCCAGACGCGTTTCAGGAAGCGGTTCGCCCCTTCGACGCCAGATTCCTGCCACTCGAGGGTCATATCCGCCGGGGAGGCGAACATCATGAACAGACGCACGGTATCCGCGCCGTAGCGCTCAACCATGACCTGCGGGTCGATGCCGTTATTTTTCGACTTGGACATCTTGCTCATGCCGGTGTACACCAGCTCGTGGCCCGCCGCGTCTTTCGCTTTCACGATGCGGCCTTTTTCGTCACGTTCGACGATGGCGTCAACCGGGGAGACCCAGTTACGTTCGCCGTTTTCGCCTACGTAGTAGAAAGCGTCAGCCAGCACCATGCCCTGGCACAGCAGCTGTTTCGCCGGCTCATCGGAGTTGACCATGCCCGCGTCGCGCATCAGTTTGTGGAAGAAGCGGAAGTAGAGCAGGTGCATGATCGCGTGTTCGATACCGCCGATGTAGATATCGACCGGCAGCCAGTAGTTGGCCGCTTGCGAATCCAGCATCCCTTCCTGATACTGCGGGCAGGTGTAGCGCGCATAGTACCAGGAGGATTCCATAAAGGTGTCAAAGGTGTCGGTTTCGCGCAGCGCCGGCTGGCCGTTAACCGTGGTCTTGGCCCATTCAGGATCGGCTTTGATCGGGCTGGTGATGCCGTCCATGACCACGTCTTCCGGCAGGATCACCGGCAGCTGATCTTCCGGGGTCGGCAGCACGGTGCCGTCTTCCAGGGTGACCATCGGGATCGGCGCGCCCCAGTAGCGCTGACGGGACACGCCCCAGTCGCGCAGGCGGTAGTTAATTTTACGCTCGCCGACGCCCATGGCTGCCAGTTTGTCGGCAATGGCGTTGAAGCCCGCTTCATAATCGAGGCCGCTGAACTCGCCGGAGTTAAACAGGACGCCTTTCTCGGTCAGCGCCTGCTCCGAGAGATCTGGCTCAGAACCGTCGGCGGCGAGGATCACCGGCTTGATGTTCAGCCCGTATTTGCTGGCGAATTCGTAGTCGCGCTGGTCGTGACCCGGAACGGCCATCACCGCGCCGGTGCCGTACTCCATCAGCACGAAGTTAGCCGCCCACACCGGAATTTCTTCGCCGGTCAGCGGGTGGATAGCTTTAAAGCCGGTATCGACGCCTTTTTTCTCCATCGTCGCCATGTCGGCTTCCGCCACTTTGGTGTTGCGGCATTCGTCGATGAAGGTGGCCAGCGCCGGATTGTTGGCCGCAGCCTGCTGCGCCAGCGGGTGACCCGCAGCGACCGCCAGGTAGGTACAGCCCATAAAGGTGTCCGGGCGGGTGGTGTAGACGGTCAGCTTGTCGGCGTAATGGTTAACGTCAAAGGAGATTTCCACCCCTTCAGAACGGCCGATCCAGTTGCGCTGCATGGTCTTCACGGTGTCCGGCCAGTGGTCCAGCTTATCCAGATCGTTCAACAGCTCATCGGCGTAGGCGGTGATTTTAATAAACCACTGCGGGATCTCTTTACGCTCGACTTTGGTGTCGCAGCGCCAGCAGCAGCCGTCGATAACCTGCTCGTTGGCCAGTACGGTCTGGTCGTTCGGGCACCAGTTCACCGCGGAGGTTTTTTTGTACACCAGGCCTTTTTTGTACAGCTCGGTGAAGAACTTCTGCTCCCAGCGGTAGTATTCCGGGGTGCAGGTCGCCAGCTCGCGGCTCCAGTCATAGCCGAAGCCCAGCATTTTGAGCTGGTTTTTCATGTAGGCGATGTTGTCGTAGGTCCACGGCGCTGGCGCGGTGTTGTTTTTTACCGCCGCGCCTTCCGCAGGCAGACCGAACGCATCCCAGCCAATCGGCTGCAGGACGTTTTTACCCAGCATGCGCTGATAGCGGGCAATCACGTCGCCGATGGTGTAGTTACGCACGTGACCCATGTGTAGTCGACCAGAAGGATAAGGAAGCATCGACAGGCAGTAATACTTCTCTTTGCTCTCGTCTTCAGTTACTTCAAATGTACGATTTTCGTCCCAGTGAAGCTGGACTTTCGATTCTATCTCTTCCGGGCGGTATTGCTCTTGCATGGCAGCCAGTGGTCCTGTTTTCAATACAGCTACAAAATGTAGCCAATGGATGTGTTATTTCAGATCGGCATAGCATAGCCCAAACGCCAACGTCAAAACAGCTTTTCGCACATCAACATCGGCAAAAGCTGGGCAGATTATTTCGCGAGTCTGTGGCTTGTCAGACACAGCGGGAGAGGAATAAGGTCTATTATCAGAAGACGTTAACCACACCGGAGGCGAAATGATGAACAAGGTTGCTCAATATTACCGTGAACTGGTCTCCTCGCTCAGCGAACGGCTCCGCCATGGAGAACGCGATATTGACGCGCTGGTGACGCAGGCACGCGATAAAATTGTCCGCGCCGGCGATCTGACGCAGAGCGAGATTGAGTCGGTGATAGCCGCGGTCAAGCGCGATCTTGAGGAGTTTGCCCGCAGCTACGAAGAGAGTCATGAAGACGAGAGCGACAGCGTGTTTATGCGGGTGATCAAAGAGAGCCTGTGGCAGGAGCTGGCTGATATCACTGACAAAACCCAGCTTGAGTGGCGGGAGGTTTTTCAGGATCTGAATCACCACGGCGTATACCACAGCGGCGAAGTGGTCGGTTTAGGTAACCTGGTGTGTGAGAAGTGTCACTATCACCTGGCGGTGTATACCCCGGATGTGCTACCGCGCTGTCCGAAGTGCGGCCACGATCAGTTCCAGCGTCGCCCGTTTGAGCCCTGATCGATCGGGCCCGGTGCTGAATGATTGCGCCGGGCCGGTGAAAAAATAATTAATGATAAATCTAATGGGGCAATATAAACCTTATAGATTTATTGGTGTTATGCTCATATTTTTTACACCGCCACGGATTATCGTGGAGCATAACGCGCAGCGTATCGCAGCCAGCTCAGCGTATGATATTGACCAAATTAATTTGGAATAAGATGCGCGGTGCGCTTGCTAATGGGGCGTGGGCGCTGTCTGATAACAAGGCTATGTCATTTGCGGAGACTCATCGGCGATGCGCTGTCGCCAGCGCATCGCTTATTGTCAACGAATAGTATTTATTTCTGCCTGTTTATACTGCTGGCGACCACCCATGTCAGAGGCGTAGTTATGGTAAGAATTGACCACTAACTTATCAGCAGAAAGAGAACCTGCATTACAAATTGAAAGGTTCAGGAAACCGCAGCGGTAGCCACCATTTTTGACATACCGGGTGGTCATCGTCAGGGAACCATTCGCCTTAATCGTTTTATAGTTGGTGATGTCAGCGGTTTGTTGCGTATACAGAGTCATGTCCCCGCTACTCATCATTTGACCCTCATTAAGTATGCCGTTATTCGCGGTGATGTTGACAGCATTCCCGTCGATCGTTGCCCTGTTCCGCAGGTAGTTACTCTCGATGCTCAGCGTGTCGCCGTAAATATAATAAATATTATCGATCACATCGCCTTTAATCGACAGGGAATGTTGACCAACAATATTCCCTTCCTGATCCAGATTACCGTTAGTCACTATGGATACATCGTTACCTTCAATGCGACCTTTGTTATATATCTTCCCCGAAGTGATGTTGTCATCCTTTTTAGCTTGCACGGTCAGGCTGGAGTTAGCCCGGATGTTGCCGGTGACGTTAAGCGTATTGCCGCTGAAAGCAATGTTTGTGACATCGCCCAGGATTGAACCGCCGTTATCGATATTGACAGCGGACACGGCTAACTGGCCATCAGAGTCGATATAGGACCCATAGCGAGTAGTGAGATTGCCCCCGCTGGCTACGGATAGCATCTGAGTTCCCCTAAAAGTACCCGCGTTAACGAGATCGCCGCTAGCATTTACGCCAAGTGTTTTGCTGCTGGCAATAGTGCCTTCATTGTTTAATGTCCCCAAACTGGACAACGCCGTAGCGTAAGCGGTGCTATTAATGGTACCTTTATTTTTCATATCCCCTGCAGACACCATATTAGCGACAAGGCCGTCCGCGTTGATGGCGCCCTCATTAATCAGAGAACCATAGCTCGTCATCATAAGCATAGAGTTTGCGCTAATAACGCCTTTATTACGCACGCCGAGGCCTAAGGTATTCCCCACCATACTGATGCTATTGGCCTTGATACCGCCTAGATTGCTGATATCAATACTATATTCCGGTATGAGCATCTGCATGACCGTAGCCGTTTTCCCATGGTTTGCTATCTCTCCGGTAGCGTTATTATATGTGAAGTTACCCGCGCTGAGGGCGGTGCTGGCGGCGTTAAGGGTACCGTTAATCGCAATGGCATCCGCAAGCAAGATCGCATAGTTTGAGGAGGCGTTCATGCCTTTATCACCGATGGTGATTTTACCCTGCGTGACCGTATAGCTATCAATCGCGCCGGTGTCGCTCAGATTGACCTGGCCTGTCGTCAGCACTGCTTTGTTAGTATTAATAAAACTGCATCCGGAGCAGGAGATGCCGTTAGGGTTGGCGATAACGACATCGGCTTTTTGTCCGTTAACCTCGATAAAGCCCTGCAGGTTACTCATTTTATTGGAGGTCACTTCATTTAAAATGACGGAAGCGCTGCCGTTGGTCAGATTGTTATTCTTTGCGATATTACCGTGAGTTTCGTGATTAACGTCACTGGCACTATTGTTTAATATGGTGCCGTTAGGGCCGACGTTAAATTCGCGATATAAGTTATGCGAGACGCCAGCGGCATTTGGGGCTTCGATATCAATAACATTTGCTCCTGATTTATGCGTATAGCTTGAGGGATCGGCATAAACAACGGATGAACTTAGCGCTGCAGTCAGCGCAACATATGAAACCTTGAATTTAAACATGTAATTTATTCCTTTAAATATGAAAAAATGAATCAGTAAATTGCAGTAATGTGCTGATGAAAACTAATACCTCCACTGTAATGAAAAGCCCATATTCATGGCATCGCTATGAAAGTCGTCAGGTTTACTGATGGGCGTGCCGATAAAAAAGTCATATTGCGTAGACGCTATTTCTCCGCGGACGCCGCCGACTGCGCCAGAAAGACTTTTTCCTTGCCTGGCGCGCTCGCTACCAATGATCCGGCCGAAGTCAAGACCAAGATATACCTGCCGGTCGGGGGTGGGAATATTCCAGCTAAAATCATTGCGCCAGTACCAGCCTTGATTGGCCGAAAGCGTATTTTCACCATCAAAGCCGCGAACCGTCCAGCGATTGCCGATATTAAACTGGTTGTCCGAAGATAATCTATCCGGGCTGAACTGGGCATGGAAACGCGGCATCCAGCTAAACTTTTCGCCGGTTGCGGCAAACTGCATTAAGGCCTGTATATCGGCGTGAACGATGCGCGAATGGCGGCTATATAAACCGGCTTTTTCCTCCGGCGTAGGCACGGAGCTGAGCCACGGCAGGCTGCGCTGAATACCTACGCTGGCGTCGACAATTTTATTGTTAAAATAGCGCTGGTGGCGCAGGGTAAATTCCCAGACAGGATTTTGTTTACGCATTACATGCAGCTCATCGCCGCCAAAAAAGTAGTGCGAACTGCTCTTTGCTATGCGCAGATCGGCGGTCGTTTTTTGTTGTCGGGTATGCGAAAGCAGGCGGCTAAGGGTCGCGCTGTAATAACGGTTTTTACTTTTGTAGTCGATGCTTGACCATCTTCCTTTAAACAGCTGGCGGTACTGGCTGTAGGAGCCGTACAGGCTCAATGACCAGTAACCTAAAGGCACGGAGTAGTAAAGATTGCCGTTATGGTTGCCGTCGTTGTGCTGGTTGAATTCAACGTCGCCGCCTGCCGAGATGGAAAGAATATCGTTCAATGAAGATAAATCGTAAAGGTATAGCGCGCCGCCGCCCTGATAGCGACCGCTGGCGCGGCTGCCTGCGTCATCAAGCCAGGCGCCAACCTGCCACTGTTTATCCATTACCCGGGCGATTTCAATATCACTTTCGCCAATGTGTTCCCCGGGCCGCAGCTTCATATGGGCGCTGGTGCCAGGCAGCCGCTGCAGGTTAGCCATCCCTTGTTCAAGATCGCTGAGGCGCAGGATTTTACCGGTATGCGTGGGCATGGAGGTCCACAGGTTCGTCACGGCACTATTCGGCGCAAAATCAATATGCCCCGTTTTGCCATAAGTCAGCGTTATTTTGAGAATGCCCCCTACTAGTGACTGAGAAGGGATATCGATCAGGGAAGTAATATATCCTTGCGTTATCAGTTCATTTTGTAAGGCGTTCGTCAGCAGGCGAATCCCATCTATTCCGAGGCAATGGCCGGGCGCCTGGGCTGCGATCTTCCCGAGGAGGGCGGTGGTTTTTGCGTTGTCCTCGGAGGTAATATCAACTTTCGTGATATACCGACAGGTCGCTTCTTCGGGAAATATCAAGGTTTGCTTTTTCGTATGGGTACGAGAAGATTGGTATTGCTGCTGATGGGGCATTAATGCGCTTTCACGGGCTTTATCCTGTTCAACCTGGTTTACCGTTGCGGCCTCAATACCCGCCCAGGCGGTAAAGCAGGTGAGCAAATTTAAACACAAAATAATGGCCAGTCTGTTAGTGTTAGTCCGCATGAAGCAATATCCGTTTGTTTCATTGAGTAAGATTATAATTAATGGTTGTGCGCGGCATGAAATAGCCTGCGCGACGTATAGCAAGTCAATTGAAATATTATTTTCAAGAAATTTAAACTCACGGGGATTATTACAAGATGCCGTATGCTAACGATGACGTGGCGGTTAATCTATTCTACGGCCCCTGAATTCTTTGTGAAATTTTTACTTCACGTTGTGAAGCTGTCGCTTTGAGATGAAGCGACTGAAAAGGGGAGGGGCTGACAGGCGCGCACGGTGATATCGTGCGCGCCGCAGAAGTTAGTGCAGAATTTTGGCGAGGAAGTCTTTGGCGCGATCGGATTGTGGGTTAGCGAAGAACGCTTCTTTATCGGCGTCTTCGACAATCTTTCCTTCATCCATAAAGATCACCCGGTTGGCCACCTTGCGGGCGAAGCCCATTTCGTGGGTAACCACCATCATGGTCATCCCTTCGTTGGCCAGTTCCACCATGACGTCCAGTACCTCGTTGATCATCTCCGGGTCGAGCGCGGAGGTAGGTTCATCAAACAGCATGGCGATCGGGTCCATGCACAGCGCACGGGCGATGGCCACGCGCTGCTGCTGGCCGCCGGAGAGCTGCGCCGGATATTTTTCCGCATGCGCCGCCAGGCCCACGCGCTCCAGCAGCTTGAGACCCTTCTTGCGCGATGACGCTTTGTCACGATTGAGCACCTTAACCTGCGCCAGCGTCAGGTTGTCGATAATCGACAGGTGTGGGAATAGTTCAAAATGCTGAAACACCATTCCGACATGCGAGCGCAGTTTGGCAAGATTGGTCTTTTTATCGTTAACCACGGTGCCATCGACGATAATCTGCCCCTGCTGCACCGGCTCAAGGCCGTTCACGGTTTTAATCAGTGTGGATTTACCGGAGCCTGATGGCCCGCAGACCACCACGACTTCGCCTTTTTTCACTTCCGTGGAGCAATCGGTCAGCACCTGAAAGTGACCATACCATTTTGAAACATTTTTCAGGGTAATCATTACACAGTCCTTTTCTTCAACCAGCTGACCAACAGCGAGGCGCTGAGGCTAATCACAAAATAGACGCCGCCCGCGAACAGGATCATTTCGACCTGGGTCCCGTCACGCTCGCCAATCGTCGAGGCGGTACGGAAGAAGTCGGCGAGGCTCAATACATACACCAGCGAGGTATCCTGGAAGAGGACGATCCCCTGGGTTAACAGCAGCGGCACCATGGCGCGGAAGGCCTGCGGCAGGATCACCAGCCGCATCGACTGCCAGTGGGTCATTCCCAGCGCCAGCGCGGCGCTCGACTGGCCGCGGGAGATGCTCTGGATGCCGGCGCGGATAATCTCCGAGTAGTAGGCGGCTTCGAACATCGAAAACGCCACCATCGCCGAGATCAGGCGAATATCCGTTTTCGGCGACAGTCCCAGCACGTTCTGCAGGAAGCCCGGGACAATCAGGTAGAACCACAGCAGAACCATCACCAGCGGGATGGAACGGAACACGTTAACGTAGGATTTAGCAAACCAGGCCAGCGGCAGAAAGCTGGACAGGCGCATTACCGCCAGCAGGGTGCCCCAGACGATACCGACCACGATGGCGATCACTGTGATCTTCAGGGTGATCACCAGCCCCGCCAGCAGGTAGGGCATGGAGGGAACGATCGAACTCCAGTCAAAATCGTACATTATTTGCCTCCCATATTGCCAGGCAGGCGAACCTTACGCTCGACCACATACATAATCAGCATAATCACCGCGTTGATGAAAACATAGGCCAGGGTGATGGCGGTAAAAGACTCCCAGGCATGAGCGGAGTAGTCCAGCAGTTTGCCCGCCTGCGCGGCCATATCGGCCAGACCGATGGTGGAGGCGATGGCCGAGTTTTTCACCAGGTTCATCATCTCCGAGGTCATCGGCGGCACGATAACGCGATAGGCGTTCGGCAGCAGCACGTAGCGGTAGGTTTGCGGCAGGGTCAACCCCATCGCCAGACCGGCGTTCTTTTGCCCGCGCGGCAGCGATTGGATAGCGGCGCGTACCTGCTCGCAGACGCGAGCGGCGGTAAACAGCCCCAGGCACAGCATGGAGGAGACAAAGAACTGAATGTTTGGGTCCAGCTCCGATTTAAACCACATGCCGATATTTTCCGGCAGGAATTCCGGCACCACCAGGTACCAGGTAAAGAACTGCACGATCAGCGGCACGTTGCGAAACAGTTCGACATAGCAGGTGCCAATCCCTGAGAGCAGACGATTGGGCACCGTGCGTAAAATACCGAACAGAGAGCCGACGAGAAAAGCGATGATCCAGGCCGAGATGGAGAGGGCGACGGTGATCTGAAAACCGCTCCACAGCCAGCCCAGGTAGGTAGTGTTGCCGAAGGGGGCCTGTTGCAGGAATATCCCCCAGTTCCAGTCTATTGACATACATGACTCCTGGAAAAAAAAGGGTAGCCATTGCTACCCTCGAAGACGGTTGTCCAGCTTGTTTCGGTATTCGCGGCGGCTGGGGAACGACCAGCCGCCGTATAGTCTGTCCGTGCTGTGACAATCATCGGGAGGGCAGGATATCCCGCCCCTGGTTGTTATAATTAGTTCAGTGCTTTGTCATTAGGTGATTTGAACAGCGCTTTCATGTCGTCCGACAGCTCGAAGTTCAGGTTAAGATTTTTTGGCGGAATCGGGTTTTTGAACCATTTATCGAACCACTTCGCCGCTTCGCCAGAGGTCTGGGCCTGGGCAACGGTTTCATCGACCAGCGCCTTGAAGGCCGGATCGTCCTTACGCAGCATGCAGCCATAGGCTTCTTTCGACTGCGCGGTGCCGACGATTTCCCAGTTATCCGGTTTCTTCGCCTTGGCGCGTTCGCCGGCCAGCAGAGCGTCATCCATCATAAAGGCCACCGCGCGTCCGCTCTCCAGGGTGCGGAAAGAGTCGCCATGATCTTTGGCGCTGATGATGCGCATATTCATTTTTTTCTCATCGTTCAGCTTATGCAGCAGGATCTCTGAGGTGGTCCCGGAGGTGACAACGACCGCCTTATCCTTCAGGTCCGGGAAATCTTTGATCGGGCCGCCTTTCTTCACCAGCAGACGAGTGCCGACGACGAAGATAGTATCGGAGAAGGCCGCCTGTTTCTGGCGCTCGAGGTTGTTGGTGGTTGAGCCGCACTCGAAATCAAAGGTGCCATTCTGCAGCAGCGGGATACGATTCTGCGAGGTAACCGGGATCAGTTTGACCTGCAGATCGGGTTTGTTCAGCTTCTTCTTGATGGCATCGACGATGGCGTTGGAGTAGTCCTGAGAGTAACCCACAACCTTCTGTTGGTTATCGTAGTAAGAGAAAGGGACGGAAGATTCGCGATGGCCGACAACGATAACGCCATTTTTCGCGATCTTATCCAGAGTGCTCTGGCCAGCCGCCGGGGCAGCATCTTCCGCCTGCGCCAGACCAGCGGTCATTCCCATTACCAGCATTGCCGTGGCCAGTTTACGTAATTGCATATCCAACTCCTTATCCGCAGCGTCACCGACGCTATTGATACCCATTGTGATTGTGTGTGTTGTTATTGGGGGCACGCATCCACGTGCCGCATTTGTATGTGTTTGTTAGCATTTAGTTTGGCTTAATGTAAAGATTTTGCTGTTTTATTGTTTATTTTTGCGAAGCGCTCCGCACCAATCGGAGGCAAATATCTTCCATTGCACCAAAATAGCGCGACCGCCGATCGTTTATGGTGCAACCCGGTTGCACTGGGCCGGAGGACGGCGCTACCCGATTAAATAAAGCAATGACTGTGCCAGGGTGGCAAATGACGGGAAGAAAAAAAAGCCGACGACGGGCGTCGCCGGCAGAGCATTTATCGGCGACGCTGACGCAGGCTCATCAGCAGCGCGCCGAAGCCGAGCAGCGCCGTCAGCGCCCACAGCGGCCAGTTGCCAGTGCGGGCGTAAGGGGTCAAGCCGCTGGTGGGCGTCACGGTGGTGGTCAACACCTCGCGGGTAAACTGCGGGATCATCTTCTGAATCTCGCCGCGCGGGCCGATGACGGCGGTAATGCCGTTGTTGGTGCTGCGCAGCAGCGGGCGGGCCAGCTCCAGGGCGCGCATCCGCGCCATCTGGAAGTGTTGCCATGGGCCGATGGACTTGCCGAACCAGGCGTCGTTGGAGATGGTCAGCAGGAAGTCGGTGTCCGGACGGAAGTTATCCCGCACCTGTTCCCCGAGGATGATCTCGTAGCAGATGGCCGCGGTCAGCTTTAGGTTATGCGCCATCAGCTGCGGCTGCACGTAGGGACCGCGGCTGAAGGAGGACATCGGCAGGTCGAAGAATGGCGCCAGCGGACGCAGAATCGACTCCAGCGGTACAAACTCGCCGAACGGCACCAGATGGTTCTTGTTGTAGCGGTTGGTCGAGTCGTAGCGGTACGGGTTATCTTTGCCGAGGGTAATGATGGTGTTGTAGGTGTCGTAGCGGTTCTGCTTATTGAGACGCGCGTCGACGATGCCGGTGATCAGTGAGCTGTCTTTTGCGCGCAGCAGATCGTCCATCATGCTGAGGAACTGCTGCTGGTTGATCTCGAGATCCGGGATCGCCGATTCGGGCCAGATAATCAGCTGCGAGTGGCCGATATGCGGCTGGGTCAGCGTCAGATAGGTTTTCAGAGTGTTAACCAGCTGCTTCTCGTCCCACTTCATGGCCTGCGGGATATCGCCTTGCACCAGCGAGACCTGCGTCGCACGCGCCGGCAGCAGCTGATACCACTGGATATAGCGCAGCGGGAACGGCAGGGCGAACAGCAGCGCGGCAATGACCAGCGGCTTCCCGTTGCGTTGTACGAGGGCCAGGGCCAGCAGGCCGCTTACCATCATCAGCAGGAAGTTGATCGCCTCGACGCCCATCACCGGCGCCAGGCCTTTCAGCGGGCCGTCAATCTGGCTGTAGCCGAACTGCAGCCACGGAAAACCGGTCAGCACCCAGCCGCGCAGGAACTCGGTGATCTGCCAGACGACGGGAGCGGCGATCGCCACCCGCAGCCAGCTGGTTTTGGGCCACAGACGGGCGAGCAGGCCGGCAAACAGGCCGGTGTAGAGCGAGAGATAGGCCGCCAGCAGCATGACGAGGAAGACGTTAACCGGGCCCGGCATACCGCCAAACTGCGCGATACTGACATAGACCCAGTTGATACCCGTGCCGAACAGGCCGAGCCCCCAGAAATAGCCGATGCCGGCGCTTTGCAGCGGGCGGCGGTTGAGGGTTAACGCCTGCAGACCGACCAGCGAAATAATCGCCGCGGGCCAGAAGTCATAAGGTGAAAAAGCCAGCGTTCCGCTGGCTCCGAATAGCAGCGCCAGCAGCAGACGTACGCGCTGACGTTCAAGAAGAGAGGCAAATACCATTTAGGCTAATCGTCCCGTTAATTAACGCCTGTTGCCACAGGCTATGCTATTTGCCAGCCGGGGGAGGGGACAACCGGGGATCGCCCACGGTCTGTCTCCCGGCTGGCCGTGACCTTCAGCGCCGCCGCTTACTCTTCCAGCTTCGGCTGAGGAGCGTCATCCGGCAGCTTAACATGCACCTGAATGATACGACGACTATCTGCCATTGCTACCTTGAATTGGTAACCATCAATGTCGATAGATTCGCCGCGAGCCGGCAGGTGGCCAAAGGCCTGCATTACCAGTCCGCCAATGGTATCCACTTCTTCATCGCTGAAGTGCGTATCGAAGGCGTCATTGAAGTCTTCGATAGAGGCCAGAGCGCGCACCGTCCACGTATGGCGGCTCAGCTGGCGGAAATCGATATCTTCTTCTTCGTCGTACTCGTCTTCAATTTCCCCGACGATGAGCTCAAGGATATCCTCGATGGTCACCAGACCGGAGACGCCGCCGAATTCGTCAATAACGATCGCCATATGGTAGCGCTGTGAGCGAAACTCTTTTAGCATGCGGTCGACCCGCTTGCTTTCCGGAACGACAACCGCCGGCCGTAACACTTTTTCCATGCTGAAAGCTTCGGCGTCGCTGCGCATAAACGGCAGCAGATCCTTGGCCATCAGAATCCCTTCGATGTGATCTTTATCTTCACTGATGACCGGGAAGCGCGAGTGGGCGGATTCGATGATGACATCGAGGCACTCGTCCAGCGTCTGATTGCGTTTCAGGGTAATCATTTGTGAACGGGGGATCATAATGTCGCGGACCCGCTGGTCGGCGATATCCATTACCCCTTCGAGCATGTCACGGGTATCTTCATCGATAAGGTCGTTCTGCCCGGAATCACGGATCAGCGCCAGCAGTTCATCGCGGTTTTTCGGTTCCCCGTGAAAGAGCTGGCTGAGTAACAGGGAGAAAAATCCCTTTTTGCTGTTTACTGTGTCACTACTGTGTGAATTGTCGTCGCTCATGGCGTCGTTTGGGTTCTCATGTTGATTTAATGTCGCTCGTCGCGCGTACACTCAGCGCCGGACGGCATGGGTTGCCTGAGGTTCAGGCGGGTAAAATGCATGAACAGCGGCCGGATGAGACGCAAGCGCCGCCATCCGGCAGGGGGCTATTCAGCAATCTTCTCGGAAATGTACGGGTCCTCATAGCCCAGAGCAAGCATTATCTCTGTTTCGAGGTCTTCCATCTCTTCCGCTTCGTCATCTTCGATGTGATCGTAGCCCAGCAGATGCAGGCTGCCGTGAACCACCATATGCGCCCAGTGCGCCTCCAGCGGCTTCCCTTGCTCGCTGGCTTCCTGCTCCACCACCTGACGGCAAATGATCAGATCGCCGAGCAGCGGCATTTCAATCCCCGGCGGCGCTTCAAACGGGAAAGAGAGGACGTTGGTCGGTTTATCCTTGCCGCGATAGGTCAGGTTCAGCTCATGGCTTTCTGCAACGTCGACCAGACGAATCGTTAACTCTGACTCCTCCTGAAACGGCGGAATGACGGCGTCGACCCAGCGTTGAAAAAGGGCTTCGTCCGGCAGGCCGCTGGTCTCTTCGCAGGCCAGCTGTAAATCGAGGATCACCTGACTCATTTTTGCTCCTGTTCCTGGGCTTCGCGTTTGCGCTCGGCGGCCAGTTCTGCTTTACGTTTCTGGTCTGCGGCTTCCCACGCCTCATAGGCGTTCACGATGCGGGCAACCACCGGATGGCGGACCACGTCTTCGCTATGGAAGAAGTTGAAGCTGATCTCATCGACTTCCGCCAGCACTTCGATGGCGTGGCGCAGACCGGATTTGGTGCTGCGCGGCAGGTCAATCTGCGTGATGTCGCCGGTGATCACCGCCTTGGAGTTAAAGCCGATGCGGGTCAGGAACATCTTCATCTGCTCGATGGTGGTGTTCTGGCTTTCATCAAGAATGATAAAGGCGTCATTCAGCGTCCGTCCGCGCATATAGGCCAACGGAGCCACTTCGATGACGTTACGCTCAATCAGCTTTTCCACCTTCTCAAAGCCGAGCATCTCGAACAGCGCGTCGTACAGCGGGCGCAGATACGGGTCGACCTTCTGGCTCAGATCGCCGGGCAGGAAGCCGAGCTTTTCGCCCGCCTCGACGGCCGGACGGGTCAGCAGAATGCGGCGGATCTCCTGGCGCTCCAGCGCATCGACCGCCGCCGCCACCGCCAGATAGGTTTTCCCGGTACCTGCCGGACCCACGCCGAAGGTGATGTCGTGATCGAGGATATTGGCGATGTACTGCGCCTGGTTCGGCGTACGCGGTTTGATCACCCCGCGCTTGGTCTTGATATTGACGGCTTTTCCGTACTCCGGCACGCTCTCGGCGCTCTGCTCCAGCACGCGCGCCTCTTTGATCGCCAGATGGATCTGCTCTGGTTCAATATCCTGAATCTGACCGCGCATCGGCGCCGTGTCGACATACAGGCTGCGCAGAATATCGGTGGCGGCGTGCACGCAAAGGGCGCGTCCGGTCAGTTTAAAGTGATTGTCACGGCGGTTGATCTCAATGCCTAACCGACGCTCCAGCTGTTTGATGTTGTCGTCAAACGGGCCGCACAGGGCTAACAGGCGTGCGTTATCCGCTGGCTCCAGGGTAATTTCACGAGTGTCTATGTTCAAACTGTTCCTCTTTACGCAGGTGGCCGGACGCGGCGCGTGGCCGGCTAATCAGGAAATTATTTACGTCACAGGAAAATGGCGCAAGCATTGCTGTAGATATAGGGACGGAGAGAGGAATTACAAGGCCTGCCGGAACCGACAGGCCTGAAGGGATCACGGCTGATAGATACCCACGCCAAGATCGTTCTCTTTACGGGTGCGGGCAATCACTGATTCAGGTGATTCAGCGATACGCAGACCCATCTCCGCTTCGGTGCGCACGATTTTGCCGCGCAGCGAGTTGGTGTAAACATCGACAATTTCGACATCCACAAACTTGCCGACGAGGTCCGGGGTGCCTTCAAAGTTGACCACCCGGTTGTTCTCCGTACGTCCGGAAAGCTCCATGATGTTCTTGCGCGACGTGCCTTCCACCAGGATGCGCTGTACCGTGCCGAGCATGCGACGGCTCCAGGCCATCGCCTGCTGGTTGATGCGCTCCTGCAGAATATACAGACGCTGTTTCTTATCAGCATCCGGCACGTCGTCTACCATATCGGCCGCCGGGGTGCCCGGGCGGGCGGAGAAGATAAAGCTGTAGCTCATATCGAAATTGACGTCGGCGATAAGCTTCATGGTCTTTTCGAAATCTTCCGTAGTTTCGCCGGGGAAGCCGACGATAAAGTCGGAGCTTATCTGAATATCCGGACGCGCTTCACGCAGCTTGCGAATAATCGCTTTATACTCCAGCGCGGTATGGGTGCGTCCCATCAGGTTCAGCACGCGGTCGGAGCCGCTTTGCACCGGCAGGTGCAGGAAGCTCACCAGCTCCGGCGTATCGCGATAGACATCGATGATATCGTCGGTAAATTCGATCGGGTGGCTGGTGGTGAAGCGAATGCGGTCGATGCCGTCGATAGCGGCGACCAGGCGCAGCAGATCGGCAAAGCTGCCGGTAGTGCCGTCGTAGTTCTCGCCGCGCCAGGCGTTCACGTTCTGGCCCAGCAGGTTGACTTCACGCACGCCCTGCGCCGCCAGTTGGGCGATTTCAAACAGGATATCGTCGCACGGGCGGCTGACTTCTTCTCCGCGGGTGTAGGGCACCACGCAGTAGGTGCAGTATTTGTTGCAGCCTTCCATAATCGAGACAAAGGCGGTCGGGCCTTCGGCGCGCGGTTCTGGCAGGCGATCGAATTTTTCAATTTCCGGGAAGCTGATATCAACCACCGGGCTGCGGTTGCCGCGCACGGAGTTAATCATCTCCGGCAGGCGGTGCAGGGTTTGCGGCCCGAAAATAATATCGACATAGTGCGCGCGCTGACGAATATGGTCGCCTTCCTGGGAAGCCACGCAGCCGCCAACGCCAATAATCAGGTCCGGGTTCTTCTCTTTCAGCAGCTTCCAGCGGCCAAGCTGATGGAAAACTTTTTCCTGGGCCTTCTCACGAATTGAGCAGGTATTGAGCAACAGCACATCTGCTTCTTCCGCCACTTCGGTCAGTTGATACCCATGTGTCGCATCCAGCAGATCGGCCATCTTTGATGAATCATACTCGTTCATCTGACAGCCCCAGGTTTTAATATGGAGTTTTTTTGTCATTGACTTGCTCATGCTCAGTAATAGATATCCAAAACGCGGGGATATATACAGGGTGAATTTCGCATTCCAGGGCGCGTATTGTAATGCTTTGGTCGCCCCCTGACCAGTGCGAGCGTTATCACCGCAAGAGGGCGAAAAATCCGGTAAACTTAACGGATTCTGCTTTAAGGATAATAGCCATGACAATTCACGCAACAGATGTCGCCATCGTGGGCGGCGGCATGGTCGGCGGCGCCCTGGCGTTGGGGCTGGCGCAACAGGGATTTACCGTGACGGTGCTTGAGAAAACGGCGCCTCCGGCTTTCGATCCGGCATCCGCCCCGGATGTGCGGATCTCGGCGATCAGCGCGGCCTCGGTCGGCCTGCTGAAAAGCCTTAGCGTCTGGGATGCCGTGCGGGCGATGCGCGTCCACGCTTACCGTCGACTGGAGACCTGGGAGTGGGAGAGCGCCCACGTCGCCTTTGACGCCGCCGAGCTTAAGCTGCCGGAGCTGGGCTATATGGTCGAGAACAAGGTCCTGCAGTGGGGCCTGTGGCAAGCGCTGACGGCGCACGAAGGGGTTACCCTGCGCGTTGGCGGCGAACTGGAGGCGATGCAGCGCGGCGAGGCGGAGACGGCGTTGCGTTTACGCGATGGGGAGACGATCCACGCCCGGCTGGTTATCGGCGCCGACGGCGCCAGCTCTCAGGTGCGGGAGATGGCCGGCATCGGCGTGCATGCCTGGCAATATCAGCAATCCTGTATGCTCATTAGCGTCCAATGCGCCGACGATCCCGGCGACAGCACCTGGCAGCAGTTTACCCCCAGCGGACCGCGCGCTTTCCTGCCGCTGTTCGACAACTGGGCCTCGCTGGTGTGGTATGACGCCCCGGCGCGGATCCGTCAGCTGCAGGGCATGTCCATGCCCCAGCTCCAGCAGGAGATCGCCCGCCATTTCCCGGCGCGTCTCGGGCGGGTGACGCCGCAGGCGGCCGGCGCCTTCCCGCTCACCCGGCGTCATGCGCTGCAGTATGTTCAGCCTGGTCTGGCGTTGGTGGGCGATGCGGCGCACACCATTCATCCGCTGGCGGGGCAGGGGGTTAACCTTGGCTACCGTGATGTCGACGCCCTGCTGGAGGTCCTGACGCAAGCGCGCGGCCGCGGCGAAGAGTGGGCCAGCCTGCTGGTGCTCAAGCGCTACCAGGGGCGGCGGCGGGCGGATAATTTTATTATGCAGTCGGGGATGGATCTGTTTTACGCCGGATTCAGCAATGACCTGGCGCCGGTGCGGATGCTGCGCAATATTGGCCTGATGGCGGCCGAACGCGCCGGGGCGCTGAAGCGTCAGGCGCTGAAGTATGCGTTAGGCTTGTAAACCGGCGTCGCGGGCAGGGGCGTCGTGGAAAGCGCCTGCCCGGCAGTCAGTGATGCGCCAGGATGGCAAAACGCCAATAACAAAAAAGCCCACCGAGGTGGGCTTTTTTGCATTGAAGTGGCTGGGGTACGAGGATTCGAACCTCGGAATGCCGGAATCAGAATCCGGTGCCTTACCGCTTGGCGATACCCCAATTGTCTGTTGCATTTAACCGTCACTATCCCGGTTTTAGCGCAACAGTGCGTTCATTGCTGAACGACTTTTTAATTTGGCTGGGGTACGAGGATTCGAACCTCGGAATGCCGGAATCAGAATCCGGTGCCTTACCGCTTGGCGATACCCCAACAAATTGTTTGCGGATTTATCGATGTGTATCGATACGTCCCGAATATGGTGGCTACGACGGGATTCGAACCTGTGACCCCATCATTATGAGTGATGTGCTCTAACCAGCTGAGCTACGTAGCCAAATTGTCTTACTGTTTCTTCGATGGCTGGGGTACCTGGATTCGAACCAGGGAATGCCGGTATCAAAAACCGGTGCCTTACCGCTTGGCGATACCCCAATACCGTCGCGGTGAACCGCAAATATCGAAGAAATATGGCTGGGGTACCTGGATTCGAACCAGGGAATGCCGGTATCAAAAACCGGTGCCTTACCGCTTGGCGATACCCCATCCGTACAACGCTGACTGGTGAATGGTGCGGGAGGCGAGACTTGAACTCGCACACCTTGCGGCGCCAGAACCTAAATCTGGTGCGTCTACCAATTTCGCCACTCCCGCAAAAAAAGATGGTGGCTACGACGGGATTCGAACCTGTGACCCCATCATTATGAGTGATGTGCTCTAACCAGCTGAGCTACGTAGCCATCTTTTTTTCGCGTAACCTTATCGGCGTTGCGGGGCGCATTATGCGTATTGGGCCTGCGAGCGTCAACCTCTTTTTCAAGGAAAATCGTTGTAATGTGACTGTTTGGTTAGGTTGCGAACAGCTCGCTGCAATAATCGGCAATTATTGGTTATTTATCGTTTTTCAGCGGCATAAATCCCGCAAAAAGAAAACGGACCCCGGAGGGTCCGTTTCGCGTTTCATCGCCTGTCAGGGCTTATTTATAGGCCGACTGGTGGACGCCCACCGCGCGGCCTGACGGATCGTTCATGGTTTTGAACGCTTCATCCCATTCAATGGCTTTGGCAGAAGAGCAGGCCACCGACGGACCGCCAGGGACACACTCCGCCGCGCTTGGCAGCGGGAACAGCTCTTCGAAGATCTCGCGGTACAGATAGCCTTCTTTGGAGGTCGGCGTGTTGTACGGGAAGCGGAAGCTTGCGGTTTCCAGCTGCTGGTCGCTGATCTGTTTCGCGGCCACTTCTTTCAGCGTATCGATCCAGCTATAGCCGACGCCGTCAGAGAATTGCTCCTTCTGACGCCACGCCACGCTGGCCGGCAGATAGGATTCAAAGCATTCGCGCAGCACGTGTTTTTCCATTTTACCGTTGCCGCACATCTTATCCTGCGGGTTGATGCGCATCGCCACGTCGAGGAACTTCTTATCGAGGAACGGCACGCGGGCTTCCACGCCCCAGGCGGACATCGCTTTGTTGGCGCGAGCGCAGTCAAACATATGCAGCGCCTGCAGCTTACGCACCGTCTCTTCGTGCAGTTCTTTGGCGTTCGGCGCCTTATGGAAGTAGAGGTAGCCGCCGAACACTTCGTCTGAGCCTTCGCCGGAAAGCACCATTTTGATGCCCATGGCTTTAATTTTACGTGACATCAGGTACATCGGCGTCGAAGCGCGAATGGTGGTCACATCGTAGGTTTCGATGTGATAGATAACGTCGCGGATCGCATCCAGCCCTTCCTGAACGGTAAAGTGAATTTCATGGTGCACGGTGCCGAGGTGGTTAGCCACTTCCTGCGCCGCTTTCAGGTCGGGAGAGCCTTCCAGACCGACCGCGAAGGAGTGCAGCTGCGGCCACCAGGCTTCGCTACGCTCCTGATCTTCGACGCGACGGGCGGCGAATTTCTTGGTGATGGCGGAGATGACCGAAGAATCAAGGCCGCCGGAGAGCAGCACGCCGTAGGGCACGTCGGACATCAGGTGGCTTTTCACCGACTCTTCCAGCGCCTGGCGCAGCTCGTTCTTATCGGTAACGTTGTCTTTTACCGCGTCGTAATCGAACCAGTCGCGCTGATAGTACTGGCGAATTTCACCGTCTTTGCTCCACAGGTAGCTGCCCGCCGGGAACTCTTTAATGGTGCGGCACACCGGCACCAGGGCTTTCATTTCTGAGGCGACGTAGAAGTTGCCGTGTTCGTCATGGCCCATATACAGCGGAATAATACCGATATGGTCGCGGCCAATTAAGTACGCGTCTTTTTCGCTGTCGTACAGGGCGAAGGCGAACATCCCCTGCAGGTCGTCGAGGAACGCCGGGCCTTTTTCCTGATACAGCGCGAGGATTACTTCGCAGTCGGAGCCGGTCTGGAACTGATAGCGATCGCCATATTCCGCGCGCAGCGCCTGATGGTTGTAGATTTCGCCGTTAACGGCCAGCGCATGGGTTTTTTCGGCGTTGTACAGCGGCTGGGCGCCGGCGTTGACGTCGACAATCGACAGGCGCTCGTGCGCCAGAATCGCTTTGTCGCTGGCATACACGCCAGACCAGTCCGGACCGCGATGGCGCATCAGGCGGGAAAGCTCCAGCGCCTTTTTACGCAGCTCGCCTGCGTCAGTTTTAATATCCAGTACGCCAAAAATAGAACACATAGCCTTCTCCATTACCCTGTCGTGTTTGATGTTGTGCTGGCTTCGTCTCGTGGCGAAGCCTGAGTGCGTGCTTAAGAAAATGCCGTAAAGGGGAAGCCGGCGCAAGGGTTTTACGGCCGGAAAAAGAAAAAACGCAACTGCGATTGTTGAATAGTAAAAAAAGAGTATCTTTTGAACGGCTTTATTGAAGAATGCGCAATTATAAGCCGTTTTTATTAGATGGGGGGCTTTTAGCAGGCGTCAGAAATGAACAACCACGTCCTGAGACGTGGCTGGCATTAGAAAATATCGATTTCCGCGACGGAAGGGTAGATCCACGACGGGCGGAACGGCATGCTGTCGATGTCGTCGAGGGTCGAGACGCCGGAGAGCACCAGAATGGTCTCCAGCCCCGCCTGGAAGCCGGCCAGAATGTCGGTGCGCAGATTGTCGCCGACGATCACCGTCTGTTCGGAGTGGGCCTGCATTTTGTTCAGCGCTGAGCGGATGATCCACGGGCTGGGTTTACCGACGTAAAACGGCTTACGGCCGGAGATCTTCTCGATCCCGGCGCACAGGGCGCCGCAGGCCGGGTAGAAGCCGCGACCGTGAGTGTCCGGGTTGGTGGCAATGAAGCGGGCGCCATTGGCGACAAAGAAGGCCGCCTTATGCATCATCTCCCAGTTAAAGGAGCGGGTTTCCCCGACGATGACAAAATCCGGGTTGACATCGGTAATGGTAAAGCCGGCTTTATACAGCTCGTGGATCAGCGCCCCTTCACCCACCACATAGGCTTTCTTGCCTTCCTGGCGGCGCAGAAAATCGGCCGTCGCCATCGCCGAGGTGTAAAAGGCGCTATCCGGCACCTCAATCCCGGCGGTGGCGAAACGGTTCGCCAGATCCTGGCCGGTTTGCGACGGGTAGTTGGTCAGCATCACCAGCGGCATGCCTTTATCGAGGATGCGCTTGATAAACTCGGCAGCGCCGGGAACGGCGACGTTATCGTGCATCAGCACGCCGTCAATATCACAAATTATGTTTTGAATGGTCATGGTGGGTCCAGAATCATTAACAAAGACGAAACTATACGCGTCATCGATGCGGTTTCACACCTCTGACGGGCGATGCCCGCCAGTGACAGAGCGACGCGCTTATCTGTAAAGGGGGGCGATTAGCTCTCAAGCAAGCGCTGCAGCAGCGTGCCATTGAGCATGGCGCGTTTGACCAGCGCGAAGGCGCCAATCGCTGAGCGATGATCGAGGGTGGAGCGCACCACCGGCAGGTTCTTACGAAACGCCTTTAGCGCCTGGGCGTTAATGCAGCCCTCAATGGCCGGGAGCAGCACTTTCTCGGCTTCCACAATTTCGCCGGCGACGACGATTTTTTGCGGATTGAACAGGTTGATGGCGATGGCGATCGTTTTTCCGAGGTGACGCCCTACGTACTCGATCACCTCGCAGGCCAGGGCATCGCCCTTGTTGGCCGCTTTGCAGATGGTTTTGATCGTGCAGTCATCGAGGGTCAGGCGGCTCTGGTAGCCCTGGTCCAGCAGATGGCGAACGCGATGTTCGATGGCGGCGTTCGCCGCGACGGTCTCCAGGCAGCCGAAGTTGCCGCAGTGGCAGCGTTCGCCCAGCGGATCGACCTGAATATGGCCAATTTCGCCCACGTTGCCGTTACGGCCAATAAAAATGCGTCCGTTGGAGATGATCCCCGCCCCGGTGCCGCGGTGCACGCGCACCAGAATGGAGTCTTCGCAGTCCTGGCTTGCGCCAAAATAGTGCTCGGCCAGCGCCAGACTGCGGATATCGTGCCCGACAAAGCAGGTAACGTTGAAGCGTTTTTCCAGCGCCCCGACCAGGCCCCAGTTTTCCACCGCAATGTGCGGCATATAGCGGATCACGCCGCTTTCTGGATCCACCAGCCCCGGCAGGATCACCGAGATGGCGATCAGCTCGCGGATTTTGCGCTGACAGTTTTCGATAAAAGTGGCGATGATATTCAGCAGGGCGTGTTCCAGCGTTTCCTGGGTGCGCTCGGGCAGCGGGAAATGCTCCTCCTCCAGGGTCTTGCTGCTTAAATCATAGAGGGTCAGGGTGGCGTCATAGCGGCCAAGGCGCACGCCAATGGCGTTGAAGTTACGCGTCTCCGCAATGATGGAGATGGCGCGGCGCCCCCCGGTGGAGGCCTGCTGATCGACTTCTTTGATCAGGCCGCGCTCAATAAGCTGACGCGTGATTTTGGTCACGCTGGCAGGGGCAAGCTGGCTTTGTTCCGCGATCTGAATGCGCGAGATAGGCCCATGCTGGTCAATCAGGCGGTACACGGCCGCGCTGTTCAGTTGTTTTACGAGGTCAACGTTACCAATTTGAGCTTGTCCGCCTGCTGTCATACTTTTACTTACTCAGTGACGACCTCGTTACCATTAACGATGGTCTTGGTGATTTTATAATCGCGTGTAAAGGCGGTCAGGTTAGCGACCATACCCGGCGCAATGCTGCCGAGCTGCTTGTCCACACCAATGGCGCGCGCGGGATAGAGCGTCGCCATCCGCAATACTTCGTCCAGCGCCACACCGCAATGCTCAACCAGATTACGCACCCCTTCAATCATGGTCAGGGAAGATCCGCTGAGGGTACCGTTTTCATCTACGCACAGCCCGTTGCGGTAGTATATTGTTTTCCCGGCAAAAATGAACTGGTCAATATTCGCCCCCGCCGGCGCGGTGGCGTCGGTGACCAGGCACAGTTTGTCGCCTTTCAAGCGCTTGGCGTTGCGCACGTTGGCGTAATCGACGTGCATCCCGTCGACAATAATACCGCAGTAGACATCCGGCTCGTCAAAAATCGCCCCGGCCAGACCCGGTTCGCGGCCGGTAATGTACGGCATTGCATTATACAGGTGGGTGGCGAAGGTAATGCCCGCGCGGAAGCCCACTTTCGCCTCTTTCAGCGTGGCGTTGGAGTGGCCCGCGGAGACGACGATCCCGGCGGCGACCAGTTTGCGGATCACTTCCGGCTCGACGCGCTCAGGGGCGAGGGTCACTTTGGTGATCACATCGGCGTTGTCGCACAGGAAATCGACCAGCGCCGCGTCCGGTTTACGCACGTAGTCGGGATTGTGGGTGCCTTTCTTAACGATATTCAGCCAGGGTCCTTCAAGATGCAGACCCAGCGCCTGGTTCGGGTGCTTTTGCAGGTATTCGCGCATCACGCGGACGCCTTGCTTCATCAGATCGTCGCTGGAGGTAATCAGCGTCGGCAGGAAGCTGGTGCAGCCTGAGCGTTCGTTGGCCTTCTGCATGATCTCCAGCGTTTCGACAGTGACCGCGTCAGGGCTGTCGTTAAACTGCACGCCGCCGCAGCCGTTGAGCTGGACGTCGATAAAACCGGGGGCGAGGATCGCGCCGTTGACTGAGCGCTGCTCGATGTCAGACGGCAAATCTGCCAGCGGACAAAGACGTTCGATAAGGCCATTAGCGATAACAACCGCATGGTCATCGAGAATTTCATGACCGGTATAAACCCGGCCCTGGGTTAATGCATACATTACGACCCCCGGTATATACGTCTCATCAGGCCCGGGAACGTTCGTTTGCCGCCGGCCTGATGATGCATACAAAGAAAAAGATGGTCCCGCGCAAAGTCGCGGGACGCGACTACATTACAGACCTTTAATATTTTCAGCTTCTAATTCGTTGAAATATTTCAGCGTCTTCACTTTCAGCTCCATGGTGGACGGTTCGTCGCAGACGATCACCGCCTTCGGATGCAGCTGCAGACAGGTAATGGTCCACATGTGGTTGACGTTACCTTCAACTGCCGCCTGCAGCGCCAGCGCTTTCTGATGGCCCAGCACCAGAATCATGACTTCTTCTGCATCCAGCAGGGTGCCCACGCCGACGGTCAGCGCATATTTCGGCACCAGATCCACGTCGCCGTCGAAGAAGCGGGAGTTCGCCACACGGGTGTCATGGGTCAGGGTCTTAATACGGGTGCGGGACGCCAGAGAAGAGGCCGGTTCGTTGAACGCGATGTGGCCATCGTTGCCCACGCCGCCCATAAACAGGTGGATTTTACCGTAGGAACGAATTTTTTCTTCATAGCGACGGCATTCCGCATCGATGTCCGGCGCGTTACCATTCAGCAGGTTGATATTTTCTGCCGGAATATCAACGTGGTCAAAGAAATTACGGTGCATGAAGCTATGATAGCTTTCCGGATGCTCTTTCGGCAGGCCAACGTATTCATCCATGTTGAAGGTGACAACGTGCTTGAAGCTAACCTGGCCTGCTTTATGCATTTCAACCAGCGCCTTGTAGGCGGTGAGCGGGGTGCCGCCGGTCGGCAGACCCAGCACGAACGGACGGTCCGCGGTTGGTTTGAATGCATTAATGCGGTTCACGATATGGCGGGCAGCCCATTTACCGACCTGCTCAGCGGTTACCAGGGGGATCAGTCTCATTCTTCACCTCTATAGTTAAAAGTAGAATCTGGCGGATTGGCGCCAGCACTCTGAGGAGAGTATTGCAGCAACTGCGCCGACCGGGGTCAATCCGTGTTGATTTTTTGAATGATAAAATAAGTTTTCGATGTTAGCCAGTCTAAGGGAGGGGGGAATACGATATTTGGTGATAATTATCACAAAAAATACCCGTTTAATTTGCGATACGAATTAATTTTTCACACACTTTGCCGGTAAGTGATAAAACCGACCTTGTTACACAATAAAAAAGTGGCTTTGAAAATGAGCCTCATCGGGGTCTCATAGGGGGAATAAGATGAATATTTTAGGTTTCTTTCAGCGACTGGGTAGGGCGTTACAGCTCCCTATCGCAGTGCTGCCGGTCGCGGCATTGCTGCTGCGTTTCGGGCAACCAGACCTGTTGAATGTACCCTTCATCGCGCAAGCGGGTGGGGCTATCTTCGACAACCTGGCGCTGATCTTTGCTATCGGTGTGGCGTCAAGCTGGTCCAAGGATAACGCCGGCTCTGCGGCGCTGGCCGGTGCAGTAGGTTATTTCGTGATGACCAAAGCGATGGTCACCATCAATCCGGAAATCAACATGGGCGTACTGGCCGGTATCATTACCGGTCTGGTAGCAGGGGCGGTGTACAATCGCTGGGCCGGCATCAAGCTGCCGGACTTCCTGAGCTTCTTCGGCGGCAAACGCTTCGTGCCGATCGCCACCGGCTTCTTCTGTTTGATCCTCGCGGCGCTCTTCGGCTACGTCTGGCCGCCGGTGCAGCACGCTATCCATGCGGGCGGCGAGTGGATCGTTTCCGCAGGGGCGCTGGGTTCCGGTATCTTCGGCTTTATCAACCGTCTGCTGATCCCGACCGGTCTGCATCAGGTGCTGAACACCATCGCCTGGTTCCAGATTGGTGAGTTCACGAACGCCGCAGGCGCCGTGTTCCACGGCGACATCAACCGCTTCTACGCCGGCGACGGCACCGCGGGGATGTTCATGTCCGGCTTCTTCCCGATCATGATGTTTGGTCTGCCGGGCGCGGCGCTGGCGATGTATCTGGCCGCTCCGAAAGCGCGTCGTCCGATGGTGGGCGGTATGCTGCTGTCTGTTGCCATCACCGCGTTCCTGACCGGGGTAACCGAGCCGCTGGAATTCCTGTTCATGTTCCTGGCTCCGCTGCTGTACCTCCTGCACGCGGTACTGACCGGTATCAGCCTGTTCATCGCAACGGCGCTGGGCATTCATGCGGGCTTCTCCTTCTCCGCAGGCGCTATTGACTACGTGCTGATGTACAGCCTGCCGGCCGCCAGCAAAAACGTCTGGATGCTGCTGGTGATGGGCGTGGTGTTCTTCTTCGTCTACTTCCTGCTGTTCAGCGCGGTGATCCGCATGTTCAACCTGAAAACGCCGGGTCGTGAAGACAAAGCCGCTGACGTGGTAACGGAAGAAGCGAACAGCAACACTGAAGAAGGCCTGACCCAGCTGGCGACCAGCTATATCGCCGCGGTGGGCGGAACGGACAACCTGAAAGCGATTGACGCCTGTATCACCCGTCTGCGCCTGACCGTGGGAGATTCGGCGAAAGTCAACGATGCCGCCTGTAAACGTCTCGGCGCGTCCGGGGTGGTGAAACTGAATAAGCAAACCATCCAGGTTATCGTCGGCGCGAAGGCAGAGTCTATCGGCGATGAGATGAAAAAAGTGGTGACCCGCGGCCCGGTAGCGGCAGCGGCAGCCGCGCCGGCTGGCAACGTCGCCACCGCAGCGCCCGCGGCTAAACCGCAGGCGGTAGCGAACGCGAAGACCGTTGAGTCGCTGGTTTCGCCGATTACCGGTGACGTGGTGGCCCTCGAACAGGTGCCGGACGAAGCCTTCGCCAGCAAAGCCGTCGGCGACGGTATCGCGGTGAAACCGACCTGCAACATCGTGGTGGCCCCGGCCGCCGGTACCGTGGTGAAAATTTTCAACACTAACCACGCGTTCTGCCTCGAAACCAACAACGGTGCGGAAATCGTTGTCCACATGGGTATCGACACCGTGGCGCTGGAAGGCAAGGGCTTCAAACGACTGGTTGAAGAGGGCGCGGACGTGAAGGCGGGCGAGCCGATTCTGGAAATGGATCTGGACTTCCTCAACGCCAACGCGCGCTCGATGATTAGCCCGGTGGTCTGCAGCAACAGCGATGACTACAGCGCGCTGGTGATACTGGCGAGCGGTAAGGTTGTTGCCGGCCAGACGCCGCTGTATGAGATTAAAGGCAAGTAAGGCTCCTGAGTCGAGTTTATGCCTCAGCGGCGAAGGGAAACCTTCGCCGCTTTTTTTTGCAGCAATCGGCCCCATAATCCTCTTCTGATACCTATTTTACGTAACTAATAGTTGTCACTACGCCCTGCTTGTAAGATCATGTGCCGTTATACGTTGTTTACGCTTTGAGGAACCCGTGATGAGTGAGGCAGAAGCCCGCCCGACTAACTTTATCCGTCAGATCATTGATGAAGATCTGGCTACCGGTAAGCACACCACCGTTCACACCCGCTTCCCGCCGGAGCCGAACGGTTATCTGCACATTGGCCATGCGAAATCCATCTGCCTGAACTTCGGCATCGCCCAGGATTATCAGGGCCAATGCAACCTGCGTTTCGATGACACCAACCCGGTGAAAGAAGATATCGAATACGTGGAGTCGATTAAAAACGACGTGCAGTGGTTAGGTTTCCACTGGTCCGGGGACGTTTGCTACTCGTCTGATTACTTTGATCAGCTGCATCAGTATGCGGTTGAGCTGATCAACAAAGGCCTGGCCTATGTTGATGAACTCTCTCCTGATGAAATTCGTGAATATCGCGGCACCCTGAAAGCGCCGGGTAAGAACAGCCCGTATCGCGACCGCAGCGTGGAAGAAAACCTGGCGTTGTTCGAAAAAATGCGCAGCGGCGGCTTCGAAGAGGGCAAGGCCTGCCTGCGCGCGAAGATCGATATGGCGTCGCCGTTCATCGTGATGCGCGATCCGGTGCTGTACCGCATTAAGTTCGCTGAGCATCATCAGACCGGCAACAAGTGGTGCATCTACCCGATGTACGACTTCACCCACTGCATCAGCGATGCGCTGGAAGGCATTACCCACTCGCTGTGTACCCTGGAGTTCCAGGACAACCGTCGTCTGTACGACTGGGTGCTGGACAACATCAGCATCCCGGTTCACCCGCGCCAGTACGAATTCTCGCGCCTGAATCTTGAATACACGGTGATGTCCAAGCGTAAGCTGAACCAGCTGGTGACCGAGAAGCACGTGGAAGGTTGGGACGATCCGCGTATGCCGACCATCTCCGGTCTGCGTCGTCGCGGCTACACCGCCGAATCCATCCGCGAATTCTGCAAGCGCATCGGCGTGACCAAGCAGGACAACACTATTGAGATGGCGTCGCTGGAGTCCTGCATTCGCGAAGATCTCAACGAAAACGCGCCGCGCGCGATGGCAGTGATCGATCCGGTGAAACTGGTTATCGAGAACTACCCGCAGGGCGAAAGCGAAATGGTGGCGATGCCGAACCATCCGAACAAGCCGGAGATGGGCAGCCGCGAAGTGCCGTTCAGCGCGGAAATCTGGATCGACCGCGCGGACTTCCGTGAAGAAGCCAACAAGCAGTACAAGCGTCTGGTGCTGGGCAAAGAAGTGCGTCTGCGCAACGCCTACGTCATCAAAGCGGAACGCGTGGAGAAAGATGCCGAAGGCAATATCACCACTATCTTCTGCACCTACGATGCCGACACCCTGAGTAAAGATCCGGCTGACGGCCGCAAGGTCAAAGGCGTGATCCACTGGGTGAGCGCGGCGCATGCGCTGCCGGTAGAGATCCGTCTCTACGATCGCCTGTTCAGCGTACCAAACCCGGGCGCAGCGGAGGATTTCCTCGCGGTGATCAATCCGGAATCGCTGGTGATCAAACAGGGTTACGCGGAGCCGAGCCTGGCGCAGGCGGAAGCCGGTAAAGCTTACCAGTTTGAGCGTGAAGGTTACTTCTGCCTCGACAGCCGCTATGCAACCGCAACCAGTCTGGTGTTTAACCGCACCGTCGGTCTGCGCGATACCTGGGCGAAAGCGGGCGAATAACCGTTTCCCTACCGTCAAAGCGCCGCACTCTGCGGCGCTTTTTTTGTTTCAGAATCAGCCAATTACTCTTTTTATTTTCGCGAAGCGAATTAATTCTGTTTCAAACCGGAAATAAATAACGCTTCTGATATTTCCTGTCTCATACAAAAAACCAATGTAATCGCTTTCAGGTTTTGCTTTTTTCCCTGATTTTGCAATGACTTCCATGACAAAATCATCAGAGATAAGACTGTAACAAAACGACATAAATTATGTGCGCTTTGTCATAATCTTAAGCTTTGCCTCACGAAAAACATTGATAATTCGCGTCACGAAAAATAGTCTATCTACAGTGGTTTCGCGGCCTTTTTCACCGCCCCACATTTTGCAGTGTTATTTATTTTTTTAGCGAATGACCCCCTGGTCTTCGCCTTTTAAAACGTCAAAGAGGATATGCACATGCGTACGTTTAGTGGCAAACGTAGTACGCTGGCGCTGGCTATTGCCGCCGTCACCGCGATGTCGGGCTGGGTTGTGATTCCGCAGGCCAGCGCAGCAGGCTTTATCGATGATTCTACTTTAACCGGCGGTATCTATTACTGGCAGCGTGAGCGTGACCGTAAAGATGTGACCGACGGCGACAAATACAAAACCAACCTTTCCCACTCCACCTGGAACGCCAACCTGGACTTCCAGTCCGGCTATGCCGCCGATATGTTTGGCCTTGATATTGCGGCGTTTACCGCGATTGAAATGGCGGAGAACGGCGACAGCGGCCACCCGAACGAAATCGCCTTCTCGTCGCGTAACAAAGCCTATGACGAAGACTACTCCGGCGATAAGAGCGGCATCAGCCTGTATAAAGCCGCTGCGAAATTTAAATACGGTCCGGCATGGGCGCGCGCGGGCTACATCCAGCCAACCGGTCAGACCCTGCTGGCGCCGCACTGGAGCTTTATGCCGGGTACCTATCAGGGGGCGGAAGCCGGGGCCAACTTCGACTATGGCACCGCGGGCGCGTTAAGTTTCTCCTACATGTGGACGAACGAGTATAAAGCGCCATGGCATATCGAGATGGATGATTTCTACCAGAACGATAAGAAGACCAAAGTCGATTATCTCCACTCCGTCGGCGCCAAATATGATTTCAAAAACGACCTGGTGCTGGAGGCGGCATTTGGTCAGGCTCAGGGCTATATCGATCAGTACTTTGCTAAAGCCAGCTACAAGTTTGACGTCGCCGGCGCGCCGTTGAGCACCAGCTACCAGTTCTACGGCACTCGCGATAAGGTCAGCAACGGCGGGGTCAACGACATCTATGACGGCACCGCATGGCTGCAGGCGTTAACCTTTGGCTATAAAGTGGCGGATGTGCTGGATCTGCGTCTGGAAGGGACCTGGGTGAAGGCCGATGGCCAGCAGGGCTACTTCCTGCAGCGTATGACCCCGACCTACGCCTCCTCCAACGGTCGTCTCGATATCTGGTGGGATAACCGTTCCGACTTCAACGCCAACGGCGAAAAAGCGGTCTTCTTCGGCGCGATGTATGACATGAAAAACTGGGATATGCCGGGCTGGGCGTTTGGCGCGTCTTATGTGTACGCCTGGGATGCGAAGCCGGGCAAAATGTCCTCCCCGGACGCCTACTATGACGCTGATTACCGTCTGAAAGAGTCGGCCTACAGCCTGGATGCGCTGTATACCGTGCAGGAAGGCCGGGCGAAGGGCACGCTGTTTAAACTGCACTTTACCCAGTACGACAACCATTCCGATATTCCGAGCTGGAGCGGCGGCTACGGCAACATCTTCCAGGATGAGCGCGACGTGAAGTTCATGGTTATCGCCCCGTTCACAATTTTCTGATGCCTGCGCGGCGGGCGTGAGCCTGCCGCACCTCTGGGAGAACGACAATGAAAAAAATGCTGCTTATTGCCATGATGGCATCGGCTCTGGTGGCCTGCACCACGTCGCCGGCACCGAAAGAAGACACCAAACTGAAAGATGCCTATAGCGCCTGTATTAATACGGCGGAAGGCAATCCGGACAAAATTGAAGCCTGCCAGAGCGTACTGAATGTCCTGAAAGAGGATAAACAGCACCAGCAGTTTGCTAACCAGGAGAGCGTCCGGGTACTGGATTATCAGCAGTGTATCCAGGCTACCCGTACCGGTAACGATCAGGCGGTGAAAGCGCGCTGCGACCAGATCTGGAAAGAGATCCGCAGCAATAACACCACCCATTAAGCCAGATGGCAGCGGCAAACGGGCGGAGTCTATCTCCGCCCGTTTGTTTTTTAAGCGCTGACTCTCCGCCGGCTGATAGCCGCGACTCAGGCGCACGAACAGCAGCGCGGTGGCGATGAACCCGCACAGCGCAGCGCACATCAGCCACCATCCCGGCGCGCTTTTATCGCCGGTAAGCTCGACCAGGGCAGTGGAGATAGCCGGCGTCAGGCCGCCGAAGATGGCGGTGGCGAGGCTGAAGGCCAGCGAAAAGCCCACGGTGCGGACATAAACCGGCATCACTTCGGTGAGCGCCGCCACCATCGCGCCGTTATACATGCCAAAGAAGAAGGAAAACCATAACAGGACCAGCGTCATACGGGTGAAATCCGGCGCGGCGGTGAGCCAGTGCATCACCGGCCATGTGGTGAGCAGCGCCAGCACGGTAATCCCCATCAGCACCGGGCGACGACCGATCCGATCAGAGATCGCGCCGCCAATCGGTAACCAGATAAAATTGGAGATGCCCACCAGCATGGTGACCAGCAGGCTGTCGCGGGCGCTGAGGTGCAGCACTGCTCTGCCGTAGGTTGGCGTATAGACGGTAATAAAGTAGAAAGTGGTGGTGGTCATCGCTACCAGCAGCGTCCCCGCGGTAATAATGCGCCAGTTTCTGGCGATGGTGGTCAGGATCTCTTTGGTATCCGGGCGATGTTTACGCTGCAGGAATTCCTCGGTCTCCTGCAGCGAGCGGCGCAGCACGAAAATCAGCGGAATGATCATACAGCCAATAAAAAAGGGAATGCGCCAGCCCCAGGCGGCAATCTCCTCATGTTCCAGCGTGGCGTTCAGCGCATAGCCGATCAGCGCCGCCATGATGATAGCCACCTGCTGGCTGGCGGACTGCCAGCTGGTATAGAAGCCTTTATTGCCCGGCGTAGCGATTTCAGAGAGATAGACCGACACTCCGCCAAGCTCGACGCCCGCCGAGAACCCCTGCAGCAGACGGCCCACTAACACGAGGATCGGCGCCAGCACGCCGATAGTCTGATAGCCAGGGACCAGGGCGATGAGTAGCGTCCCGCAGCCCATGATCGCCAGGGTGACCATCAGCCCTTTGCGGCGACCGATTCTGTCGATATAAGCGCCGAGCACCACCGCGCCGATAGGACGCATCAGGAAGCCCGAGCCAAATACCGCAAAGGTGAGCATCAGCGCCGCGAACTCGCTCTCCGCCGGAAAGAAGGTGCGGGCGATATAGGTGGCGTAAAAGCCAAACAGGAAGAAGTCGAACTGTTCGAGAAAATTACCGCTGGTCACGCGGAGGATAGCGCCGACGGTGCCGGCGCGGGTGGGTTGTTGGGTCATAGGGGGTGCTCTCCATTGTCATTATCTTGTTGTTATCGGGTGCAGAGGGGCAGGTCAGTCGCCGGCGACGCCCGCCTGTTTTCCGCGGCGTTTCTCAATCGCCCACTTGAGTAACGCCGCACAGCGATAAAATCCGTGGGCAAATTTTCCATACGGCAGGGTTAAGAACAGGGCCATCACCACCCCGAGGTGGATGGCGAGCAGGACGCCCATCCACGAAGTATCCCGCCCCGCCAGCAGCGCCAGGCCGGTGAAGCTGGTCAGCAGCAGCAGCAGAATAAATCCGCGATCCATCGGTTTCTGCCGCGCGTCGCCGTGCAGCGGCGAGCGGCGCAGGTTCAGCCACAGCAGGCCCGCCGGGCCGACCAGCAGGCCGATGCCGCCGAGGGTGCCGAGCAGCACCGGCAGGCTGAAGAACGGGTAGGGGGCTTCCTGGCCGGCGATATAGTGATAGCCCGTGGCCACCACGGTGGCGGCGAAACAGAGCATAAAGCCGTAGAAGGTGCAGTGGTGGAAACGGCGGCGCAGCAGGGTGAAGGCGTCATCGGCTTCGTTGCAGCCTTTCCCGTGGCCGCCGTCGAGATATTTCAGCGTCAGCGCATCATGGGATGCCTTCGCAATATCAATCGGTTGCGGCTGGCCCGGGGAGATCTCGCGCCAGAAGCGGATCACCCCGCTCATCAGTAAGCCAATCGCCAGCACAAAGACCGAACCAAACATCCACGCCAGCAGGTTATGGGGGAATATCTGGTAGAAGTCGCCCGCCAGCGGCGGATGGCGCAGCGAGCCTTTGAGCCCCATCGCCAGCAGCAGAAAGACAATCAGGCCGCCGACCAGCGCCAGCACGGTGGTCATGCCGGCCCGGCGGTACAGGCTGCCAAAGGCGGCGGGCTGGGCGTAGTGTTGATAGGTCTCGAGCCGGACTTCGGCCATCGCCTTCGGCACGTTAATGGCGAACTCGTGCGGTGGCGCATACTGGCAGGCATGCAGGCAAGCGCCGCAGTTATGGCACAGGTTAGCCAGATAGTTGATATCCGCCTTGCCAAAGGCCAGGCGCTGGGTCATCGCCGGGAACACGGCGCAAAACCCTTCGCAGTAGCGGCAGGCGTTACACACCTGCATCACCCGTTCGACTTCCGCCTCCGGCTCGGTGATGATCTGCGCGTCAATGATCAGCTTTTCAAGCGACTTCATGGTGTTTCTCCTGCTGCGCCGCCCGGGCGGCTTGCTGGCCGGCGATGCGGCCGAAGGTGGTGCCGATCGACATCCCGACGCCGGCGGTGTAGCCCTTGCCCAGCACGTTGCCGGCCATCATTTCCCCGGCGACGAACAGATTACGGCTAGGTTGACCGGCGAAATGGACGGCGGCGGTGTCGTCGACGTAGAGCCCGAGGTAGGTGAAGGTGATCCCCGGACGCAGGGCGTAGCCGTAGTAAGGCGGCGTATCGATGGGGCGCGCCCAGTGGGTTTTCGCCGGCGTGAGGCCAGAGGTCGCGCAGTTATCCAGGCGGGTGTGATCGAACTGGCCCGGCGCGCAGGCGGCATTATAGTCGGCGATGGTTTGCGCTAAGCGTTCGCCGTCCAGCCCCAGCTGGCGGGCCAGTTCCTCGATGGTATTGGCCTGAGCGCCGGGAAAGACGGGGGGCATAAAGTGGCCGATGGCTTTGCTGTCGATGATCGAGTAGCCGATCTGTCCAGGCTGGTGGGCGACCAGTCGGCCCCAGATGGCGTAGCGTTTAGGCCAGAAATCTTCCCCCTCATCATAAAAGCGCACGGCATCGCGGTTGACCACCACCCCCAGCGAAACGCAGTCGACGCGGGTGCAGATCCCGCCGTCATAGAGCGGCGCCCGGGCGTCAATGGCGACGCAGTGGGACTGGGAAGGATCGCCGATGATATCGGCCCCGGCGTCGATCATAAACTTGAGCAGCACCCCCTGGTTGAAGCGCGTGCCGCGGATGAGAAAGTTATCGGCGGGCCATTCGCCGCGGTCATTTTGCCCCCAGGCCTCGCGCAGCCACTCGCGGTTGGATTCAAATCCGCCGGCGGCGAGGACGCAGCTTCTCGCGACAATCCGTTCCTCGCCCGCCAGCGCGGCGACAAATTCACCGTTGCGCAGTTCCAGAGCCTGCACCGGCGTGTTGTAGCGGATCTGCACCCCCATCCGCTCTGCGCTGCGGTAATAGGCATTGACCAGCGCTTTGCCGCCGCCCATAAAAAAGGCGTTGGTGCGGGCCACGTGCAGGGCGCCGGAGAGCGGCGGCTGAAAGTTAACCCCGTGCTGACGCATCCAGTCCCGGCACTGTGACGAGGTGCGGATCACCAGCCGGGCCAGCGCTTCGTTGGTGTTCCCTTCGGTGACGCGCAGCAGATCCTGCCAGTACTCCTCTTCCGGATAGCTGTCGACCAGCACGTCCTGCGGCGCATCGTGCATACAGCGCAGGTTACGCGTGTGCTGCGAATTGCCGCCTCGCCACTCCCGCGGCGCCGCCTCCAGCAGCAGCACCGAGGCGCCGGCTTCCCGGGCGGTTAAGGCGGCGCATAGCGCGGCATTGCCGCCGCCAATGACCAGTACATCCACCATTATCGGCTCCCTTACAATTTAATTAATTGTTAAATTTGTAATGGGAATGTAGGCGGTAACGGCGGCAGGGCGCTATGGCGTAACGCTAAAGAGGGGTTTAGTTAACGTAAAGGGTGGCGCCTGGCCAGCGATCGGACTCCACCAGCTGGCGCATGACTTTGCTTAGTATGACCCGTGCCGCAAGGCCTGCCGGGGTGAGCTCATCATCCGACAGGCTGACCAGAAAGTTGGGGCGGCTGAGGACCGGATTAGCGATGCCGATCACCCTCAGCGCCTGATGGTCGAGATGGGAAATAGCGGCCCCGGGCTGCAGAGTGGCGCCCAGTCCGCTGCGCACGGCCTGCATCAGCAGGGCCAGACCGTCAATGTCCGCCACCACCTCAACGCTGAGGCTGTGCTGCTGGCAAACCGCCTCCAGCCTGCCGCGCAGGCCGTGGCCCTGGCTTGGCATAATCAGCGGCAGGGTGGTGAGCTGGTCAGGGGAAACAGGGTCATCCGGCAGCGAGGCCAACAGCGCATGGGTGCCAATCAGGAACAGGCGCTCTTCGAGCACCGGTCTGGCGCTCCAGCGCAGGATCTTCTCCTGCTGGAAGACGATGGCTAAATCCAGCTGGCGGGTGTTGATCATCCGCTCCAGATTCCCGGAGAGGCTTTCCACCAGGTGCAGGCGGACGTCGGGGTAGCTCTCGCGCATCGCGTTGATGAACGGTACGCCAAGAACGGAGGCGGTGCTGGGGGCCATGCCGACGCTGACGTGGCCCGACAGCCGCGCCTCGCGGGCGGCGAGGATGGCATCATCGGCATGACGCAGCGCCAGCTGCGCCTGTGAGTAGAAAGCGAGGCCCGCGCTGGTGGGCGTCACGCCGCGAGAGGTTCGCTGCAGGAGGCGAATGGACAGCTCATTTTCCAGACGCGCGATCTGCTGGCTGAGCGCCGAGACGCCGATATTCAGATCGAGCGCGGCGCGGCCCATGCTGCCGGTTTCAACAATGCGCGTAAAATAGCGTAGCTGGCGAAGTTCCATATCAACTCTCCGGACAAAGCGGGGACTCGCGAGGGTCGCCGCCGGGACGTGAGCGGGAAGCGCGGCAGAAGCGCCCATAAAAAAGCCAACCGGCTGGTTGGCTTTTCAGAGCAGGCGAAGCAGGGAATTACTTTTCCACTGCGTCGTGGGCGTGTTCGTCCTCGCGGCAATCACCTTCCGCACAGTGACCGTACAGATACAGACTGTGGTTGGTCAGGCGGATGCCGTGACGGGAAGCGATTTCACGCTGGCGCGCTTCGATAGAGTCATCACTGAATTCGATCACTTTGCCGCAGTCGAGGCAGATCAGGTGATCGTGGTGATGTTGCTGGGTCAGTTCGAAAACGGATTTACCGCCTTCAAAATTATGACGAGTCACGATACCGGCGTCATCAAACTGGTTGAGGACGCGGTAAACGGTCGCCAGACCAATCTCTTCGCCCATGTCGATCAGGCGTTTATATAAGTCTTCCGCACTGACATGATGGTTATCCGGTTCCTGCAGCACTTCAAGGATTTTCAGTCGAGGAAGTGTGACTTTCAGGCCAGCCTTCTTTAATGCGGTATTGTTGTCAGTCATGCGGAATCTGTCCTGTTGCTAAACGATCTACTTCCTTCAACGGAAGTCATACAGAAATTAACCCGACGTAATGCGTCTCATTATAGAACTGCCACTGGTAAATGAAAACTGCAAGCATCGGGCCTGGTTTGCTGTCAAAAACGAGGCACCAGCTACAAACTGCGTCACGTGCCTCGTAGAATCAGAGGACATTGTACAGATATGTGATTAAAAGTTAAAAACTTGTAGCTATTAGTTTGATTGCTTTTGTCTATTAATACGACGCAACTCAACGATTGCGCCGCTTAATTATCAGGCGTTTTTGATTTCTTCGAGGTGCAGCTCTTCAGCCACCTGCTTCACCCACTTCTCAACGCGCTCGTTGGTCAGTTCCGGCTGACGGTCTTCATCAATGGCGAGGCCGACGAAGTGGTCGTCATCCGCCAGGCCTTTGGAGGCCTCGAAGTGATAGCCGGCAGTCGGCCAGTGGCCAACGATGGTCGCGCCGCGCGGCTCAATGATGTCGCGGATGGTGCCCAGCGCATCGCAGAAGTACTCTGCGTAGTCTTCCTGGTCGCCGCAGCCGAACAGCGCCACCAGCTTGCCGTTAAAGTCGATCTCTTCCAGCGTCGGGAAGAAGTCGTCCCAGTCACACTGGGCTTCACCGTAGTACCAGGTCGGGATGCCGAGCAGCAGGATGTCGTGGGCTTCCAGATCTTCTTTGCTGCTTTTGGCAATGTCGTGAACATCAGCAACATCTTTACCAAGCTGCTTTTGAATCATTTTTGCAATATTTTCGGTGTTGCCGGTGTCGCTGCCAAAAAAGATGCCGATGATTGCCATGAGTAAAATAACCTCTTGAAACTTAAATGATGTGGTAGGGACGCGATGCCCACAGATAACGGCAATCATAGCAGAACAGGCAAGGACGCGGAAACAGCAATCACGCCCGACTGCACACTCTGCTACATGAATGCGGATTTTTCGCGGAAAGTTAGACTTTTCCCTGGCTGCGCAGGGCGGTTAATTGCGTCATCAGCATCTCTTCGATGAGATCGCTGCGGCTCATATTACGCGCTTCCGCCAGTTCGTTAAGCGCATCGACCGCGTCGGCGTTGAGCTTTAGCTCCACGCGCTTCAGCCCGCGCACTTTATCGCGTTTCAGCTGATTACGTTTGTTGATGCGCAGTTGTTCATCGCGCGACAGCGGATTGGTTTTTGGTCTTCCCGGGCGACGCTCGTTTGCGAACAAATCTAATGTCGTACGGTCCGTTTGTTCTTTTGCCATGATTCTGAGTGACTTCGGGGAAACAAGCTGCCGGGCTCTAGCCGGCGCAGATAGCGCGCCATCATACATCAGGCGAACGGCTGCGCCAACGACCGCGGGCATTCTGCGGCGCGGTCGGGCATATTTTAGCCAATCAGGCGCCAATGCTCGTGAGATAGCGGCGGATCGCGCGCAACACCGCTTCGGGTTTCTCGGCATGGACCCAGTGTCCGGCGCCGGCGATGACGTGGGCCCGGGCCTGCGGGAACTGGGCCAGCAGCGCGTCGCGGTAGGCGTCGGTCACGTAGGGTGAGTTACCGCCGGGAATAAACTGCGTCGGGTGCGGCCAGGCCGGGATGGTTTCCCAGCCGACGATATACGGGTACTGGTCCCACAGCACCGGGACGTTGAAGCGCCAGTCGCCGTCGACGAAAGATTTCAGCAGGAACTGAATCACTCCCTCTTCCTGCAGATGCTCGCGCATCACCTGCGCCGCCTGCTGGCGGGTGCTGGCGGCGGATTCGCTGACGGCGCGGATAGCGGCGAAGATCTCATCATGGCGGCGAACATGATAATCCACCGGGGCGATATCGATCGCCACCAGACCGTTGATGCGCTCCGGCGCCAGGGCGGTCAGCGCCATCACCGCTTTGCCGCCCATCGAATGGCCGATAAAGGTGGCGCGCTCAATCTGGTGCGCGTCGAGCGTATCGAGCAGATCCTGCGCCATCGCGGGGTAGGTCATCTCTGGCGACCGCGGCGACAAACCGTGGTTGCGCATATCGACCTGCAGAATATCGTGGTCGGCGACCAGGTCGCGGGCGAGGATGCCCAGGTTGTCCAGGCTGCCAAACAGACCGTGGACCAGCACGATCGGGGAGTGGTTGTGCGGATTCTGTGCAGATTGCGCTCGGCTATTTAATTTCATGGCAAAGTTCTTTTTTTCGCTCCGTCGGGTTAGGGTATTATGTTGGACATTCTGCCATCCGGCTGCAAGACCCAGAAGTTTTCTGAGTTTTACCGCCATCCTGGTTTGACGCTATCCGCGGTTGGGATTTGTACTTATAATCCCAACGATTTGTATTCAGAAAAGATATCGCACTGGATTAAGATGAAAACAATTGAAGTTGATGATGAACTCTATCGCTATATTGCCAGCCACACTCTGCATATCGGCGAGAGCGCATCCGACATTTTACGGCGCATGCTGAAATTTTCCGCCGTTTCCCAACCGGCTACACAGGTCAGCAAAGCCGCGCCGGCGCTGGCGCCCGCGCCTGCCGTTGAGGTGAAACCCGCTAACCCGGCGAAAGATAAAGTCCGCGCCATGCGCGAGATGCTGTTATCTGATGAATACGCCGAGCAGAAGCGCGCGGTGAACCGTTTTATGCTGGTGTTGACGACCCTCTACTCCCTGGACAGTAAAGCATTTGCCGAGGCGACCGAGTCTCTGCATGGCCGCACGCGCGTCTACTTCGCGGAAGATGCGCGTACGCTGCTGAAAAGCGGTAATCAGACCAAACCGAAACAGGTTCCTGGTACACCGTGGTGGGTGATCACCAATACCAATACCGGCCGTAAATGCAGCATGATTGAGCACATCATGCAGTCGATGCAGTTCCCTGCGGAGCTGATTGAAAAGGTTTGCGGCACGATCTAGCTTTTTAACATTTGCACCAGAAGGATCAGGCAATGGCAATCGATAAACGTGCGGGGCAGCCTGCGCAACAGAGTGATTTGATTAACGTCGCCCAACTGACTGCTCAGTACTACGTGCTGAAGCCTGAAGTCGGTAATGCGGAGCATGCGGTCAAATTCGGCACCTCCGGCCATCGCGGCAGCGCGGCGCGTCACAACTTCAACGAACCGCATATCCTTGCCATCGCCCAGGCGATTGCGGAAGATCGTGCGAAGAACGGGATCACCGGTCCGTGCTATGTCGGTAAAGATACCCACGCCCTGTCCGAGCCGGCGTTTATTTCGGTGCTGGAAGTGTTAACCGCCAATGGTGTTGACGTGATCGTGCAGGAAAACAACGGCTTCACCCCGACGCCGGCGGTCTCCAACGCGATTCTGGTGCATAACAAAAAAGGCGGTCCGCTGGCGGACGGCATTGTGATCACCCCGTCACACAACCCGCCGGAAGATGGCGGTATCAAGTACAACCCGCCAAACGGCGGTCCGGCTGATACCAACGTCACCAAAGTGGTGGAAAACCGCGCCAACGAACTACTGGCCGCTGGCCTGCAGGGCGTGAAACGCCTTCCTCTGGACGCGGCGCTGGCTTCCGGCCACGTCAAAGAGCAGGATCTGGTGCAGCCGTTTATTGAAGGCCTGGCGGATATCGTCGACATGGCGGCGATCCAGAAAGCGGGCCTGACGCTGGGCGTCGATCCGCTGGGCGGTTCCGGTATCGAATACTGGAAGCGCATTGGCGAGCACTACAAGCTCAATCTGACCATTGTGAACGACCAGGTAGACCAGACCTTCCGCTTTATGCACCTCGATAAAGACGGCGCCATCCGCATGGACTGCTCCTCGGAATGTGCGATGGCGGGCCTGCTGGCGCTGCGCGATAAGTTCGATCTGGCGTTTGCCAACGACCCGGATTACGACCGTCACGGGATTGTCACCCCAGCCGGGCTGATGAACCCGAACCACTATCTGGCGGTGGCGATTAACTACCTGTTCCAGCATCGTCCGCAGTGGGGCAAAGAGGTGGCGGTCGGTAAAACCCTCGTCTCCTCGGCGATGATTGACCGCGTGGTGAACGATCTGGGCCGCAAGCTGGTGGAAGTGCCGGTGGGCTTTAAGTGGTTCGTCGACGGCCTGTTCGACGGCAGCTTCGGTTTCGGCGGCGAAGAGAGCGCCGGGGCCTCCTTCCTGCGCTTCGACGGCACGCCGTGGTCCACCGATAAAGACGGCATTATCATGTGCCTGCTGGCGGCGGAAATCACCGCAGTGACCGGCAAAAACCCGCAGGAGCACTATAACGAGCTGGCGGAGCGCTTTGGCGCGCCGAGCTACAACCGTCTGCAGGCTTCCGCGACCTCCGCGCAGAAAGCGGCGCTGTCTAAGCTGTCGCCGGAAATGGTCAGCGCTGACACCCTGGCGGGGGATCCGATCACCGCCCGTCTGACCGCAGCGCCGGGCAACGGGGCGGCGATTGGCGGCCTGAAAGTGATGACCGACAACGGCTGGTTCGCGGCGCGTCCGTCAGGCACCGAAGACGCCTACAAGATCTACTGCGAAAGCTTCCTCGGCGAAGAACATCGCAAACTGATCGAAAAAGAAGCGGTAGAGATTGTCAGTGAAGTGCTGAAGAACGCCTAAAGGCGCACGACCATCAGGCCCCTCGCGGGCCTGATTTTTTTCGCAAGGATAGCGATGAAAATACAACGGAAGTCCCTGTTTTTGTTCTGGGCGTGGATGGATCTCTTTTTCGTCCTGCAATTCTTATGGTGGAATATTGCCCACCGCCGACTCCCTTTTTACGACGACCTGCTGGCTTACCTCCAGCTGCTGCACGACTGGGGCGCTGCGGCGGTCTGGCTCTATCCGCTGAATGTGCTGCTGATTATCAGCATCCCGCTGTCGATGATCCTCTTTTTCCGTCAGAGCCGCTATGGGCTGTGGCTGGCCTGGGGGCAGGCGCCGCTCAGGCTGGTGTTTATGCAGCCCTCGCTTTCTGTGGGTCTGTGGCTGATTCAGGCCGCCGGCGTCCGGCATTTCGCGATCCTGGCAGGCTTCCTGCTGCTCTCTGAAGGGTTGAAAATCGCCAGCCTCTGGTACTGCAGAGGCGGGGCTCAGGGCATAAAGCGATAGCCAATCCCGGTTTCGGTCAGCAGATGCTGCGGGCGCGCCGGATCGGCCTCCAGCTTTTGCCGCAGGTGACCCATATAGATCCGCAGATAATGGCTGTGCTCCACGGCGTTAGGGCCCCACACCTGATTCAGCAGCTGGCGCTGGGTAAGCACTTTGCCGGGATTATTCAATAGCGCCGCCAGCAGGCGAAACTCGATGGGCGTCAGGTGGATCTCTTCGCTGCCGCGCAGGATGCGGCGGGCGGGGATATTGACCTCCAGGTCGGCGAAGCGCACCACCGGCTCGTCGGCCTGCGCCGCGCCGTGACGACGCAACGCGACGCGCAGGCGGGCCTGCAGCTCGCCGATGCCAAAGGGTTTACTTAAGTAGTCATCGGCGCCGGCATCCAGGGCGGCAATTTTGTCGTGCTCTTCGCTACGCGCTGACAGGACGATAATCGGCATCTGACTCCACTGGCGCAGGTCGCGAATAAAATCAATGCCGTCGCCATCCGGCAGGCCGAGATCGAGGATTGCGAGGTCGGGCTTACGGGTGGCGGCTTCGATCAGCCCGCGCTGCAGGGTTTCCGCTTCAAATACGCGCATGCCGTCGGCTTCCAGCGCGGTGCGCAGAAAGCGACGGATAGCGTGTTCGTCTTCGATAATCAGAACGTTAATCACAATTCCTCAGATAGCTCTTCCAGTTCAGGGGGCGTTTCTCCCGGCAGTGTAACACGGAATGAGGCGCCGCCTTCCGGCCGGTTGCTGGCGGAGATGGTCCCGCCGTGGACGTCGACGATGGCCTGACAGATGGCAAGGCCCAGCCCGACGCCGGGGATCGCCGACTCTTTGTTGCCGCGGGCGAATTTATCAAAGATAGCCTGTTCCTGACCCGCCGGGATCCCCGGACCATTATCCCATACCTCCAGCGACAGCTGCCGGGCGTCTGCTTCGGCGCGAATACCGATGTCCGCCCGGGCGCCGGCATACTTATGGGCATTCTCCAGCAGATTGATCAGCACCCGCTCGAACAGCGGCCCGTCGACATGCACCAGCTGCAGCGGGTCGGGTAAATCCAGTTGAACGTGCTGGCCGCCGAGGCTCGGCTCGAGCATACGCAGCGCGCTGCCGACCACTTCCTCCAGCGTCAGCCACTCCTTGTGCAGATTAAAGCCGCCGGACTGGATCCGCGCCATATCCAGCAGGTTGTTCACCAGCCGGGTGGTATTGAGCACATGCTGGCGGATTTCATTGGCCTGCGGGGCATGCTTCGAGCCCTCGCTGGCCAGATCGAGGGTCAGGATTTCCGCCTGGCCAAACAGCACGGTGAGCGGGGTACGCAGATCGTGGGACAGGGCGGCGAGCAGCGAGTTACGCAGGCTTTCGCGCTCGCTGGTCAGCCGGGCCTGCTCTTCGCTGGCGGTCAGGGTGAGACGCTCCAGGGCGCTGGCCACCAGCAGGGTGAAGGTCTCCAGCAGCCGCTGCTGCTCCGGGATCATCAGCTGGCGCAGATTCGCCGGCTCCACCACCAGCAGTCCCCAGGTGCGGGCGGCGCTCTTCAGGGGCAGGATCTGATACGGCACGCCGGGCAGGGTATCGGTGCCGGCGCCGGCGGGTTGCCCCTTATCAAAGCTCCAACGGGCGATGGCGTCATCCCACGGCGTCAGCCCGGGCTGGTGGGTTAAGGGCAGCAGTTTCCCCTGGGCGTCCGGGAGCAGCAGCTGGCTGCGAGCCTGAAAGGTGGAGGCGATAAACCGCTCGCTGGTGGTGGCGATATCCTGCTGGCTACGACCCACCGCCAGCGCTTTGGACATTTCATACAGGTGGCGGGTACGCCGCTCGCGATAGCGCGCCACCCGCGCCTGGTAGCGCACGCCGGCGGTGAGGTTACCGATAAGCAGGCCAACGGTGAGCATCACGCCGAAGGTGAGCAGATACTGGACATCTGACACCGCCAGCGTGCCGCGCGGGGCGACAAAAAAGAGATCGAAGCTGATAACGTTGATCACCGTCGCCAGCACCGACGGCCAGCGGCCATAGAGCAGGGCGATGATCACCACCCCCAGCAGATAGAGCATGACCAGGTTGGCGGCTTCGAAGGCCATCAGCCACTGCATGGCCACCAGAGTAATGATGGCGCACAGGGCCACCGCCAACGCGCAGCCCTGCAGCTGCAGCCGCCATTTCTCCAGCGCCGGACGAGTGTCGCTGGCGCGCGCCGGAAGGGGGAAGGGCTTTTCATCCAGGGCGATGACCACCAGATCGAGGTCCGGCGCGTGACGAGCCAGACGGTCGGCGAAGCCGCTGCGATCCCACCAGCGGCGCTTGCTCTGGCGGCCGATGACAATTTTTCCGAGGTTATGTTCGCGCGCGTAATGGAGGACCGCTTTCTCTTCAGACGGGTCGGAGAGGGTGGCGGTTTCGGCGCCCAGCTCCTGGGCCAGACGCAGCGCGGCGAGGATGGCCCGCCGCCGGGATTCCGGCAGGCGGTGCAGGGAAGGCGTTTCGACATATACCGCATGCCAGACGCTGCCCAGACGGGCAGCGAGGCGGGCGGCGGTACGCACCAGCTTTTCGCTGCCGGTGTTGTGCCCGATACAGAGCAGAATGGCGTCGCGGGTGTGCCAGACTTTCTCCTGGCCCTGGCGGTCGCGCCAGGCGCGCATCTGCTCATCGACGCGATCGGCGGTACGGCGCAGAGCCAGTTCGCGCAGCGCAATCAGGTTCCCTTTGCGGAAAAAGTTCTCGATAGCGCGCTCGGCCTGGCCGCCGATGTAGACTTTGCCCTCATTGAGCCGCTGGCGCAGATCGTCAGGGGGGAGGTCCACCAGCACCACGTCGTCCGCGGCGTCAAAAAAGGGATCGGGGACGGTCTCCCGCACCTGCACGCCGGTGATCCCGCTGACAACGTCGTTCAGGCTTTCCAGATGCTGAACGTTAACCGTGGTGAAGACGTCAATCCCGGCTTCCAGCAGTTCGTCCACATCCTGCCAGCGCTTCGGATGGCGGGAGCCGGGGGCATTACTGTGCGCCAGTTCATCCACCAGAATCAGCGCCGGGCGGCGGGCGAGGGCGGCGTCGAGGTCGAACTCATACACGTAGCGCCCGCGGTGAGCGAGCCGCCGCGGCGGCAGGGTGCTCAGGCCCTGCAGCATCGCGGCGGTCTCTTTCCGGCCGTGGGTCTCCGCCACGCCAATCAGAATATCCAGCCCCTGGGCCCGCAGCCGCTGCGCTTCCGCCAGCATCGCCCAGGTTTTCCCCACCCCGGCGCAGGCGCCGAAGAAGACTTTCAGTTTGCCGCGATGCGGGGCGGCGGTGTGCTGCAGCAGGCGGTCAGGGTCCGGACGCAGCGGCTCGTCACTCATTTACTTATCCTTCAGGGCATCCAGCGCCATATTGAGTTGCAGTATATTGACCACCGGCTGGCCAAGGAAGCTCAGCAGCGGCGTTTGTGTGGCCTGGTTAACCAGCGTGGTCACCTGGTCGACGCTCAGCTGGCGCGCTTTGGCCACCCGGGGCGCCTGCCACAGCGCGGCGGCCGGGGTCAGGTTGTTATCGAGACCGCTCGCCGAGGTGGTGACCAGTTCGACTGGTACCCGCGGGTCGGCATCCGGGTTCGCGGCGCGCAGGGCCTGCACCCGCTCGCTTACCGCCTTATCCAGCGCCGGGTTGCTGGCGGCGAGGTTGCTGCCGCCAGAGGCCATCGGGTTATCCGCTGTTTCCGCGGTGGCTGACGGGCGGCCCTGGAAATAGCCTGCGGCGGTAAAGTTCTGGCCAATCAGCGCCGAGCCGCGCACCTCGCCGTGCAGGCGGATCAGCGAGCCATTGGCCTGTGAGTTAAACCACCACTGTCCCAGGCTGGTGGTCAGCAGAGGATAAACGCCGCCGGTGAGCAGGGTTAACAGAATAAATAGCACAAGTGCTGGACGAATCAATGACATAGTTTGTTCCTCACACCAGACCGCTCAGGGTCAGCAGCAGGTCAATGGCTTTAATACCGATAAAAGGCACCAGCAGACCGCCGAGGCCGTAGATCCACAGGTTGCGGCGCAGCATCGCCGAGGCGGAGAGCGGGCGATAGCTCACCCCTTTCAGGGCCAACGGGATCAGGAAGACGATGATCAGCGCGTTGAAGATAACCGCGCTGAGGATCGCCGACGATGGCGAATGCAGGCCCATCACGTTCAGCATCGCCAGCTGGGGATAGACCGCGGCAAACGCCGCCGGAATAATGGCGAAATATTTCGCCACGTCGTTGGCAATACTGAAGGTGGTCAGCGAGCCGCGCGTCATCAGCATCTGTTTGCCGATATGGACCACCTCAATCAGTTTGGTGGGGTTGGAATCCAGGTCGACCATGTTGCCCGCCTCTTTCGCCGCCTGGGTGCCTGAGTTCATGGCCACCGCCACGTCGGCCTGGGCCAGCGCGGGCGCGTCGTTGGTGCCGTCGCCGGTCATCGCCACCAGCCGACCTTCCGACTGATACTGGCGGATCAGCGCCAGCTTGGCTTCCGGCGTCGCTTCGGCGAGGAAATCGTCGACGCCGGCCTCGGCGGCGATCGCCGCGGCGGTGAGGCGGTTATCGCCGGTGATCATCACCGTTTTAATGCCCATTTTGCGCAGCTGGGCGAAACGCTCTTTGATGCCGCCTTTGACGATATCTTTGAGCGAAATAATCCCCAGCACCTTTTCACCTTCGGCAACCACCAGCGGCGTGGCCCCCTGGCGGGCGACCTCTTCCACCTGCTTCTCGACATCGGCAGGGAAGTGGCCGCCGTTGGCCTCCACGTGACGGCGAATCGCGTCCACCGAGCCTTTACGGATCATGCGCTGATCGATATTGATGCCGCTCATCCGCGTTTGCGCGGTAAAGGGGACAAAGGTGGCGTGCAGCGACTGCAGATCGCGTTCGCGCAGGTTGAAGCGCTGCTTCGCCAGCACCACGATGCTGCGTCCCTCAGGGGTTTCGTCAGCCAGCGAGGAGAGCTGGGCGGCGTCGGCGAGGGTTCGCTCTTCCACACCGCGCGCCGGCAGGAAAGCGGAGGCCTGCCGGTTGCCAAGCGTAATGGTCCCGGTTTTATCCAGCAGCAGGACATCGACATCGCCAGCGGCCTCCACCGCGCGGCCGCTGGTGGCGATCACGTTGGCGCCCAGCATACGGCTCATCCCGGCGACGCCGATCGCCGACAGCAGACCGCCGATGGTGGTCGGGATCAGGCACACCAGCAGAGCGACCAGCACGGTGACGCTCACCGCATTGCCGCTCCAGGCCGAGAATGGCCAGATGGTGGCGGTGGCCAGCAGGAACACCAGCGTCAGGGCGATCAGCAGGATCGTCAGGGCGATTTCGTTCGGCGTTTTACGGCGCTGGGCGCCTTCCACCATGGCGATCATCCGGTCGAGGAAGGTTTCTCCCGGGTTGACGCTGCAGCGGATCACCAGCCAGTCGGAGAGGATGCGCGTCCCGCCGGTCACCGAGGCGAAATCGCCGCCGGATTCGCGGATCACCGGCGCGGACTCGCCGGTAATGGCGCTTTCGTCCACTGAGGCGCCGCCTTCGATGACTTCGCCATCGCAGGGGATAATATCCCCGGCTTCCACCAGCACCACGTCGCCTTTGCGCAGGTCTTCCGCCGGCACATGGTCGACCGTCGCGTCGTGCTGCGGGGCGCGCAGCTTACGGGCGAAGGCCGTTTTTTTCACCCCTTTCAGGCTATTGGCCTGGGCTTTGCTGCGGCCTTCCGCCATCGCTTCGGCAAAGTTGGCGAACAGCACGGTAAACCATAACCAGATACTGATGGCGGCGGTAAACGTGGCGCTGCCGGTCAGAGCGCCGCCAGCCATGGCGATGGCCAGCAGGGTGGTTAACAGGCTGCCCACCCAGACGATAAACATCACCGGATTGCGCCACTGCACCATCGGGCTGAGTTTTTTCACGGCATCCAGCAGCGCCTGGCGCACCAGCGTCGGCTCCAGCAGGGCTAATTGTTTGCGACTCATAACAGGGGGCTCCGCATCGCTCAAAGTAAGGAAAAGTGTTCGGCCAGCGGGCCAAGCGCCAGCGCAGGAATAAAGGTCAGGGCGCCCACCAGCAGCACGGTGCCGATCAGCAGACCGATAAACAGGGCGTCGTGGGTGGCCAGGGTACCGGGGCTGGCCGGTTGAATTTTCTTCGCCACCAGCGAGCCGGCGATAGCCATCACCGGAATGATGACGGCGAAGCGTCCAGCCAGCATGCAGAACGCCAGCAGCAGGTTCCAGAAGGGCGTCGCCGCGCCCAGGCCGGCGAAGGCGCTGCCGTTGTTATTGGCCGCCGAGGTGACGGCGTACAGCACCTCGCTAAAGCCGTGTGGTCCGGGGTTGAACATCCCGGCGCGGCCGGCCTCGGTCATCATCGCCAGCGCCGTGCCAAGCAGCACCAGCGTCGGGGTGACCAGAATGGCCAGGGCGATCATTTTCATTTCCCGGACATCGATTTTCTTCCCGAGGTACTCCGGGGTGCGGCCGACCATCAGCCCGGCGATAAACACTGCCAGCATAACGAACAGCAGCATGCCATAGAGACCCGAGCCGACGCCGCCGAACACCACTTCGCCAATCTGCATCAGCCACATCGGCACCATCCCGCCCAGCGCGGTGAAGGAGTCATGCATGGCGTTGACCGCGCCGCAGGAGGCGGCGGTGGTGATCACCGCGAACAGACTGCTGGCGAGAATACCGAAGCGGCTCTCTTTACCTTCCATATTCAGGCTGCTGTCGGCGCCCAGCGTCAACAGGTGCGGGTTGCCGCGGGTTTCCGCCCACATCACCACGGCGACGCAGAGGATAAAGATCAGCGTCATCGCCCACAGAATAGCGCGCCCCTGGCGGCGATCGCTCACCACCTCGCCGAAGGCGAAGCACAGCGCCGCCGGGATCAGGAAGATGGCCAGCATCTGCACGAGATTGGTCAGCGCCGTCGGGTTTTCAAACGGATGGGCGGAGTTAGCGTTAAAGAAACCGCCGCCGTTGGTGCCCAGCAGCTTAATCGCTTCCTGTGAGGCGACAGGCCCCATCGGCAGCAGCTGGTGCGCCCCTTCGAGGGTGGTAAAGGGCTGGTAAGCCTGCAGGTTCTGCGGCACGCCTTGCTGAATAAAGAACAGGGCCACCAGCAGAGAGAGCGGCAGCAGCAGCCACAGGGTAATGCGCGTCAGGTCCACCCAGGCATTGCCGAGGGTGGACATTTTCTGTCGGGCGAAGGCGCGGGTCAGGGCGAAGACCACGGCGATGCCGGTGGCGGCGGAGAGGAAATTCTGCACCGTCAGCCCCACCATCTGGCTGAGATAGCTCATGGTGCTTTCGCCGGCGTAAGCCTGCCAGTTGGTATTACTGACAAAGCTGACCGCGGTGTTGAGCGCCAGATCCCACGGCAGCCCCGGCAGGTGCTGCGGGTTAAAGGGCAGCACGCCCTGGAGCATCAGCAGGGCAAACAGCGCCAGGCCGCCGAGGGCGTTAAACAGCAGGATCGCCAGCAAATACTGCAGCCAGCCCATCTCATCGGCGCGGATCCCGGCCACGCGCCACAGGACGCGCTCGACGCCGGCCAGGCCGGGAAGCGGGATGTTGTTCACCATTCTCGCCAGACACATCCCCAGCGGGCGCGCCAGCGCCAGCAATACCAGCAGGTAGCTGGCTAATAATAAAAATCCCTGGGCAGCCATCAGAATGCCTCCGCATGTATCAAGGCATAAACCAGATAAGCCAGTAACAGGAACACCAGCCCAACGCCAGTGAGTACGCCTGCAGTCACAATCCACCTCCGGGTGTGTTTTTGATTTACCAGGAGAATAGAAATTACGGCGCAAAGATTTCGCAAAAATCCGCGGGCGCGGTGTAAAAAAAGTATAAAAATGGCAAAGGCACAATTTAACTGATGGTTAGTATTAATTTAACTTTTTCGTAACTAATTTACGGGATGAATGTAAATTAAGTATAAATACGTGCTTTTTAGTGGTCGGATGAGTAGTAAAATTACAACCAACGCGGTACTATTTTGCTCAAACAAACATGGTAATTTTTTACCGGCGCGACTTGCCGGCCTGACAAAGGGGAGAGAAATGATGGCGTTGTACAAAGCTTATCCTGCTCATATTATTTTGCTGCGTCGGGCTTTCGCCGTCGTGGCTGGCGTCGCGGCGCTGCCGGTGATGCTGTTCTGGAAAGATCGCGCCCGCTATTACAGCTGGCTGCACCGGGTGTGGTCGAAAACCAGCGAGCAGCCGGTGTGGATGGCGCAGGCGGAAAAAGCCGCTCACGACTTCTACTGATTCGCCCTGCTGCAATGAAAGCCAATAACCGCCGGTTGCCCCCGGCGGTTTTTTTTCGTCGCTTGTCTACACTCGTTGCAAGCGCCGCAGCGGAATTGGCAGGTGCTTATTTTGCCGGAGCGCGCTATTTTTTCCGGCTTAGATCATGAGATGAGTTTTGCTGACGGATAATGAGGAGTGATATGGCCACCCATCTGGTCTGGTTACGCACGGATTTACGCATTCACGATAACCTGGCGCTGGCCGCCGCCTGCCGCGATTCGCAGGCGCAGGTGCTGGCGCTCTATATTGCCACCCCGGGGCAGTGGCGCGAGCATCATATGGCGCCGCGGCAGGCCGCTTTTATCGCCAGCCATTTGCACAGTCTGCACGCCGCGCTGGCGGAGCGTGGCATACCGTTGTGGGTAGAAGAGGCGGACGATTTTAGCGCCAGCGTCGAGCGGCTGGCCCAGTTTTGCCAGCAGCACCAGGTCAGTCACCTGTTCTACAACTATCAGTACGAATTCAATGAACGCCAGCGCGATGCCGCCGTTGAGAACACCTTGAGCGAAGTGATTTGCCAGGGATTTGACGACAGCGTCCTGTTGCCGCCCGGCAGCGTACTGACCGGCGGCGGCGAAATGTATAAAGTCTTCACTCCGTTTAAGAATGCGTTTATTCGCCGGCTGCGGGAAGGGCTGCCGGCGTGCGTGGCCGCGCCAAAGCCGCGCGAGGCACCCGCCCGCCAGGCGCCGCCGCCGCCGGAGCTCAACTATCCGCAAACGCCGTTCGATGGGCTGCTGTTTGCCGCGGATGAAAAAACGGCGCTGGCGCGGCTGCGCACGTTTTGTCAGCAACCGGCGGCGGATTATGAGGGGCAGCGCGACTTCCCGGCCGTGGAAGGGACCAGTCGCCTGTCGCCCTGCCTGGCCACCGGGGTGCTGTCGCCGCGCCAGTGCCTGCATCGGCTGCTGACGGAACACCCCGCCGCGCTGGACGGCGGGGCAGGCGCCACCTGGCTTAATGAGCTGATTTGGCGCGAGTTTTACCGCCATCTGATGGTCTACTATCCGAAACTCTGTAAAGGACGGCCGTTTGTCGCCTGGACCGATAAGGTCGCCTGGCGCGAAGAGGATGGCGCCCTGCAGGCCTGGCAGCGCGGGGAGACCGGCTATCCGATTGTCGATGCCGCCATGCGCCAGCTTAACGCCACCGGCTGGATGCATAACCGGTTGCGCATGATCGTCGCCAGCTTCCTGACTAAAGATCTGCGCCTCGACTGGCGGGCAGGGGAGCGCTATTTCATGAGCCAGCTGATTGATGGCGACCTGGCGGCGAACAACGGCGGCTGGCAGTGGGCGGCTTCGACGGGCACCGACGCCGCGCCCTATTTCCGCATATTTAATCCCACCACCCAGGGCGAGAAGTTTGATAAGCAGGGGGTGTTTATGCGTCGCTGGCTGCCGGAGCTGGCAAAGGTGCCGGAGAAGGCGCTGCATCAGCCGTGGGCGTGGGCGGATAAACAGGGGATTACGCTGGATTATCCGCGCCCGATAGTCGATCACAAGCAGGCGCGGCAGGAGACGCTGGCGGCCTGGGAGGCCGCCAGAAAGGGGATTACTCCACCGCCAGACGGCGGGTCCTGACCTTCAGCGAGTGATACAGCCAGATGACCAGCACCACGCCGACGCAGGCCAGCGCGCCCCAGGTGATCTGGCTGAAGACGTTGATGTAGGCGTCAATGGAGTAGTTCACCGCCCCGGCGGCGTCGAATGACGCCTGCGAGGTCTGGTCGGCGATAACGCCGGCCAGATAGTTGGCGATAGCCCCGGAGAGCAGCATATAGATGCCGGTCAACACCCCGGTGACCCCCGGGATCTCAATGCGGGTGATTTGCGACATCGCGACCGGGTCGATAAACAGTTCGGCAAAACCCATCACCGCCAGCCCCAGCACCATCAGCGGCATGGATGACTGACCATAGGCCGCCGACCAGCGGGCGCTGAGGGTTAGGATGCAGAACCCGGCGCTCATCAGGCCCAGACCGAGGGCAAATTTTCCCCAGATGCGCACGGTGCGATTACCGCCGACGCTCTCTTTCACCAGCCACGCCAGCACCATGCCGCAGAGCATCACCGCGAAGGCGTTGATCGACTGGAACATAGCGGTAGGGACTTCGTAGCTCATGATATGGCGGTTAACGAAGCGGTCAATATACAGGCTGATGGAGCTGCCGCCCTGTTGGGCGAAGGCCCAGAACAGCAGGCTGAAAGCGGTCAGGACGACGATCAGGCGCAGATCCTTGCGCTGTTTATCGGTCTCGGCGCGCAGGTAGATCCGCGCCAGCACCGCGAGGCCAATGGCCGTGGCCACGATCAGGGCATATACCGACCACTCCTGCCAGAACAGCACGGCAATCAGCAGCGGAGCAGTGACCAGCAGCACCAGCAGCCAGCCCCAGTTCGGCAGCAGGAAGCGACGGGCGCACAGCGCCTGGCGGTTCACGCCGGCGGTATGCTGGAAGTGACGGTTGCCGCAGAGGAAAATCACCAGTCCCGCCACCATGCCGATGGCCGCCAGGGCAAAGCCCATCGCCCAGCTATACTCCTCCTGGACGTAGCCGCAGGCGATCGGCGCGATGATCGAGCCGATATTGCCCGCGGCATACATCAGCGAGAAACCGCCATCGCGACGCGGATCGGCGGGTTCGTACAGCTCGCCCAGCAGACAGCTGACGTTGGATTTAAACAACCCGTAGCCGCAGACGATGATCGCCAGCGACAGGTAGAGGAAGACCGGGGCGGTTTCGCTGGCCCCGAGCACCAGATGGCCAATGGCCATCAGCAGCGCGCCGAGCATGACCGCCATCCGGTTGCCTAACAGCTTATCGGCCAGATAGCCGCCGAGGATCGGCGTCACATAGACCAGCGAACAGTAGGCGCTGAACAGGGCGTAAGCGTGGTTATCGTCATATTTAAGCTGATTGGTGAGATAGAGGATCAGCAGGGCGCGCATGCCGTAGAAGCTAAAGTATTCCCAGATTTGCAGCGCCACGACGTAGTAAATCGCCCGCGGTTGCGATGATGTTGTCTTCATGAGAAGTGTGTTTCCTGGCGTAAAGCGAAAGTCGATCGTTCTGCATGAATAGCGTTTAATTAGTCATATTCATGGCTTGAGGGGCTTTCTGATTATTTAATATGCTTTATTAGTGCATAAATATACACGAATGCGCGGCGGGATGAATAGACAAATTGCGCTATTCGGTAAAAAGTCATCGTCAGTGTCGGAGGCGGACTATCGACGACCCGAATGGATCTGGTTATGTTATGCCTTTGTATACCCTGATTATCTGCTGGAGTGGCGATGAAAAATAGCGAACTGGAACAACTGATAAACGACAAGCTCAATAGCGCAGCCATCAGTGACTTCGCCCCTAACGGTCTGCAGGTGGAAGGGCGCGACACGGTGCACAAGATCGTCACCGGAGTCACGGCCAGCCAGGCGCTGCTGGATGAGGCCGTCCGCCTGCAGGCGGATGCGGTAATCGTCCATCACGGCTATTTCTGGAAAAACGAATCGCCAGTGATCCGCGGCATGAAGCGCCGGCGCCTGAAAACCCTGCTGGCCAACGATATCAATCTCTACGGCTGGCACCTGCCGCTGGATGCCCATCCCGAGCTGGGCAATAACGCGCAGCTGGCGCATCTGCTGGGGATTAACGTGCTGGGCGAAATCGAACCGCTGGTGCCCTGGGGCGAACTGTCGATGCCGGTGTCCGGCCTCGAGCTGGCCTCGTGGATTGAAGCGCGGCTGGGACGCAAGCCGCTGTGGTGCGGCGATACCGGGCCGGACACCGTCAGCCGCGTCGCCTGGTGTACCGGGGGCGGCCAGAGCTTTATCGACGCCGCGGCGCGCTTTGGCGTGGACGCGTTTATCACCGGCGAGGTGTCGGAACAAACCATCCACTCTGCCCGCGAGCAGGGCCTGCATTTTTATGCCGCCGGCCACCACGCCACCGAGCGGGGCGGCATTCGCGCCCTCAGCGAATGGCTGACGGAAACCACCGACCTGGATGTCACCTTTATTGATATTCCTAACCCTGCCTGACGGGAGAGAGAAAAGTGCAGCGAGCGCGTTGTTATCTGTTAGGAGAAACGGCTGTCGTGCTGGAGCTGGAGCCGCCGGTTACCCTTGAAAGCCAGCAACGGATCTGGGGATTAGCCCAGCGTCTGGCGAACCATGAAGAGGTGATTGACGCCATTCCCGGCATGAACAATATCACTGTGGTGCTCCGCCGCCCGCAGGAGGTGGCGTGGGAGGCGATAGACCGTCTGCAGCGCTGGTGGGAGGAGAGCCTCGCGATCGAGCCAGAGTCGCGCTCGCTGTCTGTTCCGGTCGTCTACGGCGGCGAGGCCGGACCGGACCTCGGGGTAGTGGCGCAGCACAGCGGCCTGAGTGAAAAACAGGTCGTGGAGCTGCACGCCTCGGTGGAATATCTGGTCTGGTTTATTGGTTTTCAGCCGGGATTTCCCTACCTGGGCGGGCTGCCTGCGGCGCTGGCGACGCCGCGTCGCGCCGAACCGCGCGTGCTCGTCCCGGCCGGGTCGGTGGGTATCGGCGGCGCGCAAACCGGTATCTATCCGCTGGCGACGCCCGGCGGCTGGCAGCTGCTGGGGCGCACCGCGCTGACGCTGTTCGACCCGGCGCGGAAGGAGCCTGCGCTACTGCGCGTGGGCGATAAAATTCGCTTTGTGCCGCAAAAGGAGGGGGTATGTTGACCTTGATCCGCGCCGGCCTGTACACCTCTGTACAGGACGGTGGACGAGAAGGCCTGCGCCAGTCTGGCATCAGCCGCTGCGGCGCCCTGGATTATCCCTCGCTGGTGATTGCCAATCTGCTGGTTGGCAACGAGGCGAATGCCGCCGGGCTGGAGATTACCCTCGGCCAGGTGGAGATCGAATTTGCCCGCAGCGGCTGGTTTGCGCTGACCGGCGCCGCCTGCGAAGCGACGCTGGACGGTAAAGCGGTCTGGGTGGGCTGGCGCACCGCCTACCGGGCCGGGCAGCGGCTGGTGCTGAAAACGCCCCAGCATGGCATTCGTAGCTATCTGGCGGTGGCGGGCGGGATTGCGGTCCCCGAGGTCCTTGGCTCGCGCTGCACGGATCTCAAGGCGGGGATTGGCGGTCTGGAAGGACGCCGCCTGCAGGATGGCGACAAACTGAAGCTCGGGAAAGCCGCCCGCCGCTTCACCACCCCGCGCGGCGTCAAGCAGCTGCCGCTGGGCAACCGCATTCGTGCGCTGCCCGGGCCGGAGTACCATGAATTTGACGAGGCCTCGCAGGCGTCATTCTGGCGCGCCCCCTGGAAGCTCAGTCCGCAGAGTAACCGCATGGGGTACCGTCTGCAGGGGCAGCCGCTGAAACGCACCACCGATCGTGAAATGCTGTCGCACGGCCTGCTGCCGGGCGTGGTGCAGGTGCCGCACAACGGCCAGCCCATTGTGCTGATGAACGACGCGCAAACCACCGGCGGCTATCCGCGGATCGCCTGCATTATCGATGCCGATATGTATCAGCTGGCGCAGATCCCGCTGGGGCAGCCAATCCATTTCGTGGCCTGCTCGCTGGAGGAGGCGCTGAAGGCGCGGGCCGATCGCCAGCGTTATCTGGAACAACTGGCCTGGAGACTCCACGATGATGATTGATCTTAATGCCGATCTCGGGGAAGGCGGGGCGAACGATAGCGCGCTGCTCCAGCTGGTGTCATCGGCGAATATCGCCTGTGGTTTTCACGCCGGCGACGCCGGGCTGATGGTGCAGAGCGTGCGCGAGGCGCTAAAGTACGGCGTGGCGGTGGGCGCCCATCCGGGATATCCCGACCGGGAAAATTTTGGCCGCACGGCGATGGATCTACCGCCGGAAACGGTCTATGCCCAGACGCTGTATCAGATTGGCGCTCTGGCGGCGATCGTTCAGGCGCAGGGCGGCGAGCTGCAGCACGTGAAGCCGCACGGCATGCTCTACAACCAGGCGGCCAAATCGCCGCCGCTGGCCGACGCGATCGCCCGCGCGGTCCGCGATGTTAACCCGCAGCTGGTGCTGGTGGGTCTGGCGGGCAGCGAATTGATCCGCGCCGGACAGCGCTATGGTCTGACGACGCGTCAGGAGGTGTTTGCCGATCGCGGTTATCTGGCCGACGGCAGCCTGGTGCCGCGCAGCCAGCCCGGGGCGCTGATTGACAGCGAAGAGCAGGCCCTGGCGCAAACCCTCGAGATGGTGCAACACCACCGGGTGCGCAGCGTCAGCGGCGAATGGGCGAACGTGGTGGCGCAGACGGTATGTCTGCACGGTGATGGTCCGCATGCCCTCGATTTTGCCCGCCGTTTGCGGGCGGCGTTCGCCGGGCGCCATATTCTGGTCAGCGCTCAGCCTGAGGCTGAGATATGACAATCGGCATGACCGCGAAGGAGAGGATGGTGGCGGGAGTATTACTCACCGGTTTCGAACCCTTTGACGGCGAGACGGTGAACCCTTCCTGGGAAGTGGTGCAGCAGCTTGACGGCACTATGATTGCTGGCCAGCCGGTGACCGCCCGGCAGCTTCCCTGCGTGTTTGGCGAGGCGCTGTCGGCGCTCGACGCGGCGATAGAGGACCTGCAGCCGAAGCTGGTTATCGCGGTGGGGCAGGCCGGCGGTCGGGTCGATATCAGCGTCGAACGTGTGGCGATCAACGTCGATGATGCGCGCATCCCCGATAACAAAGGCCAGCAACCCATCGACACGCCGATCGTCGACGGCGGGCCGGCGGCGTGGTTCAGCACCTTGCCGATCAAAGCGATCGTCAGCGCGCTGCGCGATCGCGGGATCCCGGCCTCGGTGTCGCAGACCGCCGGCACCTTCGTCTGCAACCACGTCATGTACGGCCTGTTGCACAGGCTGCAGGGTCAGGCTGAGGTGAGAGGCGGTTTTATCCATATTCCATGGCTACCGGCGCAGGCGGCGGCCCATCCCGGTGAGCCGAGTATGGCGATCGCCACCGTGCGTGAGGCGCTGGAGACGGCCATTGCCGTGGCCCTGCGCCAGCTGGTGGACAGTAAACTGGGCGGCGGCGCCACCCACTGACAAAAGGATGACAGTATGCCGGAAGGTCCGGAGATCCGCCGCGCGGCGGATACACTGGAGGCGGCAATCAAAGACGAACCCTTAACCGACGTCTGGTTCGCCTTTCCCCGGTTGCAACCCTACCAAACCCCGCTGATTGGTCAGCGGGTTACCCATATCGACACCCGGGGCAAAGCCCTGCTGACCCGCTTCTCCGGCGGCCTGACCCTGTACAGCCATAATCAGCTGTACGGCGTCTGGCGCGTGGTTGACGCTGGCGAACAGCCCGCCTCTAACCGGGTGCTGCGCGTCAGGCTCCAGACCGCCAGCGAGGCGATTTTGCTCTACAGCGCGTCGGACATTGAGATGCTCACAGCGGAGCAGGTGGCCAACCATCCGTTCTTGCTGCGCATCGGTCCGGACGTACTGGATATGACGTTAACCGCGGAGCAGGTGAAAGCGCGGCTGCTGTCGGCCAAATTCCGCCATCGTCAGTTTTCCGGCCTGCTGTTGGATCAGGCTTTTCTTGCCGGGCTGGGAAACTATCTGCGGGTGGAAATCCTCTGGCAGGTGGGGCTGACCGGGCAGCATAAGGCCTCGGAGCTGAATGCAATACAACTGGATGCGCTGGCGCACGCGCTGCTCGATATCCCGCGGCTTTCTTATCGCACCCGCGGCCAGCCCGATGACAACAAGCACCACGGCGCGCTGTTCCGCTTTAAGGTGTTCCATCGCGATGGCGAACAGTGCGAGCGCTGCGGGGGCGTGATTGAGAAGACGATGCTCTCCTCGCGGCCGTTTTACTGGTGCCCGCGCTGCCAGCATTAAGCCGGCGGCCAGGCAGCGCCAGACCTCATCGTCAGGCATAAAAAAACGCGCCATCAGGCGCGTTTTTATCATCCGGACAGCGAGATTAACGCTTGATGTCGGACTGGAAATCGCGTTTTTCGTAGCCGGTATAGAGCTGACGCGGACGGGCGATTTTCATGCCATCGCTGTGCATTTCGTTCCAGTGCGCAATCCAGCCCACGGTACGCGCCATGGCGAAGATAACGGTAAACATGGAGGACGGAATACCCATCGCTTTCAGGATGATACCGGAGTAGAAGTCGACGTTCGGGTAGAGTTTCTTCTCGATGAAGTACGGGTCGTTCAGCGCGATATGCTCCAGCTCCATGGCCACCTGCAGCAGGTCGTCTTTGGTGCCCAGCTCTTTCAGCACTTCATGGCATGTTTCACGCATCACGGTGGCGCGCGGGTCGTAGTTTTTGTACACACGATGGCCGAAGCCCATCAGGCGGAAAGAGTCATTCTTGTCTTTCGCACGACGAACAAATTCCGGAATGTGCTCAACGGAGCTGATCTCTTCCAGCATTTTCAGCGCCGCTTCGTTGGCGCCGCCGTGCGCCGGTCCCCACAGGGAGGCGATGCCGGCTGCGATACAAGCGAACGGGTTAGCGCCGGAAGAGCCCGCAGTACGTACCGTCGAGGTCGAGGCGTTCTGTTCGTGATCGGCGTGCAGGATCAGAATACGGTCCATTGCGCGCTCCAGCACCGGATTAACTTCGTACTCTTCGCACGGCGTGGCGAACATCATGCGCAGGAAGTTGCCGGCGTAGGAGAGGTCATTGCGCGGATAAACAAACGGCTGGCCGATAGAATACTTGTAACACATGGCTGCCATGGTCGGCATTTTGGACAGCAGGCGATAGGCGGCAATTTCACGGTGACGCGGGTTATTCACGTCGAGGGAGTCGTGATAGAACGCCGCCAGGGCGCCGGTGATCCCGCACATAACGGCCATCGGGTGAGAATCGCGACGGAACGCATGAAACAGACGAGTAATCTGCTCATGGATCATGGTGTGGCGGGTGACGGTGGTTTTGAATTCGTCATATTCGGCCTGGGTCGGTTTTTCACCGTTTAGCAGAATGTAACAAACTTCAAGATAGTTTGATTCGGTCGCTAACTGGTCGATCGGGAAGCCACGGTGCAGCAGGATCCCCTCGTCACCATCGATAAACGTAATTTTAGATTCACAGGAAGCGGTAGATGTGAAACCTGGGTCAAAGGTAAATACGCCTTTTGAACCAAGACTACGAATATCAATAACATCCTGACCGAGCGTGCCTTTTAGCACATCCAGTTCAATAGCAGTGTCACCACCCAGGGTGATTTTTGCTTTAGCATCAGACATTTATGGTCTCCTTAGCGCCTTTATTGCTTAAGACTGCCGGGTGGTGGATTTGCTTTCGGCCCGCGCCCGTATACGTTACCAGTTTGTTATGTTGCACACAGCTCTGCGTCAGCGAAAAGGGCAGGGTACAGAGCAACGGCGCTTGATGGCACGTTCTTCAGGGCTGCGGTGAAACAACAGCAAATCAGCGTTTTAGCAGTCCGAATATTAAAACCTGTATACCACTAATAACTGTCCTGATTACATCGGTCAATACTGACACACTGTTACATAACTTATTCTCAGGTGAAAGCGTGACCTCATAACTTTTGAGCATTATTGCATTTAACTGGTAATGGTTGTAACAAGAATGTTTAATATTTGTCAAATCAGGTGATTAAAAATTAAAAAAATGTTGTTATCGTGACCTTGATCACTGTTCCGGAGAAAACCCAACAAACTATATGTAGGTTAATTGTAATGATTTTGTGAACGGCCTATACTGCGGCCAGGTCTCCGGAACACCCTGCAATCCCGAGCCACCCAGCGTTGTTTAGTGATGTTTTAATGCCTGAAAAGACGTTTTAACATGACTTCTGGTTATAGAAAGGACGCTGTCTGACCCGCAAGCAGACCGGAGGAAGGAAACAATAAGAACAGCATGTGGGCGTTATTCATGGTAAGAAATGTGAAAAAACAAAGACCTGTCAATCTGGATCTACAAACGATACGGTTCCCAATCACGGCGATAGCGTCCATTCTCCATCGCGTTTCCGGTGTCATCACCTTCGTGGCGGTCGGAATTCTGCTTTGGCTGCTGGGCACCAGCCTCTCCTCCCCTGAAGGTTTTCTGACGGCGGCCTCGATCATGGATAGCTTCTTTGTGAAGTTCATCATGTGGGGCATTCTCACCGCGCTGGCCTATCACGTCGTTGTTGGTATCCGCCATCTGATGATGGACTTTGGCTACCTGGACGAAACCCTCGAAGCAGGGAAACGTTCCGCCAAGATTTCTTTTGTTATTACTGTCGTGCTTTCACTTCTCGCAGGAGTCCTCGTATGGTAAGCAACGCCTCAGCACTGGGACGCAACGGCGTACATGACTTTATTCTGGTCCGTGCTACCGCCATCGTTCTGACCCTCTACATCATCTACATGGTTGGCTTCTTCGCGACCACCGGTGAAATCTCATGGGAAGTGTGGACCGGATTCTTTGCCTCCGGCTTCACTAAAGTCTTCACTCTGCTGGCTCTCGTTTCCATTCTTATCCATGCCTGGATCGGGATGTGGCAGGTGTTAACGGACTACGTTAAACCACTGGCTCTGCGCCTGGTTCTGCAACTGGCTATCGTTGTGGCGCTGGTGGCTTACGTTCTTTATGGATTTGTTGTGGTGTGGGGTGTGTAATGAAATTGCCAGTCAGAGAGTTTGATGCTGTTGTCATCGGTGCCGGCGGCGCAGGTATGCGCGCGGCGCTGCAAATTTCCCAGAGCGGACAGACCTGTGCGCTGCTCTCCAAAGTTTTCCCGACCCGTTCGCACACCGTATCCGCGCAGGGTGGTATCACCGTCGCGCTCGGTAACTCCCATGAAGATAACTGGGAATGGCATATGTACGACACCGTCAAAGGGTCGGACTATATCGGCGACCAGGACGCCATCGAATATATGTGTAAGACCGGCCCGGAAGCGATTCTCGAGCTGGAGCATATGGGCTTGCCATTCTCCCGTCTTGACGACGGCCGTATTTATCAGCGCCCGTTCGGCGGCCAGTCGAAGAACTTCGGCGGCGAGCAGGCGGCGCGTACCGCGGCGGCGGCTGACCGTACCGGCCACGCCCTGCTGCACACCCTGTACCAGCAGAACCTCAAAAACCACACCACTATCTTCTCCGAATGGTATGCCCTCGATCTGGTGAAAAACCAGGACGGCGCGGTGGTGGGTTGTACCGCCCTGTGCATCGAGACCGGCGAAGTGGTCTACTTTAAAGCCCGCGCCACCGTGCTGGCGACCGGCGGCGCAGGCCGTATCTATCAGTCCACCACCAACGCCCACATCAATACCGGTGACGGCGTCGGGATGGCCATCCGCGCCGGCGTGCCGGTGCAGGATATGGAAATGTGGCAGTTCCACCCGACCGGTATCGCCGGGGCCGGGGTTCTGGTCACCGAAGGTTGCCGCGGCGAAGGCGGTTATCTGCTGAATAAACACGGCGAGCGCTTTATGGAGCGTTATGCGCCGAACGCGAAAGACCTGGCGGGTCGTGACGTGGTGGCGCGTTCCATCATGATCGAGATCCGCGAAGGCCGCGGCTGCGACGGTCCGTGGGGCCCGCACGCGAAACTGAAACTGGATCACCTGGGTAAAGAGGTTCTGGAATCTCGTCTGCCGGGTATCCTTGAGCTGTCCCGCACCTTTGCTCACGTCGATCCGGTGAAAGAGCCGATCCCGGTTATCCCAACCTGCCACTACATGATGGGCGGTATTCCGACCAAAGTGACCGGCCAGGCGCTGACCGTCAATGAGAAGGGCGAAGACGTGGTGATCCCGGGTCTGTTCGCGGTGGGCGAAATCGCCTGCGTATCGGTCCACGGCGCCAACCGTCTGGGCGGCAACTCGCTGCTCGACCTGGTGGTCTTCGGCCGCGCGGCGGGTCTGCATCTGCAGGAGTCTATCGCCGAGCAGGGCACGCTGCGCGACGCCAGCGAATCCGATATCGAAGGCTCGCTGGACCGCCTCAACCGCTGGAACAACACCCGTTCCGGTGAAGATCCGGTGGCGATCCGCAAAGCGCTGCAGGAATGTATGCAGCATAACTTCTCGGTGTTCCGCGAAGGCGATGCGATGCACAAAGGTCTGGAACAGCTGAAAGTGATCCGCGAGCGCCTGAAAAACGCCCGTCTCGACGATACCTCCAGCGAGTTCAACACCCAGCGCGTTGAGTGCCTGGAGCTGGATAACCTGATGGAAACCGCTTACGCGACCGCCGTATCCGCTAACTTCCGTACCGAGAGCCGTGGCGCTCACAGCCGCTTCGACTTCCCGGATCGTGATGATGAAAACTGGCTGTGCCATTCCCTGTATCTGCCAGAGTCGGAATCCATGACGCGTCGTAGCGTCAACATGGAACCGAAACTGCGTCCGGCATTCCCGCCGAAGATTCGTACTTATTAATGCGGAGACAGGAAAATGAAACTCGAGTTTTCAATTTATCGCTATAACCCGGATGTTGACGACGCTCCGCACATGCAGGATTACACCCTCGACGCGGAAGAAGGTCGTGACATGATGCTGCTGGATGCGCTGATCCAGCTGAAAGAAAAAGATCCGTCGCTGTCGTTTCGCCGCTCCTGCCGTGAAGGGGTCTGCGGTTCCGATGGCCTGAACATGAACGGGAAAAACGGTCTGGCGTGCATCACGCCGATCTCCGCGCTGAATCAGCCGGGCAAGAAGATTGTTATCCGCCCGCTGCCAGGATTACCGGTTATCCGTGATTTGGTGGTGGACATGGGGCAATTCTATGCACAATATGAGAAGATTAAGCCTTACTTGTTGAATAATGGGCAAAATCCTCCGGCTCGCGAGCATCTGCAGATGCCTGAGCAGCGTGAGAAGCTCGATGGCCTGTACGAGTGTATTCTGTGCGCATGTTGTTCGACCTCGTGCCCGTCGTTCTGGTGGAACCCGGACAAGTTCATCGGCCCGGCCGGCCTGTTGGCCGCGTATCGCTTCCTGATCGACAGTCGCGATACCGAAACCAGCGAGCGTCTGGACGGCCTGAGCGATGCTTTCAGCGTATTCCGCTGTCACAGCATTATGAACTGCGTCAGTGTGTGTCCTAAGGGGCTGAACCCGACGCGCGCCATCGGCCATATTAAGTCGATGCTGCTGCAGCGCAGCGCGTAAGTTGTTTTAGTTGCCGGATGGCGACGTAAACGTCTTATCCGGCCTACAGGAGCATATTTTGTAGGCCTGATAAGCGAAGCGCCATCAGGCAATAGATATAGCAGGAAATCTTTAAAAACCGCCAAATATGTACCAGTAATCAAGGCGTTCCGAGCGAGGTAAGGCGGCAACTGAACGCATCCCCGGGAGCATAGTGAACTATGTGACCGGGGTAAGTGAAGGCAGCTAACGCAACCGCAGCCTGAACGCCGAAGATTAATGGCAGTTTTTAAAGGTTCCTTAGCGGATAGAAACCACAACTCGTCCGCAACAAGTGAACCCCGGCACGTGCACTCGGTGTGCGTGGTAGTTTCTACGGCGAAATAAGCATATGAATGCTTAAGGGATCACGATGCAGAACGGCGCAATGAAAGCCTGGCTGGACTCTTCTTACCTCTCTGGTTCGAACCAGAGCTGGATAGAACAGCTCTATGAAGACTTCTTAACCGATCCTGACTCTGTTGACGCCAACTGGCGTTCAATGTTCCAGCAGTTACCTGGCACCGGAGTTAAACCGGATCAATTTCATTCCAAAACGCGTGATTATTTCCGTCGACTGGCGAAGGATGCCTCACGTTACACTTCTTCGATTTCCGACCCAGACACCAATGTGAAGCAGGTTAAAGTCCTGCAGCTCATCAACGCATACCGTTTCCGTGGCCACCAGCATGCGAATCTCGATCCGCTGGGGCTGTGGAAGCAAGAGAGAGTGGCGGATCTCGATCCGGCCTACCACGATCTGACCGAGGCCGATTTCCAGGAAAGCTATAACGTAGGTTCATTTGCCATCGGTAAAGACACGATGAAGCTGGGCGAGCTGATTGCCGCCCTTAAGCAAACCTACTGCGGCTCCATCGGCGCGGAATACATGCATATCACCTCTACCGAAGAAAAACGCTGGATCCAGCAGCGCATTGAATCGGTAGCCGGCAAAGCGAGCTTTACCGCGGAAGAGAAAAAACGTTTCCTCGGCGAACTGACTGCCGCGGAAGGACTAGAGCGCTACCTCGGCGCCAAATTCCCGGGGGCGAAGCGCTTCTCGCTGGAGGGTGGCGACGCCCTGATCCCCATGCTCAAAGAGATGATCCGCCATGCGGGTAAGAGCGGCACCCGTGAAGTGGTGCTGGGCATGGCGCACCGTGGCCGTCTCAACGTGCTGGTCAACGTGCTGGGTAAAAAACCGCAGGACCTGTTCGACGAGTTTGCCGGCAAACATAAAGAACACCTTGGTACCGGCGATGTGAAGTACCACATGGGCTTCTCTTCCGATATAGAAACCGAAGGCGGTCTGGTGCACCTGGCGCTGGCGTTTAACCCGTCGCACCTCGAGATCGTCAGCCCGGTGGTGATCGGTTCCGTACGCGCCCGTCTGGATCGTCTGGACGAGCCGAGCAGCAACAAGGTTCTGCCGATCACTATCCACGGCGACGCCGCGGTGACCGGCCAGGGCGTGGTTCAGGAAACCCTGAACATGTCCAAAGCCCGCGGTTACGAAGTGGGCGGGACCGTGCGCATCGTTATCAACAACCAGGTGGGCTTCACGACCTCTAACCCGCTGGATGCGCGTTCGACCCCGTACTGCACCGACATCGGTAAAATGGTGCAGGCGCCGATTTTCCACGTCAACGCCGACGACCCGGAAGCGGTCGCTTTCGTCACCCGTCTGGCGCTGGATTTCCGCAATACCTTCAAACGCGATGTCTTCATCGACCTGGTGTGCTACCGCCGTCACGGCCATAACGAAGCCGATGAGCCGAGCGCAACCCAGCCGCTGATGTATCAGAAGATCAAAAAGCACCCGACTCCGCGCAAAATCTATGCTGACAAGCTGGAGCAGGACAAGGTCGCGACCCTGGAAGATGCTACCGAGCAGGTTAACCTCTACCGCGATGCGCTGGATGCCGGCGAATGCGTGGTGAAGGAATGGCGTCCGATGAACATGCACTCCTTTACCTGGTCGCCGTACCTCAACCATGAGTGGGACGAGAGCTATCCGGATAAAGTGGAGCCGAAGCGTCTGCAGGAGCTGGCCAAACGCATCAGTACGGTGCCGGAAGGTATCGAAATGCAGTCCCGCGTGGCGAAAATTTACGCCGACCGCCAGGCGATGGCGGCAGGTGAGAAGCTGTTCGATTGGGGCGGCGCTGAAAACCTGGCCTACGCCACGCTGGTTGACGAAGGTATTCCGGTGCGTCTGTCCGGGGAAGACTCCGGTCGCGGCACCTTCTTCCACCGTCATGCGGTGATCCATAACCAGACCAATGGTTCAACCTACACCCCGCTGCAGCATGTCCATAACGGTCAGGGCCAGTTCCGCGTTTGGGACTCCGTGCTGTCTGAAGAAGCGGTGCTGGCGTTTGAATATGGTTACGCCACTGCAGAGCCGCGCACCCTGACCATCTGGGAAGCGCAGTTTGGCGACTTCGCCAACGGCGCGCAGGTGGTGATCGACCAGTTCATCTCCTCCGGTGAGCAGAAGTGGGGCCGGATGTGCGGCCTGGTGATGCTTCTGCCGCACGGCTACGAAGGCCAGGGCCCGGAGCACTCCTCCGCCCGTCTGGAGCGTTATCTGCAGCTGTGCGCTGAGCAGAATATGCAGGTATGCGTGCCGTCCACGCCGGCGCAGGTGTACCACATGCTGCGTCGTCAGGCGCTGCGCGGTATGCGTCGTCCGCTGGTGGTGATGTCGCCGAAGTCGCTGCTGCGTCATCCGCTGGCGGTCTCCAGCATGGATGAGCTGGCAAACGGCACTTTCCTGCCGGCCATCGGTGAAATCGATCAACTTGATCCGCAGGCTGTGAAGCGCGTGGTGCTGTGCTCTGGTAAGGTTTACTACGACCTGCTGGAACAGCGCCGTAAAAACGAGCAAAAAGATGTCGCTATCGTTCGTATCGAGCAGCTCTATCCGTTCCCGCATCAGGCGGTGCAGGATGCGCTGAAAGCGTATGCGCACGTACATGATTTTGTCTGGTGCCAGGAAGAGCCGCTCAACCAGGGCGCATGGTACTGCAGCCAGCATCACTTCCGTGAAGTGATTCCGTTTGGGGCCTCTCTGCGTTATGCAGGCCGCCCGGCCTCCGCCTCTCCGGCGGTAGGGTATATGTCCGTTCACCAGAAACAGCAACAAGATCTGGTCAATGACGCGCTGAACGTCGATTAATTAAAGGATACACAATGAGTAGCGTAGATATTCTGGTTCCCGACCTGCCTGAGTCCGTAGCTGACGCAACCGTCGCCACCTGGCACAAAAAACCGGGCGACGCGGTCGTCCGTGACGAAGTCCTGGTCGAAATCGAAACTGACAAAGTGGTACTGGAAGTACCGGCATCAGCGGACGGCATTCTGGATGCAGTGCTGGAAGACGAGGGCGCTACCGTCCTGTCTCGCCAGATCCTTGGCCGCCTGCGCGAAGGTAACAGCGCAGGTAAAGAAAGCAGCGAAAAAGCCGATGCGAAAGCGTCCACGCCGGCGCAGCGTCAGCAGGCCTCTCTGGAAGAGCAGAACAACGATGCGCTGAGCCCGGCGATCCGTCGTCTGCTGGCTGAACACAACCTCGACGCGGCGGCCATCAAAGGCACCGGCGTCGGCGGCCGCCTGACCCGCGAAGATGTCGAGAAACATCTGGCGAAAGCCCCGGCGGCGGCAGAAGCCAAAGCGCCAGCCGCTGCCCCGGCAGCCGCGCCGGCGCCGCAGCTGGGCCACCGCTCTGAAAAACGCGTCCCGATGACCCGCCTGCGTAAACGTGTGGCCGAGCGTCTGCTGGAAGCGAAAAACTCCACCGCCATGCTGACCACGTTCAACGAAGTCAACATGAAGCCAATCATGGATCTGCGTAAGCAGTACGGCGACGCGTTCGAAAAACGTCACGGCATCCGTCTGGGCTTTATGTCCTTCTACGTGAAAGCGGTCGTGGAAGCGCTGAAACGCTATCCGGAAGTGAACGCCTCTATCGATGGCGACGACGTGGTGTACCACAACTACTTCGACGTCAGCATGGCCGTATCCACTCCACGCGGCCTGGTCACCCCGGTTCTGCGTGACGTTGACCTGCTGGGCATGGCGGATATCGAAAAGAATATTAAAGAGTTGGCGGTGAAAGGCCGTGACGGCAAGCTGACCGTAGACGACCTGACCGGCGGTAACTTCACCATTACCAACGGCGGCGTGTTCGGCTCCCTGATGTCCACGCCGATCATCAACCCACCGCAGAGCGCCATCCTGGGTATGCATGCCATTAAAGACCGTCCGATGGCGGTGAATGGCAAGGTAGAGATCCTGCCGATGATGTACCTGGCGCTCTCCTACGACCACCGTCTGATCGACGGACGTGAATCGGTAGGCTTCCTGGTGGCGATTAAAGAGCTGCTGGAAGATCCGACCCGTCTGCTGCTGGACGTGTAGTCAGCAAGCGTATTACCTACCGTAGGCCGGATAACACGCGTTAACGCCGTTATCAGGCCTACAGGTTTAAAGATAATTACACCCTGAAGGATGGACTGAACACATGAACTTACATGAATATCAGGCAAAACAACTTTTTGCCCGCTATGGCTTACCGGCGCCGGTGGGTTATGCCTGTACTACTCCGCGTGAAGCAGAAGAAGCCGCTTCAAAAATCGGCGCGGGTCCGTGGGTAGTGAAATGTCAGGTTCACGCTGGTGGCCGCGGCAAAGCGGGCGGTGTGAAAGTGGTGAAGAGCAAAGAAGAGATCCGCGCATTTGCCGAGCACTGGCTGGGCAAACGTCTGGTGACCTATCAAACAGATGCGAACGGCCAGCCGGTTAACCAGATCCTGGTTGAAGCGGCGACCGATATTGACAAAGAGCTGTACCTGGGCGCGGTCGTTGACCGTAGCTCCCGTCGCGTAGTGTTCATGGCCTCTACCGAAGGCGGCGTGGAAATCGAAAAAGTGGCGGAAGAGACCCCGCACCTGATCCACAAGATCGCCATCGATCCGCTGGCGGGCCCGATGCCTTATCAAGGTCGTGAACTGGCGTTCAAACTGGGTCTGGAAGGTAAACAGGTTCAGCAGTTCACCAAGATCTTCATGGGCCTGGCGACCATTTTCCTGGAGCGCGACCTGGCGCTGATCGAAATCAACCCGCTGGTTATCACTAAGCAGGGCGACCTGATCTGCCTCGACGGCAAACTGGGCGCTGACGGCAACGCGCTGTTCCGCCAGCCGGATCTGCGCGAAATGCGCGACCAGTCGCAGGAAGATCCGCGTGAAGCGCAGGCGGCGCAGTGGGAACTGAACTACGTCGCGCTGGACGGCAACATCGGCTGCATGGTTAACGGCGCAGGCCTGGCGATGGGTACCATGGACATCGTTAAACTGCACGGCGGCGAACCGGCTAACTTCCTCGACGTGGGCGGCGGTGCGACCAAAGAGCGCGTCACCGAAGCGTTCAAAATCATCCTCTCTGATGACAACGTGAAAGCGGTGCTGGTGAACATCTTCGGCGGTATCGTACGTTGCGACCTGATCGCTGACGGCATCATCGGTGCGGTAGCGGAAGTTGGGGTTAACGTTCCGGTCGTGGTTCGTCTGGAAGGTAACAACGCCGAACTGGGCGCGAAAAAACTGGCTGACAGCGGCCTGAATATTATTGCAGCGAAAAGTCTGACGGACGCAGCACAGCAGGTTGTTGCCGCAGTGGAGGGGAAATAATGTCAGTTTTAATTAATAAAGATACCAAGGTTATCTGCCAGGGCTTCACCGGTAGCCAGGGGACCTTCCACTCTGAACAAGCGATCGCTTACGGTACGCAAATGGTTGGCGGCGTGACGCCAGGCAAAGGCGGCACCACTCACCTGGGCCTGCCGGTGTTCAACACCGTGCGCGAAGCCGTTGAAGCGACCGGCGCCACCGCGACCGTGATCTACGTTCCGGCGCCGTTCTGCAAAGATTCCATTCTGGAAGCGATTGACGCGGGCATTAAGCTGATTATCACCATCACCGAAGGTATCCCGACGCTGGATATGCTGACCGTGAAAGTGAAACTGGACGAAGCGGGCGTGCGTATGATCGGCCCGAACTGCCCAGGCGTGATCACGCCGGGCGAATGCAAAATCGGCATCATGCCGGGTCACATTCACAAGCCGGGTAAAGTGGGCATCGTTTCCCGTTCCGGTACCCTGACCTATGAAGCAGTTAAGCAGACCACCGACTACGGCTTCGGTCAGTCTACCTGCGTCGGTATCGGCGGCGACCCGATCCCGGGCTCTAACTTCATCGATATCCTGAAGCTGTTCCAGGAAGACCCGCAGACCGAAGCGATCGTGATGATCGGTGAGATCGGCGGTAGCGCGGAAGAAGAAGCGGCTGCCTACATCAAAGAGCACGTGACCAAGCCGGTTGTCGGTTACATCGCCGGCGTGACCGCGCCGAAGGGCAAGCGTATGGGCCATGCTGGCGCCATCATCGCTGGCGGTAAAGGTACTGCCGATGAGAAATTCGCAGCCCTGGAAGCAGCCGGTGTGAAAACCGTTCGCAGCCTGGCCGATATCGGCGAAGCGCTGAAAGCTATCATCAAGTAAACCCTCTCTGCTTATCCGCAAGCAGAAATCTGTCCGATTTCGACATGGTTGGCCACCGTCAGGTGGCCTTTTTTTTGGCCGTTGTCCGCTTCTTCCGTACGCCGCTGCGTCAGTAAACCCTGCGTGTGGCAAAAACCTTATCTATCATATTGATTTTATGAATTATTTCATAAATATTATCGACGCGCGGTTGTCGGAAATGAAAATTTGCCCTGGTCGTACCGCAGGGTAACGAAACAGACAGTAAAAAAAGGAGTGGGGGAGGGGAGAAGAAAGCAGGAAAAAATACTGTGAGCGGTCTAGCATTAATCGGATCGGCTCTTTTTTTTATTTTTTTCCTGTGGCGTTAAATAATATTACCTATGATTCTCATCTTTCCCTTTTTAGTAACCAATCAAGGCATACTTTAAACACAGCATTAACATTGGGTTTACCAATATTCTTTATTGAGCTACATAATTAACACGCAGAGTAAAAATTGATTTATATCAATACTTAATGCTTGGAAAAATCCTTCAAAAAACGTTAAATTGTCTCAAGTCAAATTGGCCTAAACCGGCCATCTTCGCTATATATTGATCACCGTCGAAAAATGTAAAACTGGAACAATAAAAACATATTTATTGTAAGGTTATTGCGGCGTAATATATTGGGGAATCAATTGGGTTTTTCGTTAACGTATTTGTAACCTTGTCCTGGCGTGGTTTCACTTTCGGTTGAAACCCGCTCCGGGCGGGCGACAAATAAAAATTTGTATTGGGGCATGCGTATGAGCCAGAGCTTCTCGGTTCATTTTCGGAGTCTTCATGCGATGAGCAAGGAGTCATGATGTTAGATATAGTCGAACTGTCGCGCTTACAGTTTGCCTTGACCGCGATGTACCACTTCCTGTTTGTGCCACTGACGCTCGGTATGGCGTTCCTGCTGGCCATCATGGAAACGGTCTACGTCCTTTCCGGCAAACAGATTTATAAAGATATGACCAAATTCTGGGGCAAGTTGTTTGGTATCAACTTCGCGCTGGGTGTGGCGACCGGTCTGACCATGGAGTTCCAGTTCGGGACTAACTGGTCGTATTACTCACACTACGTGGGCGATATCTTCGGTGCGCCGCTGGCCATTGAAGGTCTGATGGCCTTCTTCCTCGAATCCACCTTTGTAGGTCTGTTCTTCTTCGGTTGGGATCGTCTGGGTAAAGTTCAGCATATGGCCGTCACCTGGCTGGTCGCTCTGGGCTCCAACCTCTCCGCGCTGTGGATCCTCGTCGCTAACGGCTGGATGCAGAACCCTATCGCATCGGACTTCAACTTTGAAACCATGCGTATGGAGATGGTCAGCTTCTCCGAACTGGTGCTCAACCCGGTTGCTCAGGTGAAATTCGTTCACACTGTGGCGTCTGGCTATGTCACCGGTGCGATGTTTATCCTGGCTATCAGCTCCTGGTACATGCTGAAAGGCCGTGACTTTGCCTTTGCTAAGCGCTCCTTCGCCATCGCAGCCAGCTTCGGTATGGCGGCGATCCTCTCCGTTATTGTGCTGGGTGACGAATCCGGTTACGAAATGGGTGACGTGCAGAAAACCAAACTGGCGGCTATCGAAGCAGAGTGGGAAACCCAGCCTGCGCCGGCGGCCTTTACCCTGTTTGGTATTCCCGATCAGAATGCGCAAACCAACCACTTCGCCATCCAGATCCCCTACGCGCTGGGCATCATTGCCACCCGCTCGGTGGATAAGCCGGTTATCGGTCTGAAGGATCTGATGGTTCAGCACGAAGAGCGTATCCGTAACGGCATGAAAGCCTACGCGCTACTGGAGCAACTGCGCGCCGGTTCCACCGACCAGGCCGTTCGCGACCAGTTCAATAACGTGAAGAAAGATCTCGGCTATGGTCTGCTGCTGAAACGCTATACCCCGAACGTCGCTGACGCCACGGAAGAGCAGATCGCCAAAGCCACCAAAGACTCTATTCCAAGCGTCGCACCGCTGTACTTCGCCTTCCGTATCATGGTGGCGTGCGGCATCCTGATGCTGTTGATTATCGGCGCCTCCTTCTGGAGCGTGATTCGTAACCGTATCGGCGAGAAAAAATGGCTGCTGCGCGCCGCGTTCTATGGCCTGCCGCTGCCGTGGATTGCCGTGGAGTCGGGCTGGTTTGTTGCCGAATACGGCCGTCAGCCGTGGGCGATTGGTGAAGTCCTGCCGACGGCGGTGGCCAACTCGTCGCTGACCGCGGGCGATCTGATCTTCTCTATGTTGCTGATCTGCGGTCTGTACACGCTGTTCCTGGTGGCTGAACTGTTCCTGATGTTCAAGTTTGCCCGCAAAGGACCTAGCAGCCTGAAAACCGGCCGCTATCACTTTGAACAGTCCTCTGCGGCTATTCAGTCGGCACGCTAAGACAGGAGTCGTCAAATGATCGATTATGAAGTATTGCGTTTTATCTGGTGGCTGCTGATTGGCATCCTGCTGATTGGCTTCGCCGTCGCCGACGGGTTCGACATGGGGGTGGGCATGCTCACCCGCTTCCTCGGCCGTAACGACACCGAGCGTCGGATTATGATCAACGCCATCGCCCCGCACTGGGACGGTAACCAGGTGTGGCTGATCACCGCCGGCGGCGCGCTGTTCGCTGCCTGGCCGATGGTCTACGCCGCGGCGTTCTCCGGTTTCTATGTGGCGATGATTCTGGTGCTGGCCTCGTTGTTCTTCCGTCCGGTCGGTTTCGACTACCGTTCCAAGATCGAGGACACCCGCTGGCGCAACATGTGGGACTGGGGCATCTTCATCGGCAGCTTCGTGCCGCCGCTGGTGATTGGCGTGGCCTTCGGCAACCTGCTGCAGGGCGTGCCGTTCCATGTCGACGAATACCTGCGTCTGTTCTATACCGGTAACTTCTTCCAGCTGCTGAACCCGTTTGGTCTGCTGGCCGGTATCGTCAGCGTGGCGATGATCCTCACCCAGGGCGCGACCTACCTGCAGATGCGTACCGTAGGCGAACTGCATCTGCGCACCCGCACCGTCTCCACGGTGGCGGCGCTGGTGACGCTGGTCTGCTTCGCGCTGGCGGGCGTGTGGGTCTACTACGGCATCGACGGCTATGTGGTGAAATCGGTGATTGACCATACCGGCCCGTCTAACCCGCTGACCAAAGAAGTGGTGCGTGAAGCGGGCGCGTGGATGGTGAACTTTAACAATATGCCAGCGCTGTGGGCGATCCCTGCCCTGGGCGTGGTGCTGCCGCTGCTGACCGTCGTTTCGACCAAAGCGGATAAAGGCGCCTGGGCATTCCTGTTCTCCTCGCTGACCCTGGCCTGCATCATTCTGACTGCCGGTATCGCGATGTTTCCGTTCATCATGCCGTCCAGCACCATGCTGAACGCCAGCCTGACGATGTGGGACGCGACCTCCAGCCAGCGGACGCTGAACCTGATGACCTACGTGGCGATTGTCTTCGTGCCGATCATTCTGGGCTACACCAGCTGGTGTTACTGGAAGATGTTTGGCCGCATCACCCGTGAAGACATCGAAAAGAACACCCACTCGCTGTACTAAGGTAAGGAGCTATATATGTGGTACTTCGCATGGATTTTGGGAACGCTTCTTGCCTGTGCCTTTGGGGTGATTACCGCGCTGGCGCTTGAGCACGTGGAAGCCACCAAAGCAGGTAAAGAAGAACACTGATGAGTATTATCGTGATGCGATATACGAAATCATTCGGGTTGCATCGAGGCGGCAAGTCTGTGAATCCCCAGGAGCTTACACCGGTAAGTGACTGGGGTAAGCAGACGGAGCCAACAAAGAGGCGACGTGAATGATAAAGTATATGTATGCGATAATGGACAAGCGCCCGTTAAGGGCGCTTTCCTTGTTGATGGCGCTGCTGCTGGCAGGCTGCATTTTCTGGGATCCGTCGCGCTTTGCCGCGAAGACCAGCGAGCTGGAAATCTGGCACGGTTTCTTGCTGATGTGGGCGGTTTGCAGCGGCGTAATTCACGGCGTGGGCTTCCGCCCGCGTGCCGTTCACTGGCAGGGGATTTTTTGTCCGCTTATCGCTGATATCGTGCTCGCTTTAGGTCTCTTCTTTTTCTTCTTTTGAATAAGAGATCTCTGTTAATGCTATGGGCTTGCATAAGCCCATAAAAATTTACTCCCCGTTTACTTTCCCCCATTCCAAACCACCTTTCCCGCGCGTATAGTAGCGAAGTTTGAAAGCTCTAACCTTTTTTTGCATTACCGGGATGTAAAGTGAATACAACGCTGTTTCGATGGCCGGTTCGGGTCTACTACGAAGATACCGACGCCGGTGGTGTGGTTTACCACGCCAGTTACGTCGCTTTTTATGAAAGAGCACGCACAGAGATGCTGCGCCACCATCACTTTAGTCAACAGGTTCTGTTGGCTGAACGCGTTGCCTTCGTGGTTCGCAAAATGACGCTGGAGTATTTTGCCCCCGCCAGACTCGACGACATGCTCGAAGTCCAGACGGAAATTACCTCGATGCGCGGCACCTCTTTGGTTTTTACGCAGCGAATCGTCAACGCCGAGAATACAGTGTTAAACGAAGCTGAGGTTCTCATTGTGTGCGTTGATCCACTCTTAATGAAGCCACGTGCGCTTCCCAAGTCTATTGTCGCGGAGTTTAAGCAGTGACTGACATGAATATCCTTGATTTGTTCCTGAAGGCGAGCCTTCTGGTTAAACTTATCATGTTGATTTTGATTGGTTTTTCTATCGCTTCCTGGGCTATCATTATTCAGAGAACGCGTATCCTTAACTCGGCCGCGCGCGAAGCTGAAGCGTTCGAGGACAAATTCTGGTCCGGGATTGAACTGTCCCGTTTGTATCAGGAGAGCCAGGGGCGTCGCGATAATCTGACCGGTTCGGAGCAGATCTTCTACAGCGGCTTCAAAGAGTTTGCGCGCTTGCATCGGGCCAACAGCCATGCGCCGGAGGCGATCGTCGAAGGGGCATCGCGCGCGATGCGTATTTCGATGAACCGCGAGCTGGAAACGCTGGAGACCCATATTCCGTTCCTCGGCACCGTAGGCTCCATCAGCCCGTATATCGGTCTGTTCGGCACCGTCTGGGGGATCATGCACGCCTTTATCGCCCTTGGCGCGGTGAAGCAGGCCACCCTGCAGATGGTGGCGCCGGGTATCGCCGAAGCGCTGATCGCCACCGCGATCGGTCTGTTCGCCGCTATCCCGGCGGTGATGGCGTACAACCGCCTGAACCAGCGGGTGAACAAGCTTGAACTGAATTACGACAACTTTATGGAAGAGTTCACCGCTATTCTGCACCGTCAGGCCTTTACCACCAGCGAAAGCAATAAGGGGTAAGCCATGGCCAGAGCACGTGGACGCGGACGTCGCGAACTGAAGTCCGAGATCAACATCGTTCCGCTGCTGGATGTCCTGCTGGTGCTGTTGCTGATCTTTATGGCAACGGCGCCGATCATTACGCAGAGCGTGGAAGTCGATCTGCCGGACGCCACGGAATCGCAAGCGGTGAAAAGCAATGACGATCCGCCGGTGATTGTGGAAGTCTCCGGGGTAGGGCAGTACAGCGTGAAAGTGGGGCAGGAGACGCTGTCCCAGCTGCCGCCGGAGCAGGTGATTGCCGAAGCGAAGCGTCGTCTTGAAGCCAATGAGAAAACGGTATTCCTGATCGGCGGTGCGAAAGACGTCCCTTACGATGAAATTATTAAAGCGCTGAACCTGTTGCATAGCGCAGGGGTTAAATCGGTCGGCTTGATGACCAAACCTATTTAATCGCTTCAGGTAGGTGCGTCCGCACGGCGTTCGGCGGCGAGTATCGCTCGCCGTCGGTGCGCATCGCGGGTACAGGCGAACAGTTTTTGGGAACCGATAGTGTCAAAGGCAACCGAACAAAACGACAAGCTTAAACGAGCGATCATCATTTCAGTCGCGCTGCACATCATACTGATCGCGCTGCTGATATGGAGTTCGTTTGACGAGCATCTGGATGCCTCTGCCGGCGGCGGCGGGGGATCGTCGATTGATGCCGTCATGGTCGATCCGGGGGCGGTGGTAAACAATTATAACCGTCAGCAACAGCAGCAGGCCAGCGCACGTCGCGCCGCTGAACAGCGTGAAAAACAGGCGCAGCAGCAGGCGGAAGAGTTACGTGAGAAGCAGGCGGCGGAACAGGAACGGCTGAAACAGCTCGAACAGGAGCGGCTGCAGGCGCAGGAAGCGGCGAAAGAAGCGAAGGAACAACAGAAGCAGGCTGAGGAAGCCGCTGCCAAGGCTGCCGCGGCGGCGAAAGCCAAAGCGGATGCGCAGGCCAAAGAAGCGCAGGAAGCGGCGGCCAAAGCGGCCGCCGAGGCGAAAGCGAAGGCGGATGCCCAGGCGAAAGCGGCTGAACTGGCGGCAGCGAAAGCGGCGGCTGACGCGAAGAAACAGGCCGAAGCCGCCGCCGCGAAAGCGGCGGCCGATGCGAAGAAACAGGCGGAAGCCGAAGCGGCGAAAGCCGCGGCAGAGGCGCAGAAGAAAGCGGAAGCGGCAGCGGCGAAGAAAGCGCAACAGGAAGCGGAGAAGAAGGCCCAGCAGGAAGCGGCTAAGCAGGCCGCGGCTGAAAAAGCGGCAGCAGAAAAAGCCGCTGAAAAAGCCGCTGAGAAGGCCGCCGCGCAAAAAGCGGCCGCGGAGAAGGCCGCCGCCGAGAAAGCCGCCGCAGCTGAAAAAGCCGCAGCAGCCAAAGCGGCTGCTGCTGAGAAGGCAGCGGCCGATAAAGCGGCCAAAGCGGCAGCAGCAAAAGCCGCGGCAGCGAAGAAAGCGGCTGCTGCGAAAGAAGCGGACGGCGTGGACGACCTGCTCGGCGATCTGAGTTCAGGTAAGAATGCGCCGAAAGGTAGCACCAGCGGTAGCACAGGTGGCTCTTCACCTGCTAAAGGAAGTAAACCGGGGCAGGGCGGTGCGTCTCAGGCGGAGATTGCCAGCTATATTTCGCAGGTGCAGGCCGCGATTAAAGGACATCTCTATGACTGGGATACGTACAAGGGTAAAGTATGTACGTTGCGCGTAAACCTGGCTCAGGATGGAACGTTGTTGAGTGTGAAATCGGAAGGCGGCGATCCGGCGTTCTGCCAGCAAATGCTGGCGGCCACCAGTCGGATGAGCAAATTCCCTAAACCGCCGTCGCAGGCTGTTTATGAAACGTTCAAAAATGCGCCACTGGACTTCAAACCTTAAGCGCTTTTTCCCCCGCGTCAGCGGGGGGAAAGAAAATAGGGCGGTCATGGGTTTTGGTAGTTTTGTGTATTTGAGTTTGTTAACATTCTGCTAAATTATCGTGGGCTTTCCGCCCGGATAAGGGAGATATGATGAAGCAGGCATTACGAGTAGCATTTGGTTTTTTAATGCTGTGGGCGGCGGTGCTGCACGCAGAAGTACGTATCGAGATCACCCAGGGGGTGGACTCGGCGCGCCCCATCGGCGTGGTACCGTTCCAGTGGGCCGGCCAGGGCGCTGCGCCGGAAGATGTTGGCGGTATCGTGGCGGCTGACCTGCGCAACAGCGGTAAATTCAACCCGCTGGATCGCTCGCGTCTGCCGCAGCAGCCGACCAGTGCCCAGGAAGTGCAGCCTGCTGCCTGGTCTGCGCTGGGCATTGACGCCGTGGTCGTCGGTCAGGTGACGTCAAACCCGGATGGTTCTTACCAGGTAGCGTATCAGCTGGTGGATACCGGCGGTGCGCCGGGCACAACGCTGGCGCAAGGCTCTTTCAAAGTCACTAAACAGTACCTGCGCTATGCCGCGCACACTGCCAGCGACGCGGTATTTGAAAAGCTGACCGGTATTAAAGGCGCCTTCCGGACTCGTATCGCCTACGTGGTGCAGACCAATGGCGGTCAGTTCCCGTATGAGCTGCGCGTTTCCGATTATGATGGCTACAACCAGTTTGTGGTTCACCGCTCCTCCCAGCCGCTGATGTCCCCGGCCTGGTCACCGGACGGTTCAAAACTGGCTTACGTCACCTTCGAGAGCGGTCGCTCTGCGCTGGTGGTGCAGACCCTGGCGAACGGCGCTGTGCGTCAGATTGCCTCCTTCCCGCAGCACAACGGCGCGCCGGCGTTCTCGCCGGATGGTTCTAAACTGGCCTTCGCGCTGTCGAAAACCGGTAGCCTGAACCTGTACGTGATGGATCTGGGCTCGGGTCAGATTCGTCAGGTGACCAACGGTCGCAGCAACAACACCGAACCAAGCTGGTTCCCGGACAGCCAGAACCTGGCCTTTACCTCTGACCAGGCCGGTCGTCCGCAGGTGTATAAAGTCAATATTAATGGCGGCACGCCGCAGCGTATCACCTGGGAAGGTTCGCAGAACCAGGACGCTGACGTGAGCGCGGATGGTAAAACGATGGTAATGGTCAGCTCGGCCGGCGGCCAGCAGCACATTGCCAAACAAGATCTGGAAGCGGGTGGTGTACAGGTTCTGTCATCAACGTTTTTAGACGAAACGCCAAGTCTGGCACCTAACGGCACTATGGTAATCTACAGCTCTTCTCAGGGGATGGGATCCGTGCTGAATCTGGTTTCTACAGATGGGCGTTTCAAAGCGCGTCTTCCGGCAACTGATGGACAGGTAAAATCGCCTGCCTGGTCGCCGTATCTGTGATAATAAATAATTGATTATTAAAGGAATCAAAGAAATGCAACTGAACAAAGTGCTGAAAGGGCTGATGATCGCTCTGCCGGTTATGGCAATCGCGGCATGTTCTTCTAACAAGAACGCCAGCAACGACCAGAGCGGTGAAGGCATGCTGGGTGCCGGCACTGGTATGGACGCTAACGGTAACGGCGGCAACATGTCTTCTGAAGAGCAAGCTCGTCTGCAGATGCAGCAGCTGCAGCAGAACAACATCGTTTACTTCGATCTGGACAAGTACGATATCCGTTCTGACTTCGCTGCAATGCTGGACGCGCACGCTAACTTCCTGCGCAGCAACCCGTCCTACAAAGTGACTGTAGAAGGTCACGCGGATGAGCGCGGTACCCCGGAATACAACATCGCGCTGGGTGAGCGTCGTGCTAACGCCGTTAAGATGTATCTGCAGGGCAAAGGTGTTTCTGCCGATCAGATCTCCATCGTTTCTTACGGTAAAGAAAAACCAGCAGTACTGGGTCATGACGAAGCGGCATATGCCAAAAACCGTCGCGCCGTACTGGTTTACTAAGAGAATTGCATGAGCAGTAACTTCAGACATCATTTATTGAGTCTGTCGTTACTGGTTGGCATAGCGGCCCCCTGGGCCGCTTTTGCTCAGGCGCCAATCAGTAGTGTCGGCTCAGGCTCGGTCGAAGACCGTGTCACTCAACTCGAGCGTATTTCCAATGCTCACAGCCAGCTTTTAACCCAACTCCAGCAACAACTCTCTGATAACCAGACTGACATTGATTCTCTCCGTGGTCAGATCCAGGAGAACCAGTATCAGCTGAATCAGATCGTTGAGCGTCAGAAGCAGATTCTGCTGCAGATTGACGGGCTGACGAGCGGAGGTGGCGCAGCGGCGGCGGGCGCCCAGGCGTCGTCGTCTTCCGGCGATCAGAGCGCGGCTACCGCCAGCGCAGCGCCAGCGGCCACGTCAGGCGCTCCGGCGATGACCGGCGATGCGAACACCGATTACAATGCGGCTATTGCCCTGGTGAAGGATGCTTCACGCCAGGATGACGCCATGGCGGCGTTTCAGAACTTCGTTAAAAAGTACCCGGATTCAACTTATCAGCCGAACGCCAACTATTGGCTCGGACAGTTGAACTACAATAAGGGGAAAAAAGACGATGCGGCGTTTTACTTCGCCTCGGTGGTGAAGAACTACCCGAAATCGCCAAAAGCGCCGGACGCCATGTTTAAGGTCGGCGTGATCATGCAGGACAAAGGTGATACCGCGAAAGCGAAAGCGGTTTACCAGCAGGTGATCAACAAATTCCCCGGCACCGACGGTGCGAAACAAGCGCAAAAACGACTTAATGCTCTTGGTTGATTACGGCATGACCAGAAATCGCGTTATTTCTGGTCTTGTCGCCTGAATCGCCAGCAGTTAAGTGATCTTTATCGAAATTTTAGTTGCGCTGAATTCTGAAATCAGTAATATATGCCGCCGTTGCCAAGGGATATCAAACAAGCCCAAAGCGACGCCAGAGTGGGTCGTTAGCTCAGTTGGTAGAGCAGTTGACTTTTAATCAATTGGTCGCAGGTTCGAATCCTGCACGACCCACCAATCGTTATGGTGGAACGCGATAGTAAAACGTGAAGGATAACGTTGCGACAGCAACGGCCCATAGGGCGAGGCGAAGCCGAGTCATCCTGCACGACCCACCAATTAGCAGTATCCAGCGTAGTATCGGGTGATTAGCTCAGCTGGGAGAGCACCTCCCTTACAAGGAGGGGGTCGGCGGTTCGATCCCGTCATCACCCACCACCGGGTCGTTAGCTCAGTTGGTAGAGCAGTTGACTTTTAATCAATTGGTCGCAGGTTCGAATCCTGCACGACCCACCATTTTAATGATGGGGTCGGTGGAGGCAGTATCAGCAGTATCCAGCGTAATATCGGGTGATTAGCTCAGCTGGGAGAGCACCTCCCTTACAAGGAGGGGGTCGGCGGTTCGATCCCGTCATCACCCACCACTCGGGTCGTTAGCTCAGTTGGTAGAGCAGTTGACTTTTAATCAATTGGTCGCAGGTTCGAATCCTGCACGACCCACCAATTTCAGCATTTAACTCAGATGTTGAACGTGAAGGATAACGTTGCGTCAGCAACGGCCCGTAGGGCGAGGCGAAGCCGAGTCATCCTGCACGACCCACCAATTCCAATATTGGTGTCGAGTGAAATTATTCAGGTAGTACCAGAGCGGGTCGTTAGCTCAGTTGGTAGAGCAGTTGACTTTTAATCAATTGGTCGCAGGTTCGAATCCTGCACGACCCACCAATCTTTAATGATGGTAACTGGTAGAAACGTGAAGGATAACGTTGCGACAGCGACGGCCCGAAGGGCGAGGCGAAGCCGAGTCATCCTGCACGACCCACCATCCTGAATGGTGACAGTAGCAAAATCCCGCAAGGGGTCGTTAGCTCAGTTGGTAGAGCAGTTGACTTTTAATCAATTGGTCGCAGGTTCGAATCCTGCACGACCCACCAATGTAAAAAGGCGCCCTAAAGGCGCCTTTTTGCTATCCGCGGAACTTAACGATTCGAACCTGCAGCAGGTTCGGGTCGAACGCAGTGAGACAACGGAGCCGCTTGCGGCGACGGCCCGAAGGGCGAGGCGAAGCCGAGTCATCCTGCACGACCCACCAATGTAAAAAGGCGCCCTAAAGGCGCCTTTTTGCTATCTGCCAGCCCATCAATTGCCACAATATTGTATTCAGCGCTTTCCCACGGTCGCGCTGCGCTTACCACGCCTGCACAGGGCGCGAACCGGTAGTCCGGACACCTGCGCAGCATCGTCCCCTGGAACAGGCGCTGATGTACAAAATTCATCACGACTTTTGGCGCGTAATCGGCTATCTTGTTTAGCATATAAAACACCATGACCGTATCATGGCGCGGGCAGGCCATACTGACGGTCTTAGAGTTAAGCCAGTAAAACGAGATTGCATGATGAGCGTAATGTTTGATCCTGAAACGGCGATTTATCCCTTCCCACCGAAACCGCAGCCGCTGACCGTCGATGAAAAGCAGTTTTACCGCGAAAAAATCAAGCGTCTGCTGCGCGAGCGCGATGCCGTGATGGTGGCGCATTACTACACCGATCCTGAAATTCAGCAGCTGGCGGAAGAGACCGGCGGCTGTATTGCCGACTCGCTGGAGATGGCGCGCTTTGGCGCCCGCCATTCGGCCTCTACGCTGCTGGTCGCCGGGGTGCGTTTTATGGGGGAAACCGCCAAAATCCTCAGCCCGGAAAAGACCATTCTGATGCCGACCCTGAACGCCGAGTGTTCCCTGGATCTGGGCTGTCCGATTGAGGAGTTCAACGCCTTTTGCGACGCTCATCCTGACCGCACCGTGGTGGTCTATGCCAATACGTCTGCCGCGGTGAAGGCTCGCGCCGACTGGGTGGTGACCTCCAGCATCGCCGTGGAACTCATTGACCACCTGGATAGCCTTGGTCAAAAAATCCTCTGGGCGCCGGACCGCCATCTTGGCCGTTACGTTCAGCGTCAGACCGGCGCAGATGTGCTCTGCTGGCAGGGGGCGTGCATCGTGCACGACGAGTTTAAAACCCAGGCGTTGATGCGGATGAAGGCTCTGCATCCCGAAGCCGCTGTGCTGGTCCATCCCGAGTCGCCGCAGGCGATCGTCGAGATGGCCGATGCCGTAGGCTCCACCAGCCAGCTGATCGCGGCGGCGAAAAGCCTGCCCCAGCGCCAGCTGATCGTGGCGACCGATCGCGGTATCTTTTATAAAATGCAGCAGGCGGTGCCGGAGAAAACGCTGCTGGAAGCGCCCACCGCCGGTGAAGGGGCGACCTGCCGCAGCTGCGCGCATTGTCCGTGGATGGCGATGAACGGCCTGAAAGCCATTGCCGAGGGTCTCGAGCAGGGCGGCGCTGAACATGAAATCCACGTCGACGAAGCGCTGCGGACTGGCGCATTAATTCCCCTTAACCGGATGCTGGATTTTGCGGCTACACTACGGGGATAACCTATTACCGCGTCATCTGGCGCTGAGAGGATAAAATGGATTTTTTTAGCACGCAGAATATTTTAGTACATATACCCATCGGCGCCGGGGGGTACGATCTCTCCTGGATAGAGGCCGTGGGGACCATCGCCGGGCTGTTGTGCATCTGGCTGGCGAGCCTGGAGAAGATCAGTAACTATGCCTTCGGTCTGGTCAACGTCACGCTGTTCGCCATCATCTTCTTTCAGATCCAGCTGTACGCCAGCCTGTTGCTGCAGCTGTTCTTCTTTGCCGCTAACGTTTACGGCTGGTATGCCTGGTCGCGGCAAAGCAGCAACCATGAGGCTGAGCTGCAGATCCGCTGGCTACCGCGCAGTAAAGCCCTGGGCTGGCTGGCGGCCTGCGTGGTGGCGATCGGCTTGCTGACCCTGTTTATCAATCCTTTTTTTGCTTTCCTGACGCGGATCGCGGTCAGCCTGATGCAAGTGCTCGGTTTGCAGGTCACTATGCCGGAACTGCAGCCGGACGCCTTCCCGTTCTGGGACTCCTGTATGACGGTGCTGTCGGTAGTGGCGATGATCTTAATGACCCGCAAATACGTTGAAAACTGGCTGCTGTGGGTCATCGTCAACGTCATCAGCGTGGTGATTTTTGCCCGTCAGGGCGTCTATGCGATGTCGCTGGAATATCTCTTGCTGACGTTCATTGCGCTGAACGGCAGCCGGATGTGGATAAACAGCGCGCGTGAGCGAGGTTCTCACGCGTTTTCTGGCTAATGGTGGTGGTGATGATCGTGCCCGGCGTGCATCGTGTTGAGATGGCACTCCGGGCCGCTGCAGGGCTGGTACTCCATCTGCACCGTGGCATGCTCAATTTCATATTTATGTTCCAGGAAATGCAGGATGCGGTTGAGTAACGCATCATGATCGTGCGGCGGCACAACCTGCACATGCAGCGTCATCACCGGTTTTTCCCCCACCAGCCAGACGTGGACGTGGTGAACATCGCGCACCTCCGGGATAGAGCGGCGGATATCCCGCTGCAGGGCCGTCACATCCAGCGAACGCGGCGCGCCTTCCAGCAGCTCATTCAGACTCTCCTTCAGCAGACGCCAGGCGCTACGTAACACCAGGCAGGAAACCAGCACGGAAAGGATCGGGTCGACAGGTGTCCAGCCGGTGGTGAGGATCACCACGGCGGCCACAATCGCGCCAACCGAGCCCAGCAGATCGCCGAGCACGTGTAGCGCCGCGGCGCGCACGTTGAGGTTCCGCTCTTCGCTGCCACGATGCAGGATCCAGAAAGCCAGCACGTTGGCCAGCAGGCCAGCGACCGCAATCACCATCATCGTCACGCCGGCAACCGGCTGCGGGTGCTGGAAGCGCTGAATGGCCTCCCAGACAATCAGCATGGTGATCACCACCAGAGCAATGGCATTGAGAAACGCAGCCAGGGTGGTCAAACGCAACCAGCCAAAGGTATGGCGGGCATTCGGGGGACGGCTGGCGAAGCGAACCGCCAGCAGCGCAAACAGCAGGGCGGCGGAGTCGGTGAGCATATGGCCGGCATCCGCCAGCAGGGCCAACGAGCCGGAGATCGCGCCGCCGATGGCTTCTACCAGCATAAAACCGGCGGTGACGATGAACGCCCAGAGCAGCCGGCGGGCGTTGCCGTTATCCGGAGCCTGGGCAGGGGAGTGCGAATGCGAGTGCGCCATAGTGTCGTCCCTTGATAGTTATCATTATCACGCTATGACATCATAAACAGAGAACGATAACAAACAGAGAAAAGGCGAGCCCGGCTCGCCTTTTCTCTGTTTGCACTCACCGCATCAATTATTGGGTTGTGCCGTCGGTTTTGCTGTTGTCATGGTTCATGCTGTCGCCGTTGTCCAGCTTCTTACCGGTGTCCGGACAGCGGCCGTCTTTACACATCGAGTTTTTATGGACCTCATCGCTCGACATATTGTCCTGGCTCATCGTCGAGCCGTCAGGATGAAGCATGGTGCCGCCAGTGCCAGTGCCAGAGCCAGAATTGATTTGGCTATTATCGACGTTATTCGGCGCCACGTTTTCACGGGCGTCCGGCGCCACCTGACCGGCATCAGCGGAAGAGTTGGCCTGGCCATTGTTGGACTGGGCGCCGGCATCTGCCGCCAGGGCCGCGCCGCTGGCAAGACCTAAGGTGGCGGTGAGCAAAAGGGTCGTCAGTTTTTTCATGTTCATCGGATACTCCTGTTGGGTCGGGAAGCGGTAACCACGCCTCCAGCGGTAAGTGTGCCAGGGATCTGACTCGCTATGGTTAAAGACTCCGCAGACGATCGCAGTGTCACTATATAATCCTGAAACGTAAGACTTAATTAGCTTTAACAGTTAAATATTGTAGTTCATGAGTCTGGTTTCGCTACTTTATGGCGTATTTTTGCCTATTTCCAGGATTATTCCATCACTACTGTAAAATCACGTTTACACTATTTCAGCGAAGAGATAGATTGGAGGGATTGCATTTCATTGAATAAGTATGGCAACGCTGGAAAGAAGATGAATTATCAGAACGACGATTTACGCATTAAAGAGATCAACGAATTATTACCTCCCGTTGCGCTCCTGGAAAAATTCCCTGCTACCGAAAATGCTGCAAACACCGTTGCACATGCTCGCAAAGCGATCCACCAGATCCTCAAAGGTGATGATGACCGCCTGCTGGTGGTGATTGGGCCCTGTTCTATTCACGACCCGGCGGCGGCGAAAGAGTACGCTTCCCGTCTGCTGACCCTGCGCGAGGCGCTGAAGGGCGAGCTCGAGATCGTCATGCGCGTCTATTTTGAGAAACCGCGCACCACCGTCGGCTGGAAAGGGCTTATCAACGATCCCCATATGGATAACAGCTTCCGCATCAACGACGGGTTACGCATTGCGCGCAAACTGCTGCTGGACATTAACGACAGCGGCCTGCCGGCGGCGGGGGAATTCCTCGATATGATCACCCCGCAGTATGTCGCCGATCTGATGAGCTGGGGCGCCATTGGGGCGCGTACCACCGAATCCCAGGTGCACCGCGAGCTCGCCTCGGGGCTCTCCTGCCCGGTGGGCTTTAAAAACGGTACCGATGGCACCATCAAGGTGGCTATCGACGCGATTAACGCCGCCGGCGCGCCGCACTGTTTCCTGTCGGTCACCAAGTGGGGCCACTCCGCTATCGTCAATACCAGCGGCAACGGCGACTGCCATATTATTCTGCGCGGCGGCAAAGAGCCGAACTACAGCGCGAAGCACGTGGCGGAGGTGAAAATCGGTCTGGCGAAAGCGGGCCTGCCGGCCCAGGTGATGATCGACTTCAGCCACGCCAACTCCAGCAAGCAGTTCAAGAAGCAGATGGAAGTAGGCGCCGACGTATGCCAGCAGATTGCCGGCGGCGAGCGCGCCATTATGGGCGTGATGATTGAAAGCCATCTGGTGGAAGGCAACCAGAGCCTCGAGAGCGGTGAACCGCTGACCTACGGCAAGAGCGTTACCGACGCCTGCATCGGCTGGGAGGATACCGAAGCGATCCTGCGTCAGCTGGCGGAAGCGGTGAAAACCCGCCGCGGCTAAGCTACGTTGCGCTCGCGCAGGTCATAAAAAAAGCGTGGAGATTTCCACGCTTTTTTATTTTCACCGGGGGAAATTACTTCGCTTTACCCTGGTTGGCGACGGCAGCCGCTTTCGCCGCGATCTCTTCCGCGTTGCCCAGATAGTAATGTTTGATCGGCTTGAAGTTTTCATCGAACTCATACACCAGCGGTACGCCGGTCGGGATGTTCAGTTCGAGGATCTCGTCTTCGCCCATGTTGTCGAGGTATTTCACCAGCGCGCGCAGGGAGTTACCGTGAGCGGCGATGATCACGCGCTCACCGCTTTTCAGGCGCGGCAGAATGGTTTCGTTCCAGTAAGGCACGACGCGGTCGATGGTCAGCGCCAGGCTTTCAGTGGTCGGCAGTTCCGCGTCGGTCAGTTTTGCATAGCGCGGATCGTGGCCCGGGTAGCGCTCGTCGTCTTTGGTCAGCTCCGGCGGAGTAACGGCGAAGCCGCGACGCCACTGTTTAACCTGCTCGTCACCGTATTTCTCAGCAGTTTCCGCTTTGTTCAGGCCCTGCAGCGCGCCGTAATGACGCTCGTTCAGCTTCCAGGATTTCTCAACCGGCAGCCAGGCCTGATCCAGTTCGTCCAGCACGTTCCACAGGGTGTGGATGGCACGTTTCAGCACGGAGGTATAAGCAAAATCAAAGCTGAAGCCTTCAGCCTTCAGCAGTTTACCTGCTGCTTTCGCTTCGCTAACGCCTTTCTCGGACAGATCAACGTCGTACCAACCGGTGAAGCGGTTTTCGTTGTTCCACTGGCTTTCGCCATGACGAACCAGTACCAGCTTAGTTACAGCCATTCTCTTACTCCTCTCTACACGCCATCCCTCGCGCCGCGAACGGTGCGCTGAATATGTTGGTGTATGTGTTATTGATTGATAACTATTCTCATTATATTGCCGTGATTTGGCTCACGGCAATGCTTATCCCTAACCATAGCGAAAATAGTGGCTCAGTGTAAGGTGCTTGTAAAACACAGGTTATTTTTTTGTCCTTTGATGACGGAAAATAGAGCAGGTTGCTGAAAAAAGAGGCAGGAGAGAAGAGGGCGGGGACGAAAAGCAGCGCCCCCCGGCGGAGGGCGCTGGCGATTAGCGGGCGATAAACTGATATTCCGTCAGGCTGACGTACTCCTGGCCTGGACGTAACACACAGTCCGGCTGCGGCCATTCCGGATGATTCGGCGAATCCGGCAGGAATTCGCTCTCCAGCGCCAGCCCCTGCCAGTCGGCGTAGGGTTCCGTCGTCTGCGACGGGGTGCCGCCGAGATAGTTGCCGGAATAAAACTGTAGCGCCGGAGCGGAGGTATAGACCGTCATCTGCAGCTTACCGTCCTGCGACCAGACCTGCGCCGCAGGTTGACTGGCGTCGCCTCTGGCGTCCAGCAGGAAGGCATGGTCGTAACCCTTTACCTTTTGCTGATCGGCATCCGCGAGGAAGTCGGCGGCGATGGTTTTCGGCTGGCGGAAATCAAAGCTGGTGCCGGCGACGTCTTTGAGTCCGCCGCCCGGGATACCATCGCTTTCCACCGGCAAATAGCGATGGGCGAGGATCTGCAGCTGGTGCTGGCGCACGTCGCCCTGGTCACCGTCGAGGTTGAAATAGACGTGATTGGTCATGTTCACCGGGCAGGGTTGGTCCACGGTGGCGCGATAGGTAATCGCGATGCGGTTATCGTCGGTCAGACGATAGTGCGCGGTGGCCTGCAGAGTGCCCGGAAAGCCTTGATCGCCATCGGGCGAGGTCAGGGCGAACAGCGCTTCCTGCTCGTCGGCGCGGACGATGCGCCAGCGGCGTTTATCAAACCCTTCCGGGCCGCCGTGAAGCTGGTGGCCCGCGTCGTTTGACGGCGTGACGGTGACGAGCTGGCCGTCAAGCGGGAAGCGGCTATTGCCGATACGGTTGGCGTAGCGGCCTACCGAGGCGCCAAGAAACGCGGCCTGGCGGGCATAGTCTTCCAGCTTTGCGCAGCCCAGCAGCGGATGGCGCACGCTGCCATCGGCCAGCGGCACCTCGGCGCTGAGCAGCGTCGCGCCCCAGTCCGCCACGGTGACGGTCATCCCCGCCTTATTGCGCAGGGTTACCTGCTGCCATGGCTGGCCGTCCGGCGCCAGCGCGGTAGTTTGCGTTACCATTGACCAGCCCCCTGTGACGGTTTGCAGACATAAAACGTCTCTTTAATTCCGGTTTTCGCTTCATACTCGTTGGCAACGGCCTGCTGAACGGTATCGACCAGATCTTCCGGGACCAGCGCTACCACACAGCCGCCAAAACCGCCGCCGGTCATGCGCACGCCGCCCTTATCGCCGATTGTCGCCTTGACGATCTCCACCAGGGTGTCGATCTGCGGGACGGTGATCTCGAAATCATCGCGCATTGAGGCGTGGGATTCGGCCATCAGCTCGCCCATCCGCTTCAGGTCGCCTTTTTCAAGGGCGCTGGCGGCTTCCACGGTGCGGGCATTCTCCGTCAGCACATGACGTACCCGCTTCGCCACCACCGGATCCAGCTCATGGGCGACAGCGTTGAATTGCTCAAGGGTGACATCGCGCAGAGCGGGCTGCTGGAAGAAGCGCGCGCCGGTCTCGCACTGTTCACGACGGGTGTTGTACTCGCTGCCGACGAGGGTGCGCTTAAAGTTGCTGTTGATGATCACCACCGCCACGCCTTTCGGCATCGAGACGGCTTTGGTGCCCAGCGAGCGGCAGTCGATCAGCAGCGCATGGTCTTTTTTGCCCAGCGCCGAAATCAGCTGATCCATGATCCCGCAGTTGCAGCCGACGAACTGATTTTCCGCCTCCTGGCCGTTGAGGGCGATTTGCGCGCCGTCCAGCGGCAGATGGTAGAGCTGCTGGAACACGGTGCCGACGGCGACCTCCAGCGAGGCTGAGGAGCTTAAGCCCGCGCCCTGCGGCACATTGCCGCTGATCACCAGATCCGCGCCGCCGAAGTGGCTGTTCCGCTGTTGCAGATGCTTCACCACGCCGCGGACATAGTTCGACCACTGCTGGGTGTCGTGGCTGAGAATCGGCGCGTCGAGAGAGAATTCGTCGGTCTGATTGTCGTAATCGGCGGCAATCACCCGCACGGTACGATCGTCGCGCGGCGCACAGCTGATCACCGTCTGGTAGTCGATGGCGCAGGGCAGCACAAAGCCGTCGTTGTAATCGGTATGCTCGCCGATCAGGTTGACGCGGCCTGGCGCCTGAATGACATGGCTGGCCGGGTAGCCGAAGGCCTCAGCAAACAGGGTTTGGGTTTTCTCTTTCAGACTCATCATTACACTCCGGATTCACGAAAATGGACGTCGCTGACGGCGCGCAGTCGTTCGGCAGCTTGCTCGGCGGTGAGATCGCGCTGCGTTTCGGCCAGCATTTCGTAGCCAACCATAAACTTGCGGACCGTCGCGGAGCGCAGCAGCGGCGGATAAAAGTGGGCGTGAAGCTGCCAGTGGTTATGGTCTTCATCGTTAAACGGCGCGCCGTGCCAGCCCATGGAGTAGGGGAATGAGCACTGGAACAGGTTGTCGTAACGGCTGGTCAGCTTTTTCAACGCCAGCGCCAGATCGCTGCGCTGGGCGTCGCTTAAATCGGTAATACGCTGCACGGGCGCTTTCGGCAGCAGCAGCGTTTCGAACGGCCACGCGGCCCAGTAGGGCACAACCGCCAGCCAGTGATCGGTGTCGATCACCGTGCGGCTGCCGTCGGCCAGTTCGCGCCGGGCGTAGTCCAGCAGCATCGGCTGGCCCTGGCTGGAGTAATACGCTTTCTGCAGACGGTCTTCCCGTTCCGCTTCATTAGGCAGGAAGCTGTTGGCCCATACCTGACCGTGCGGGTGTGGGTTGGAGCAGCCCATCGCTGCTCCTTTGTTTTCAAAGACCTGCACCCACGGGTAGCTTTTCCCGAGGTCCGCGGTCTGTTCCTGCCACGCTTTAACCACGCCTTCCAGCGCTTCAAGGCTCAGTTCCGGCAGCGTTTTGCTGTGGTCTGGCGAGAAGCAGATCACCCGACTGGTGCCGCGCGCGCTCTGGCAGCGCATCAGCGGATCGTCACTCTCCGGGGCATCCGGCGTGTCGGTCATCAGGGCCGCAAAGTCGTTGGTAAACACGTAGGTGCCGGTGTAATTCGGATTCGTGTCGCCGGTGACCCGGGTGTTGCCCGGGCACAGGAAACAGTCCGGATCGTGGGCCGGCAAGGTCTGTTTTGCCGGTGTCTCCTGCGCTCCCTGCCAGGGGCGCTTGGCGCGATGCGGAGAAACCAGAATCCACTGCCCGGTTAACGGGTTATAACGACGATGCGGATGGTCAACGGGGTTAAATACGCTCATGAAGGTTCCTTAGTCTGGATAACCCTGCGGATGGCGGGACTGCCAGTTCCAGGTGTCCTGCGCCATTTCGTCCAGGTTGCGCGTCACGCGCCAGTTCAGCTCGCGGTCGGCCTTGGCGGCATCCGCCCAGTAGGCCGGGAGGTCGCCATCGCGGCGCGGCGCGAAATGGTAGTTAATCGGTTTGCCGCAGGCCTTGCTGAAAGCATTGACCACGTCGAGCACGCTGCTGCCGACGCCGGCGCCAAGGTTGTAGATATGGACCCCGGCTTTGTCAGCCAGTTTTTCCATGGCCGCGACGTGGCCGTCGGCAAGGTCCATCACGTGGATATAATCGCGCACGCCGGTGCCATCTTCGGTCGGGTAGTCGTTACCAAACACGGCCAGCGATTCGCGACGGCCAACGGCGACCTGGGCGATATACGGCATCAGGTTATTCGGGATCCCCTGCGGGTCTTCGCCCATGTCGCCCGACGGGTGGGCGCCGACCGGGTTGAAGTAGCGCAGCAGCGCAATGCTCCACTCCGGCTGCGCTTTTTGCAGGTCGGTCAGTATTTGCTCCACCATCAGTTTGCTTTTACCGTAGGGGCTTTGCGGGGTGCCGGTCGGGAAGCTTTCGACATACGGGATTTTCGGCTGGTCGCCGTAGACGGTGGCGGAGGAGCTAAAGATGAAGTTCTTCACGCCCGCGGCGCGCATGGCGGAGACTAATTTCAGTGTGCCGGTGACGTTATTGTCGTAATATTCCAGCGGCTTGGCGACGGACTCCCCGACGGCTTTCAGCCCGGCGAAGTGGATCACCGCTTCAATGGCGTGATCGTGGAGGATCTCGGTCATCAGCGCTTCGTTACGAATATCGCCTTCAATAAAGGTGGCTTCTTTGCCGCCGAGACGCTCAATCACCGGCAGTACGCTGCGCTTGCTGTTGCAGAGATTGTCGAGGATCACCACCTCATGCCCCTGCAGCAGCAGTTGAACGCAGGTATGACTTCCAATGTAACCGCTACCACCTGTAACCAGAACTTTCATGATTCGCTCCATTCGGCTTATCGTGTATGAGGAAGATAGCATATCAAAGAAGTGAAAAGTGTGACACAGAACAAGTTAGTGGAATCGTTTACACTCAAGAGTGAAACGGCATCGTTTAATATATTTTGTTTAAAATACATCTTGTTAGATGAGTAAGGCGCTATTTTTCTGAAAAATACCAGGGATCTTGCGATCCCCGGCAGGGGGCGTCAGGCCACGGGGCCGAGCTGATAAGTGTAACCGTCTCCACTGGGAACGAACGCCAGGCGATGGGTAATACAGTCCGGGGCATCTTCCGCATGGTGCGAGACAAACAGCAGCTGCGTGGCGCCTTCGCCAATCAGGACGTCGACGAAGCGGCGCACCAGCTGGCGATTGAGGGGATCCAGCCCCTGCAGCGGTTCATCAAGGATCAGCAGGGTTGGATGCTTCACCAGCGCGCGGACGATAAGCGCCAGCCGCTGCTGGCCCCACGACAGGCTGTGAAACGGCGCGTCGGCGGTGCGCTTATCGATGCCGAGAATATCCAGCCATTGCTGCACCAGCTTATGCTGTTTATCCGACACCGCCTGATAAATGCCGATCGAGTCAAAATAGCCCGACAGAATCACGTTGCGGACGTTGGTGCTGACCCGGTAGTCCAGATGCAGGCTGCTGCTGACGTAGCCGATATGCTTTTTAATATCCCAGATGGTCTCGCCGCTGCCGCGCCGACGGCCAAAGAGGGTGAGATCGTTGCTGTAGCCCTGGGGGTGATCGCCGGTGATAAGGCTTAAGAGGGTGGATTTACCCGCGCCGTTGGGGCCGACGATCTGCCAGTGTTCGCCAGGGTTTACGGTCCAGGAGAGGTGGTTGATGACCGGGCGATCGTTGTAGGAGACCACCCCGTCATTGAGCACGATACGCGGCGCCGTCTCCGTCAGCGTATGGCGGGCCGGTGGGGCATCCGGCTCCGGCAGGGTGATACCGTCCAGTTTTTCACTGTGCGCCAGCTGGGCGACCAGCGCCTGCTGCAGCAGAGCGTGCTTCTCGCCGGTCTCGCTGAGGAGGCAGTCAGCCAGCACGCCGGCGTATTGCACAAAGTCCGGGATCTCATCGAAACGGTTGAGCACCAGCACCAGGGTGATGCCGGCGCGATGCAGGTCGGCCAGCAGGGCGGCCAGCTGCTGGCGGGAGTTGACGTCGAGGCCGTCGAACGGCTCGTCGAGGATCAGCAGTTGCGGATCGCTCATCAGGGCCTGGCACAGCAGGGTCTTACGCGTTTCGCCAGTGGACAGATACTTAAAGCGGCGGTCCAACAGGGCGCTGATGGCAAACTGTTCGGCAAGCTGCGCGCAGCGGGCCGGATCTTTCACCTCATCCTGAATAATCTCCGCGGTAGTGCGTCCGGTATCTTCTTCTCCGGGGCTGAGCAGGTCGGTGTTATTGCGCTGCCACTCGTCACTGACCAGCTTCTGCAGCTGTTCGAAGGAGAGGCGGGTTACGCGGGAGAAGAGGCTGTCGCGCTGGCCGCTGAGCAGGGTCAGGTCGCCGGCCAGGGCCCGCGCGAGGGCGGATTTGCCGCTGCCGTTGCTGCCGACGAACGCCCAGCTTTCACCCGCCGCCACGCTCAGGTGGTCTATTTTTAAGGTTTTTGTATCGCTCAGGCGAAACGTGCCTTGCGAAATTTGCAATGATGACATGATGTATCCCATTTTTTGCAGCGATGTGCATCAGGGATACGACTTCAGGCGCGCAATGTCAATGGGGTCAGCATAACGTAGCGAGAATGATGCGATCGGCGTTGAAGTAAGCGATCGCCTCCGTCCCTTCCGTCAGGCCAGAGGTCTGGGCCTGCGGCAGGGTGGCGCACAGGGTCTGGCCGTCCGCAAGGGTCATCAGCACTTCGCACTGCCCGGAGCCGCATTCGATATGGCTGATGCGACCCGACAGCTGGTTCTCGGCCTGGCGGGCCACCGCCGGGTCGAGGGTGATGCCAACCCAGGGCGCTTTCAACAGGACCAGCACCTCCTGGCCCTCATCGAGCCCCAGCTTTTCAGCGCTTTGGGCGGTAATGGCGACGTTCAGGCGGGTCTGCCCGTCGGCCAGCAGCACCTCGACGTGCTGCTGCACCTGCTGGCGATCGCGGCCGGTGATAGTGCCGAACCACTGGTTGCGGGCGCTGGTTTGCAGGGAAAAGCGCGAGATGGCCGCCAGCAGGCTGTCCAGCGGCAGGGCGTCGTCATCGCTGAGCACATCAAACGCTTTCTGCTGGATCTGCGCCAGCAGATCGTACAGTTGGATCAGACGCTGCCCGTAGCGGGTCAGCACCGCGCCGCCGCCGCCTTTGCCGCCGGTGGCGCGATCCACCAGCGGCTGTTCGCTGAGCTGGTTCATCTCGTTGATGGCATCCCACGCGCTTTTATAGCTGATACCCGCGTGCTTCGCCCCCTGGCTTATCGAACCGGTCTGGTCAATCTGTTTGAGCAGGGCGATCCGCCGGGGGTCGGCAAACAGGCGCTGCTGAAGCTTAAGGGTGAGAAGAATTTCGGCCTGCATAATCGTTTCCTGACAAAAAAGCGTATTGTGACCGATAGTCACCCCGTTGCAAAACCTCTCTGCGCGGTTTGTCATTAACCACCGCACAAATGGGGCGTGTTTTTTCGGCTGAAACCGTTACAATCAGGGAATCATACTATCTGGAGTGAACCATGTTAGAGCTTTTGAAAAGTCTGGTTTTTGCGGTCATCATGGTACCGGTGGTGATGGCGGTCATCCTGGGATTGATTTACGGTCTTGGCGAAGTGTTCAACCTCTTCTCCGGCGTCGGCCACAAAGATCGCAGCCAGCAAAATCATTGATTTCCCGGCGCCCGGTTTAACCGGGCGCTGTGCTATTTCCCTCCTGTATCATTTCCCTTCATTTTATTGTCCTGCGTCACTATAAAAACGCTTCGCATATCGTTATATTGTCGAGTACATAACGCATTGACAGGAGATTCAGATGACAGGTTCTTGGTTACGCGGGGTGGTCGGGGTATCGCTCACGCTGTGCGTCGCGGGTCAGGCGCTGGCGGCAGAGGGGAAAGTGACCGTTTTCGCGGCCGCGTCGTTAACCAACGCGATGCAGGATATCGCCCAGGCGTATAAGAAAGCGAAAAACGTCGAGGTCGTCTCGTCGTTTGCCTCGTCGTCAACGCTGGCGCGGCAGATTGAAGCAGGCGCCCCGGCGGACCTGTTTATCTCCGCCGATCAAAAGTGGATGGATTACGCGGCAGACAAAAAGGCCATCGATCCGGCGACCCGCGCCACCCTGCTTGGCAACAGCCTGGTGGTGGTGGCGCCGAAAGCCAGCGCGCAGGGGGCGATAACCATTGATGAGAAAACCGACTGGACCAGCCTGCTGAAAGGGGGCCGTCTGGCGGTGGGCGATCCGCAGCACGTTCCGGCAGGTATCTACGCCAAAGAAGCGCTGCAGAAACTGGGCGCCTGGGAGACCCTGTCGCCGAAGCTCGCCCCGGCGGAAGACGTGCGCGGCGCGCTGGCGCTGGTGGAGCGTAGCGAAGCGCCGCTGGGCATCGTCTACGGATCGGATGCCGTGGCCAGCAAAGGGGTGAAAGTGGTTGGCACTTTCCCTGAGGCGTCGCATCAGAAAGTCGAGTACCCGCTGGCGATTGTCGATGGCCACCGCAATGCGGCCGTGAGCGCTTTCTATGACTACCTGAAAGGGCCGGAAGCGTCGGCGATTTTTCAACGTTACGGATTTACCACCCGCTGATGTTTCTGAGCGAACCCGAATGGCAGGCGGTGCTGCTGAGCCTGAAAGTCTCCTCCCTGGCGGTGGCCCTGAGCCTGCCCTTTGGCATCTTTTTTTCCTGGCTGCTGGTCCGGCGCACCTTCCCCGGCAAGGCGCTGCTCGACAGCCTTCTCCATCTGCCGCTGGTGCTGCCGCCGGTGGTGGTGGGGTATCTGCTGCTGGTGGCCATGGGGCGGCGCGGGTTTATTGGCAGCTGGCTGTATGACTGGTTCGGCATCAGCTTTGCCTTCAGCTGGCGCGGGGCGGTGCTGGCGGCGGCGGTGATGTCTTTCCCGCTGATGGTGCGCGCCATCCGCCTGGCGCTGGAGGGGGTGGACATCAAACTGGAGCAGGCGGCGAGAACCCTCGGGGCCAGCCGCTGGCGGGTATTTTTCACCATTACGCTGCCGCTGACTCTGCCGGGAATTATTGTCGGCACGGTGCTGGCCTTCGCCCGCTCGTTAGGGGAGTTTGGCGCGACCATCACGTTCGTCTCCAATATTCCCGGTGAAACGCGCACCCTGCCTTCGGCGATGTACACCTTGATCCAGACCCCGGGTGGGGAGGGGGCGGCGGCCCGCCTCTGCCTCATCGCTATCGGTCTGGCGCTGGTCTCGCTCTTGATTTCAGAATGGCTGGCCCGCGTGAGCCGCCAGCGAATGGGAGGATCATGATGCTCGAGCTGGACTTCACCCAGACCCTCGGCAGCCACTGTCTGCAGATCCGTGAAACGCTGCCCAGCAGCGGGATCACCGCCATCTTTGGCGTCTCAGGCGCCGGGAAAACGTCGTTGATCAACGCTATCAGCGGCCTGACCCGGCCGCAGGTGGGGCGGATCGTCCTCAACGGCAGGGTGCTGAACGACACCGCGCAGCGTATCTGCCTGGCGCCGGAGCAGCGGCGGATCGGCTATGTATTTCAGGATGCGCGCCTGTTTCCCCACTATAAAGTGCGCGGCAATCTGCAGTACGGAATGGCGAAATCCATGGTCAGCCAGTTCGATAAGCTGGTGGAACTGCTGGGAATTGCGCCTTTGCTGGATCGGCTTCCGAGCCGGTTATCCGGCGGCGAAAAGCAGCGCGTGGCCATCGGCCGCGCCCTGCTGACCGCGCCGGAGCTGCTGCTGCTGGACGAGCCGCTGGCCTCGCTGGATATTCCGCGCAAACGCGAACTGTTGCCCTATCTGCAGCGGCTGGCGCAGGAGATCCATATTCCGATGCTCTACGTCAGCCACTCGCTGGACGAGATCCAGCATCTGGCCGATCGCGTGCTGGTGCTGGAGGCCGGTAAGGTGAAGGCTTTCGGTCCGCTGGAGGAGGTCTGGAGCAGCAGCGTGATGCACCCCTGGCTGCCGGCGGAACAGCAGAGTACGATCCTCAGCGCCACCGTCGCCGCGCAGCATCCGCAGTACGCGATGACCGCGCTGACGCTGGGGGATCAAATGCTGTGGGTTAACCGGCTCGATCGTCCCGCCGGGGAGAGCGCGCGGATCCGCATCCAGGCGTCGGACGTCTCGCTGGTGCTGGCCCAGCCGTCCGCAACCAGCATCCGCAATATCTTACGCGCCGAGGTGGTTCAGTGTCTGGAGGTCAACGGGCAGATTGAGGTTCAGCTCAGGGTGAGCGGCCATCCGCTGTGGGCTCGAATCAGCCCGTGGGCGCGGGATGACCTGGCGATAGCGCCAGGCCAGCAGGTATTTGCCCAGATCAAAAGCGTGTCGATTGCCGCCTGATCACAGCAGCTGACGGTAGATAAACTCGGCGATGCTGGGGGACTCATTGTCGCCGATGACCACGTTGGCGCGGGCTTTGACGTCGTCCACCGCATTACCCATCGCCACCCCGGTGCCTGCCGCTTCCAGCATACTCAGATCGTTGTAGTTATCGCCGAAGGCCACCACATTCTGCATCGACAGCCCCTGGTCAGCGACCCACTGCGCCAGGCGTTTGCCTTTGCTGTTGCCGGCGCGAGCGATATCCACCTGGTCGTGCCACGACCATTCGCACTCGAGGCCCAGCGTCTCGCCGACCTCCTGCGCAAAGCGCTGCAGACGGGGTATGTCGTCGTCGGTGAGGGCGAATTTCCATACCGCCTTGACCTCGCGGACCGCCTGCGCCAGCGAGTCGACCTGGCTGAAGACCGGGCGCTGATCCTCCGGTAACGCCTGCGCCCAGTTGCGGGTGCGGATCACATGCCCGGTGGGCTGTTCGTAAAGCATCGCGTCATCCACATAGGCCAGGCCGTGGATCTGCTGTTCGGCGAGCATGGCGGTGAGGCTTACCGCGTGTTCCACCGACATAGGATCGGCCGCCAAAACCTTTTTTGCGTGATAATCATACAAATAAGTGCCATTACAACAAATTGCAGGTGTATCGAGAGCCAGTGCCTGATAAAAAGGATGAATAGCGACGTGATGACGTCCGGTAACGACGATCACCTGGTAGCCCGCCTCTCTGGCGCGGGCCAGCGCTTCCAGCGAAGCGGGCAGGATGGTTTTTTTGCTGGTGAGCAGGGTGCCGTCTAAATCCAGGGCAATCACGCGTGTTGTCATGTGTTATTTCCGGTTGATGTTGAAAAGTGACCTGGCCATGATGGTACACCGCCGTGGCGTCAGGACCAATTTTTCCACATCTGCCGTGAATGTCTGTATGCCCTTTGTGCCGCCGTCCGTCGGTAATTCGGCGGGCGATGCGAGTATCATGGGCGGATGTCTTATAATTTTCAGGGTGCAGTTATCCTGAAAATGAAAAATCCACGTGCAGTGAGGGAAGGAGTAGTCATGAAACAAACCGTTTATACCGCCAGCCCGGAAAGCCAACAAATCCACGTCTGGAGTCTTGAAGCGGACGGCAAACTGACGCTGGTGCAGGTGGTTGATGCCCCGGGGCAGGTCCAGCCGATGGTGGTCAGCCCCAATAAGGAGTATCTGTACGTTGGCGTTCGTCCGGAGTTTCGCGTGTTAGCTTATCGCATCACGCCGGATAACGGGGCGTTGACCTTCGCAGGGGAAGCGGCGCTGCCGGGCAGCCCGACCCACATCTCTACCGATCATCATGGTCGCTTTGTCTTCAGCGCCTCTTACAATCAGGGCTGCGTCAGCGTGACCCCGCTGCAGGATGGTCTGCCGGGCGAAACCATCACCGTGGTGGACGGGCTGGAAGGCTGCCACTCGGCCAATATCTCCCCGGACAATCGTACCCTGTGGGTGCCGGCGCTGAAGCAGGATCGCATCTGCCTGTTTACCCTCAGCGAGGATGGTTTCCTCTCCGCCCAGGAGCCAGCGGAAGTCACCACCGTCGAAGGGGCGGGTCCGCGCCACATGGTGTTCCATCCGAACCAGCAGTATGGTTACTGCGTCAATGAGCTAAACAGCTCAATTGACGTCTGGGAGCTGAAAGACCCGAATGGCAATATCGAATGTGTACAAACGCTGGATATGATGCCGTCTGATTTCACCGGCGTGCGCTGGGCGGCGGATATTCATATCACTCCGGACGGTCGTCACCTGTACGCCTGCGATCGTACCGCCAACATCATCACGGTGTTCAGCGTGTCGGAAGATGGCAGCGTGCTGGCGGTGGAGGGCTATCAGCCGACCGAAACCCAGCCGCGCGGCTTTAATCTCGATCACAGCGGTAAGTATCTGATTGCCGCCGGGCAGAAGTCGCACCATATCGCGGTGTACAAAATTAGCGGCGAGCAGGGGCTGCTGCAGGAGAAGGGGCGCTATGCGGTCGGGCAGGGGCCGATGTGGGTGGTAGTCAACGCCCACTGATCCGTCAGGCGTAAAAGAAAAAACCTCGCGTCAGCGAGGTTTTTTTAACAGAGCGGACAGGCTCTGTCGGAAAGGGGGTGCCCTGGCGGGCCTGAAGCGTGACGGCCTTAGATATCGTCCATGGTGTAGCCGACGACAATCTCCAGCGTTTTACGGATCACGTCTGCGGTCACCACGTCATCGGTGCTTTCCAGCGCCTGAATCAGCCATAAAATAATGGCCTTATTGTTCAGGTGACCTTCGGACTGGAGAATACTGTTGATGGCCAGCGACATCACGGCGGACTCATCAACCAGCTTATCACCGGCGTTACGGAAATAGTCGGAGAGCGCGGTGTCCTGCAGTCCTGCGTAAATATCGGGTTGCTGATGCATAGTCTGTCTCATCACATTCTCACTCTGTGTTATTCACCACGGTTAGGATACTCAGTGGATCTTTTTACCTTCCGGCGCCATGGCGCTTTGCGCCGGCGATCCTCGGGTTTCCCAACGGCCATTGATTTTCTTTACCTGCAAAGGCGCTTGCTTCCGCTGACGGGCAAGCTTTGCGCAAATTTCTTCAATCACGGCAGCGATAACCTTTCTTCGCTGTCGGTCTGACTCTGTCGCCTGCATCAACCGAAGTCGAACCAGCAGGGTCGGGGTGGTAATAGGGCGATTCGTTTTCAGAAGCGCGAGTACCGCCTCGCCGATAATCTCATCGGTGATTTCCTCAGTTTCACTGCTATTCATAACCGTCTCACTGCATGCCACTCTCTCCCTGAATCTGCGAACGGGCATTCAGGTCAGCAGCAGGTTTATGGAAGCGATCGCCCCTCATCAGCTACTGCGGCGCAACAGGCGACGATCGATGACGTTATTCCTGATCGGCAAACAGCAGACCAATTAAGGTCTGATAGTGACTCTCTTCCTCGGGGGCACGGGCCCGGTCGAGGCGGCTCAACAGTTTAGTGCACAGCGCCTTGCGGTTGAGATGACGCCCTTCGTTGAGAATATCCATCACAATCTGACCCAGCGTTTCCTGCTGGGAAGGTAACGATGCTTTGTTGAAATACTGGGCAATTGCGTTCGCTGTATCTGGAATGTAACCATTCTGCTGCATATCTGCTCCTTACATTTCACTCATCTGTTAACTGCCATTAAACTTATACAATAATTATTAACCTGTACACACAAAGTTGAACAATAATGATTCAGGCATGGTTAAGCCGTTGATTTTTAATAATTTATTTTTATGTGTTTTGTGCGATTCTGGCTTGTAAAGGTAGGATTTAACGGTGCACGTTGTACAAGAAAAGAAAAATGAAAAAGCCTTGCACAAAAAAGGGATTTTTAGTGTATCTTTTTTGTTAAGACAAAACGTAGTTTTACAAGACGATTAGCCTGATAACTGCTACTGTGAATGCTTACCCTCCCATCTGGAATCACTATGCTAACCACCATCATTTATCGCAGCCATATTTGCGACAATGTCTCATTCAAATCGATCGAGGCCATGGTTGCCAGGGCAAACGAAAGAAATGGGCAGGCGGACGTCACCGGTATTTTACTTTTTAACGGGACGCATTTTTTTCAACTCATTGAGGGGCCTGAAGAAAAGGTTCAGGATATTTATCAGCATATTTGCCGCGATCCCCGCCATTATAACCTGGTAGAGCTTCTGTGCGATTATGCGCCGTCCCGCCGTTTCGGTAAGGTCGGTATGGAACTGTTTGATTTACGGGAACATGATCGCGAGGAGGTGCTGCAGACGGTGATGGACCGCGGGACCACAAAATATCAGCTCACCTATGACGACCGGGCACTGCAATTTTTCCGCACCTTTGTCGAATCAACGGAAAAAGCGAACTATTTTGAGATTCCTTCCGCTGACAGCTGGGTATTTATCCCCGATCAGAATACTTTCTATCCTGATACGCCGATAATTGACAATAAGGAAAGCTGGTCCTTTGCCTTCCAGCCGATCGTCGACCCTTTCGCCTGCGAAATTATTTCGTGGGAAGCACTGTTACGCACACCGGACGGCCAGTCGCCTGGCGCCTATTTTGCCGGGCTTTCCGGGGACGATATTTATCTCGCCGATCTGCACAGTAAACGCGTCGCGCTGTCGCTGGCCGGGAAATTAGGCTTACGCAATAAGGCGTTAAGTATTAATTTACTGCCGATGACGCTGGTTAAAGCGCCGAACGCGGTGGGTTTCCTGCTCGATCAAATTCAGCGTAATGATCTTATTCCTGAACAGATTATTGTCGAGTTTACCGAACGGGAAGTGATTTCGCGGATGGATGATTTTACCGATGCGGTGCGAAAGCTAAAAGGGGCGGGCATCAATCTTGCCATCGATCACTTCGGCGCAGGGTTTGCCGGGCTGTCGCTGCTGGCGCAATACCAGCCCGACAGAATTAAAATCGACCATGAGCTGATCCGCAATATCCACCAGGATGGACCGCGTCAGTCAATTGTACAGGCGATTATCAAATGCTGTTTTTCGCTGGAGATTGCGGTCTCTGCCGTCGGCGTTGAGCGTGCTGAAGAGTGGATGTGGCTGGAATCAGCCGGTATTTCGCAGTTTCAGGGGAATTTGTTCGCCAGCGCGCGCCTGGGGGGCTTACCCGCCGTCGCCTGGCCGGAAAAAAAATAATCCACCGCGAAATCAGCCAACTATTTTTTCATCTTTTTCCCAAGCGCTGTGAGCCACAACCTGTTATCTTTATCTGTACAAGAAAATAGAGTTGTACAGGATGCCTGAATTCGTTAGTTTAGGTATTAAAGTATCAGGTTGATGTGAGGCTGCTATGGCGTTTTACAGTATCGGTGAAGTCGCCGAACGTTGCGGAATCAATCCGGTCACACTGCGCGCCTGGCAGCGTCGTTACGGTCTACTGAAACCGCAGCGTAGCGAAGGCGGGCATCGGCAGTTTGATGAAGAAGATATCCTGCGCATTGAAGAGATCAAGCGCTGGATCGAGCGCGGCGTATCTGTCGGGAAAGTCAAAGCGCTGCTGGAGGGTAACCTGCCGGCGGCGCGCGACGAATCTGCGCATCTTCAGGAAGAGATGATGTCCATTCTGCGTTATATGCAGCCCGCCAGAATCCGTGCCAAATTACTGGCGCTAAGCCATCAACACCCCGTCGACACGCTCATCGACAGCCTGATAGTGCCGGTACGTCAGCGTCTGAAGCTCGATCAGAATACCTCTCTGGTGATTAGTAGTTTGCTGGATGGTCTGCTGATTGACTGCGTGGCGCTGTTTCTCGCCGAAGCGCGTAAAAAGAACGGCAGGGAGACGCTGCTGGTGGGCTGGAGCAATGAGGACAGGACGCGTCTGTGGCTGGAGGCATGGCGTCTTTCCCAGCGCGGCTGGCACGTCAACGTCCTCGCCGAACCGCTGGAGTCGCCGCGGCCCGAGCTGTTCCCCGGGCAGCATATCTTCGTCTGGACCGGACGCGCCGCCACCCCTCTCCAGGAAGAGCTGCTCAGCCACTGGCAGGAGCAGGGCTTCAGCATCCATTTTCACGGTAATAATTAATCGCCCCGATCCGCAAAGCAGACCGGGGCTAACGCGCCGGGTTACAGGTGGATCTGGCTCCAGGATTTAAAGGTTTCGCTGCGGCTGATATTAAAAAAATCGGTCCTACCGCTACAGCCGAGCTTTTTAATCAGATTCAGCCGGATCTGATAAATGGTTTTAATATGCAGATTCAGCGACCGGCCAATGCTGGCGACCGCTTCGCCATTGCTGATAAGTTGAATCACTTTCTTTTCCCGCTCGGTAAACTGCACCGAGGCGCCCGGCGCCGGGTGGGTTTTATAGTAGCGGGTTGGCTGGTGCAGAAATATCTTTAACTCTTCCGGCGTTGAATTGGCCGGTAAGCGCAGCATAGGCAGTTCACTAAGAAAATTAAGATCGTTGCCTTCGGTTAACAGAATAAATAACGTATCCCGACGATTATAGTTGTGCTGCAGTACCGCGAAATAATTGTCGCTGGTAAAGAAAACATGTTTTTTGCGAAAGTAAGATGCCGGCAGACTATTCAGGATCAGCGACATCCCATAGAGAAGAAAACGATTATCAAACCACAGATCGTAATGTTCAGTACGATAGCAGGTATTATGGTGTGACATTTTATTTGCCTCAGTTAGCCGATAGAGACCCAGGCGTGCCGGCACCGCAGGCTTAAGCCTGCTGCCAGCTCCGCGAGTTTAATTAATGATGAGGTTTGCTGTACAGCATATCCAGCGCCTGCAAATAGAGGTCGGAGAGTATTTCATTACTTTCCGTTTTCAGGCGATGCTGAATTTCCGTAATCATCCGCTCATTATTTATCGTTCTGTGCTGCTTAATGAGCGTATTTTCAATATTCTTCATCAGGGCCGAATTGAAGACAAACTCTGCTGGAATGGTATTTTTAATATGCATAGCTCGAACTCTCCCACGTATAACGCAAACTGACAATAAAAGTCGCTACGTACCATCGGTACGCGCCAAGTCACGAACAGGAAATGCAAAACCAGGAACCACCGCCTGACTTGCCGCGCCACCGTTAAACATCCCCGCTTCGTTACGCAACAAGCAGTTAACACTCCAAACTATAGACGGTGATCCCATTATGTACAACTTTTTTCAGAACTATATGTACAACAGAACGGCTGATTTTTAGTTTGTGTTTTTAGTTATTGATTTTAAATAGTTTAATTGCTTGCATAACTTGTACATAAAAGCCGGTTTGTGCAGGATCCACCTGTAAAACTAGCGGGAAGAGGCTGACGACAGGCGTGAGCTCAATGGGAAGGTATTGTGCTGGCTGGCGTGTTGGATGAAATCGCGCCGACGCAGGAAGGGGTACACAGCAACTCTGTCGTCGACAGGTGGCTTTCTTCCGCGTCGGACGCTGATCATAGCGGATATCAGGTGAGGTTTTGTCTGTTTTTTGCACAATCAGGTAAAGAGCAACACATCGGCCATTTCGTTAACGCTTCGGTCGGTTTGTTGGCGGATAAGGCGTGTGCTACGCTTTTTACTAGCGATGCGATGGTTCGGCATCGTTATCTTTCCCCCATTTCCCTGTCGGGTCTTTTACCCCTGTCACGACCGGTAAATACGGCAAAGGCAGTCTGTCTATGGACAGGCGTAGAGGTGTGAGGAGGGGAAATGCGCGTTAAAAGCGTGATACTCCTGGCCGGGTTAGCGACTCTCGCGCAGGCGAAAGAGATTAACCTCTATTCGGTGAATACCGGTTCCTATGTTTACCATCTGACCAATAATCACGGTCAATATACTGAGAATTTCGAGAACCACTTTTTCTCGGTGGAGCGGAAATTCTCTGACGACTCGAAATACAGCCTGCTGATTGGCACCATGAATAACAGTTTCGACGATCGCTGTCTGGCGCTGGGGGTGAGAAGAGACTGGTACCACAACGGCAGCGGGTGGACCTTCAAAGGCGTTTACGGCTATACCGGCGAATTCTTCTTCGACGCCTTCGAGCATTGCGGCGATCATGGCTCCTATAAAGATTTTAAGGACGCCACCGGGATCGGCTTTTCACCCTATATCTACCATGCTATCCAGTACAACTTTACCGACTATTTCGCCCTTGAGAGCGGCATTATTATTCCCAGCGTGTTTGTGATCAGCATCCAGTGGAGCTTCCGCTAAGTTACCGCGTCGTTTGTTACAGGGTTATCACCTTCCTGAGCAGCGTACTGGAGAGCGCGGCGAGGGAAATGAGCACCGACAGGACAAACGTTAGGACAATCACTCCCAGCTTGGTGGCTAACGAGTGAATAGGGATCAGCATCACCAGTAGGTGAAAAACGGAGTAGTGCAGGATATAGACCCCGGTCATCGCTTTGCTAACCGTCGCCAGCACGGCCTCCTTCAGTTCGCGGTTCTTTTTAAACTGCACGGCGTTAGCGGCGATCACCAGCAGGACGATCAGAATATAAATCTGCGACCCCGTGAGAATGAACGCATTGCGATCGGCTTTAAACAACGCGAAGAAAAAGTGGCGTTCATAAAACCAGGTAAATAAATAGACAAAGGGCAGGGCGATAATGGCGGCTTTAATCACCCGCGGGTCGCGTATCCACTCCGTGACCCGCGGATCGTTAAATAACTGCCCGGTTAAATAAAAAAGTAGCCACGTCCACAGACGATACTGCGGCGCCAGGCTGAAAAGATGTCTTTCCGGGTAGAGCACCGAGAGCAGGTCGTAACCATAAGAGCAGCACAGTAGCGTCAGGACCACGGTGAAAAACAGACCGCGCCGCTGGCTGAGCCAGGCAATCAGGGGATGGAAGGTATAGATGACAATCAGGGCGAAAATAAACCAGGGCTGGATCAGATAGCCGCGCTGGTAAGGCTCCCAGACATAATAGACCGTCACCCAAAACAGAAAGACGATCACCACGCTTTTAATTTTACCAAGTTGCCAGTTGGCGTCGTGTCGCGTTTGCGCATCAAGATAGCCGGCAACCACAAAAAACAGCGGCGTGGCGATGGTCGAGACAAAGGTCAGCAGCCCGAGGATCCAGTGATAGTCATAATCAAAGCGATCCCAGGTGTTATAGATGGTGAAAAAAGTCACCGCTGTCATACAGCCGAGTGTCTTAATAATGCTCAGACCGGTACTGTTCATCGTTGAGGCGTCATATCCTTATGGTGAAAGCAGGCGTAAATCACCGGCAGAACCAGCAACGTTAGCACGGTGGCGAAGGCCAGACCGAACATAATCACCACTGCCATACTCTGGAAAAAAACATCGCGCAGCAGCGGGGCAAGGCCAAGCACGGTGGTGAAGGCGGTCAGCAGGATCGGCCGCAGACGAGATGTTGCCGCATCAATGATCGCTTGTCGTTGATCTTTCTCCTGTTTTTGTTGCTCTATCTCTTCCACCAGCACAATGCCGTTGCGGATCAGCATGCCGCTGAGGCTGAGAAGGCCGATTAAGGCCATAAAGCCGAAGGGGATGCCGGTCAGCAAAAAGCCGGGCGTGACGCCGATCAGCGCCAGCGGGACGGTCAGCCAGATGGCGACAGCGTTTTTCAGCGAACTGAACATCAGCACCGTAATGATAAACATCACCAGATAGCCAAGCGGCAGGGTCGTGAACAGCCCTTGCTGTGCTTCACTGGAGTTCTCGGCATCGCCGCCCCATTCGATGCGATAGCCATGCGGCAGCGTCAATGCGTCAATGCGCGGTTTCACCCGGGCGAGAATATCACCCGAGGTTTGGCCGCTTTGCGGGCTGGGATCGGTCTGGACCGTCAGCACCCGGGTGCGATCCCGGCGGAGAATCAAGGGATCTTCCCACTCCAGGGAGAAGCCATGGATGACGTTACTCAACGGGATATACTGCTGGCGGCTCTGGCTCCAGACCAGCACGTTATGCAGATGGTTGGCATCCTGTCGCTCCGCTGCCGGCGGCCGGACGATCACCGGCAGCAGATCGGCGCCCTCGCGATATAACCCGGCGCGACTGCCGGAGAAATTCATCTCCAGCGCGTTATCAATGTCCTGTTTATCCACCCCCAGCTCGCGCCCCAGCGCTAGGGAGTACTGCGGGCGGATCACCTTGCTGCGGTTCTGCCAGTCGTTACGCACGCTGTCGGTCGCCGGATCCTCAGCGAGAATATCGCTCACCTGACTGGCCAGCGCGCGCAGTGTATCCGGGTCAGGGCCCTTAATGCGCGCTTCAATCGCGCTATCCCCGGAGGGGCCGAACATAATGCGTTTGGTGCTGGCGTTCACCTGCGGGTAGTTTCTGGCGATCCAGGTTTCGACGTGGCGGGTGACGGGGGCGATGCCGCGCTGGTCGTCCATCCGCACCATAATCTGCGCGTAGTTGCTGTACTGCCGCTGACCGCTGTAGGTAAGAATAAAACGCATACTGCCCTGGCCAATGGTGGCGACGGTGGTGACCACCCCCGGCTGGCCGGCGATCGACCGCTCAATATCGCGGGTCATCTGCTCGGTGGCGTTAATATCGGTACCGTAGGGCAGCCACAGGTCGACAAAGAAAATGGGCGTATTCGATGACGGAAAGAAATTCTGCCGCACGAAGGTGAAGCCCCAGATCGCCGCGGCCAGCAGGGCGCCCATCAGCACCAGGGTCAGGGTCTTTTGCTGCAGCAGTATTCGCAGCGTCTGCTGATAGCCACGGTAAAAGCGGCCGCGGTAGGGATCGGCTTTTTCCTCCGGCGCGGCGGCCGGCGGGGCGTGTTTAAACAACCACCACTTAATGAGCACCGGAGTGATGGTCAGGGCGGAGAACCAGCTGAGCATCAGGGAGATCAGCAGCACCTGGAACAGGGATTTGCAATACTCTCCGGTGGAGTCCTGCGAGAGGCCAATCGGCGCGAAGGCGAGGATGGCGATGACCGTGGCGCCGAGCAGCGGCAGGGCGGAGCGGCGGATCACATAGTTAATGGCGCCCAGCAGCGGCGATCCTTGCTGGCGGGCGATAAGCACCCCTTCGACAATGACAATGGCATTATCCACCAGCATACTCAGGGCGATGATCAGCGCCCCGAGGGAGATCCGCTGTAACTCGATCCCCCAGACAAACATGATAAGCAGGGTGCCGAGGACGTTGAGCGCCAGCGACAGGGCGATAATGATCCCGCTGCGTACTCCCATGAACACCAGCAGCACGCCGACCACGATCGCCAGGGCCATCAGGAAGTTGGTAATAAAGCCATTGACCGAGTGGGTGACCTCAGCCGCCTGATCGTAAAAAATGGCGATATCGATACCCGCCGGTTTGTCGGCGGCCATCTGCTGGAGGCGGGCTTCAAGGGCGTGCCCGACGTCAATGACGTTGACGCCAGGAATAAAAGAGACCCCCATGGTCACCGCCTGGCGGCCGTTGGCATGATAAATACTGGACGGCGAGTCAGTCAGTCCGCGCGACAGCGTGGCAATATCCCGCAGTCGAGTGGTGGCGCTGGCGCCGTGAGGGCTGACCAGCAGATCCCCCAGTTCATCGATGCTCTGAAACTCCCCGGTGGGGTGTAGGCGGATCGATTCGCTGCCAACGCGGATCTCTCCGGCGCTGGACACCACGTTGAGCCGGGTCAGGATAGCGGCGAGCTGGTTGAGCGTGATCCCGCGCGCCGCCATTTTCGCCAGCGAGATATCAACATTGATCTGTTGCGGAATGACGCCGCCGATAGCGACTTTACCGACCCCAGGAACCAGCACCAGCTCCCGACGCAGCTGTTCGGCATAGCGCACCAGCTCGGGGTTGGTAAAACTGTCGCCCGAGATAGCGAAGAAAAAGCCAAACACATCGCCAAAGTCATCGTTGACGAAGGGGGTCACTACGCCAGGGGGGAAAAGTCGGCTGGCGTCACCGACGCGGCGACGTAGCTCATCCCAGATTTGCGGCAGCTCGCTGGAATGGTACTGCGAAGCGATATTCACCGTAATTTGCGATAAGCCATTTGAGGAGATGGAGCTGACGTTATCCAGTGAGGGAAGCTGCTGAATCGCGTTTTCCAGCGGCAGGGTCACCTCCTCCTCCACCTGTTGAGCGGACGCGCCCGGGTAGTGGGTCACGATCACCGCCGTTTTGATGGTGAAGGCAGGATCTTCCAGACGGCCGATATTGAGCAGGGCGAACAGACCACCCACCCCCAGCAGCAGAATGGCTAACCAGACGCGGGTCGGGTTATTAATAAACTGACGGGAAATGTCCATTTATAATCCTCGTTCACGCGTCCAGATCCGCACCGGCTGCCCGGCATGCAGCTCGCTCACGCCCGCCGCGACCACCTCTTCACCCGCGCGGAGACCGTCGGTGATGGCCACTCCCTGCGAGGTCACCTCGCCGACCGTGACCTTGCGCTCCTCAAGAAACCGATGCGCGTTGTCGCCTTTTACCACCCAGACGACCGGTTCATTCTTCGGCCGGTTATCCGGGTTAAACACCGCCTCTACCGGCACCATGAGCGTTTCCCTTCCGGCGCTGGCCGGTAAATTGCCGAGATTGACCGTCACGGTGCCGCTGACCCCGCCGACGGTGGGAAAATCATCCGGCCGCGGCATGGTTAAAATGATCTGCCAGGTAAGGGTGCTGTTGTCGCTGCTGCCGGTATGCTCTTTGTATTCCGCCGTAAATTCGCGGCCCGGCAGGGTATTGATCCTGACGACGGGGCGGTAGGCGGTATTGCGGATATCCAGGGAGGTGAACAGATTTTCGGGAATGCTGAAGACCACATCCAGCAGGTCGGTACGCGTCAGGGTGATCACCGGCTGGCCGGCGGCGACCACCTGATGGTTGCGGATATGCACGCCGGCGGCAATCCCGCCGAAGGGCGCGGCGAGGCTCATTTGCGCCAGCTCTTCACGGGCGATTTTTAAGGCCGCGTTGGCGGCATCGCGATTGGCGCGCTGCACGTCCATCTCCGCCTGGGAAATCGCCTGACGTCCCGCCAGGGTCTGGAAGCGATCAAACTGACGCTGGGCGAGCGTAGCCGCCGTTTGTCGCTCATTGACCCGCTGTTGGGCCTCGCGGGCATTCAGGCGCGCCAGCGTTTGCCCCTGGGCGATGGTCGCCCCCTGGCGAATATCCAGCGATTCCACCTGGCCCCCCCGCTTAAACGACAGCTCGGTGGAGTCGCCAGACTCGATACGTGCCGGAAACGTTCGCTGCTGGGTATTGCCCACGGCGGTCACCTGCGCCACCTTGACCATGCGCGGGGCGGACTCGACGGACGGCGATTTCTGATCGCAAGCGGTTGTAAATAAAATAACAACCGGGATGAGAGAAAAATAACGGTTCACAGTATTCCCCTCAGATTCAGGATTTATTTTACATTTTTATTACGCGGCGCACGCTTATTCGGCGAGGGCGGCGACAACCAGATAGGTGAATAGTCCCACCAGCGTGCAGGCGACAATGGCCAGCGCGACAAATAATCCCAGACGTAACAGGCTATAACCAAACATGATTTTCTCCCTTTACTCCCACCCGAACCGCGAATGTCATTTAATTCGGCCCCCACGGTGACCACCGGACATTCGGAGCGGCACTCCTGCTTGTAATCAGCATAGTCGGAGAAAAGGTGAAGTGTTAAAAAAGAGCATACCGCGAGCGGCAGCGGCACTGTTGGGGAAAACGCAGGAGATCTGCAGGGAATATATGGTTTTTATAATATTTTTCAGTCTATTAATCCGTCATTTTCTAATGTTAATTTTCCTGTGCTACGTTTAATAACATCTATTCCGCTCGCCGCTTCTGTTGTTGAGATTTCGTTCCTCCCCAAGTATGGGGTTATTCATCACTACGCATTGTATTGGTAATAAAAGGATTATCTCATGTATAAAAATATCGTTGTTCCCGTTGACGTGTTTGATGCAGGCCTGGCCGACAAAGCCCTTTCTCATGCGAAATTCCTCGCCCAGCATTCTTCCGGGCAAATTCATCTTGTCCATGTCATTCCGGCATTCTCTCCGGTGTTAACGCGCGGATTTATCTCTGATGCGCGAAAGATGGAAGACCATTTGATTAATACCGCTAAGGAAAAACTGACTGAGCTGGTCAAAAAAAATGGCCTTGCGGAAGACGCCAGCCATCTTTATGTGCGCAGTGGCAATGTTCGCGATCAAGTGATTGCTCTGGCCGATGAGCTACAAGCGGACGTGGTGATTGTCGGTTCGCGCAATCCGGGGATTCAGACTCACCTGCTGGGCTCGGAAGCGGCCAATATCGTGCGCTATGCCCATGTACCGGTTTTCGTTGTGCGCTGATGACGGCGGGATGTCGTCCTGACTTCCGCTTCAGAAATCGAGGGAGAGAGTATGAATACAGATAAACCGGGGGCGCCCTATTATCAGCGCTCCGTCGAGGAGACGCTCGCCAGCGTACAGAGTTCGCCGGACGGGATTAGCGGAACAGAGGCGGCCACGCGCCTGCAGCAGTATGGCGAAAACGCCCTGCCGCAGAAGCCGGGTAAACCCGCCTGGCTGCGTTTTATTGTGCATTTTAACGATGTGCTGATCTACGTTCTGCTGGCGGCGGCGCTGCTGAAGGCGGTAATGGGCCACTGGATCGACATGTCAGTGATCCTCGCGGTGGCGGTGGTCAATGCGCTGATCGGCTTCATTCAGGAGAGTAATGCGGAAAAATCGCTGCAGAGTATCCGCAATATGCTGTCCAGCGAGGCGGTGGTGATCCGACAGGGCAACCATGAAACCATCCCCACCACCTCGCTGGTACCCGGCGATATCGTGGTGATCCGCGCCGGCGACCGTATCCCCGCCGATTTACGGGTGATTGAGGCGCACAACCTGCGGGTGGAAGAGGCGATCCTCACCGGCGAGTCGACGGTGGTGGAAAAAACCACCGAGCCGCTAAGCGGCGATTTACCGCTCGGCGATCGCAGCAACCTGTTGTTTTCCGGGACCACCGTCAGCTCAGGGGCGGGGAAAGGGATCGTGGTGGCCACCGGCGGCGATACCGAGCTGGGCCACATCAACCAAATGATGGCGGGCATTGAGAAGCACCGCACGCCGCTGCTGGTGCAGATGGACAAGCTGGGCAAAGCCATCTTCATCCTGATTCTGGTGATGATGGCGGCGCTGTTCGTCTTTAGCCTGCTGTTCCGTGATATGCCGGTCTCCGAACTGATGCTGTCGTTGATTAGCCTCGCGGTGGCCTCGGTCCCGGAAGGGTTGCCGGCGATTATCTCGATTATTCTGTCGCTCGGCGTGCAGGCGATGGCCCGCCAGAAAGCGATTATCCGCAAGCTGCCGACGGTAGAAACCCTCGGCGCGATGACCGTTATCTGTTCGGATAAAACCGGGACCCTGACCATGAACGAAATGACGGTGAAGGCGGTGATCACCGCGGACAGCGTCTATCGGGTGGAAGGGGACAGCTATGAGCCGGTCGGTAAAATCCATGCTATCGACGACCCGTCGCCGGTTGCGGTGGCGCCAGGATCGCTTCTTGAGCGCTATCTGCGCACCATCGATCTGTGTAACGACAGCCAGCTTATCAAAGAGGAAAGCGGGCTGTGGAAAATCACTGGCGGCCCCACCGAGGGGGCATTGAAGGTGCTGGCGGCGAAGATAACCCTGTCGCCGCAGCCCAGCGAGTTGCGCAGTAAAATTCCTTTTGATTCGCAATATAAATACATGTCGACGCTTTACCGGCTGGGCGAAGAGGAGGTGGTGCTGGTCACCGGCGCGCCGGATGTTCTGTTCCGCCTGTGCCAGTATCAGCAGAGCGACAGCGGGTTGCAGCCGCTGGATCTCCCGTACTGGGAAAGCAAAATTGCAGAGTACGCCCGGGAGGGGCTGCGAATGGTGGCCGCGGCCTGGAAGCCGGCTGCCGCAGGCCAGACCGAGCTGACCCATCAGGATCTGCAGCAGGGGGTCATTTTATTAGGGGTTGCCGGGATGATGGATCCGCCGCGTCCGGAAGCGATCACGGCGATTGCCGACTGCCTGCAGGCCGGGATCCGCGTGAAGATGATCACCGGCGACCACCCGCAAACGGCGATGAGCATCGGCAAAATGCTAGGGATTGGCAATGCGGGGAACGCCATTACAGGGCGCGAGCTGGAGGTGATGGACGACGCGCAGCTGAGCGTGGCCGCGCAGCAGTTCGATATCTTCGCCCGCACCAGCCCGGAAGATAAGTTCCGTCTGGTGCAGGCTCTGCAGAGCAAGAAAGAGATTGTCGGCATGACCGGAGACGGGGTGAACGATGCCCCGGCGCTGAAGCAGGCTGACGTCGGCGTGGCGATGGGGATCAAGGGGACCGAAGTGACCAAGGAAGCCGCCGATATGGTGCTGACCGATGACAACTTCGCCACCATCGCCAGCGCGGTCCGCGAGGGGCGCCGGGTGTATGACAACCTGAAAAAAACCATTCTTTTTGTCATGCCGACCAACCTTGCGCAGGGGTTACTGATCGTGATCGCGCTGCTGGCGGGCAACGTACTGCCGCTGACGCCGGTGCTGATCCTGTGGATGAACATGGCCACCTCTGCCACGCTGTCGTTTGGTCTGGCGTTTGAAGCCGGTGAGAAAAATATTATGCGGCGGCCGCCGCGCGACCCGAAACTGCACGTGATGGACGGCTTTGCCATCTGGCGCGTGGCGTTTGTGGGGTCGATGATTGCGGTCAGCGCTTTTATTCTCGAAGCCTGGCTGCAGCCCCGCGGCTATTCGCCGGAGTTTATCCGTACCGTGCTGTTGCAGACTCTGGTCACCGCCCAGTGGTTCTATATGCTGAACTGCCGCGTGTCGGATGGTTTCTCGTTGACCAAAGGTCTGCTGGCTAACAAAGGGATCTGGATCGTTAGCGGCGTGCTGCTGGTGCTGCAGCTGCTGATTATCTATGCGCCGTTTATGCAGATGCTGTTCGGCACCACCGGGCTGCCGTTCCGCTACTGGGTGATCACCTTTATCATCGGCTTCGCCATGTTCCTGATTGTGGAGCTGGAAAAACCGCTGACCCGCAAATGGCGAACCGCCTGACGGCGTGAAGCGTTGAACGAAAAAGGAAAGAGGGGGCATCGCCCCCTCTTTTTATTGTGCTGTGCCGGTATCGCGATTTATTGTTTCGGCTCGGCGACCACGCTGCTTCCCACGCCGCGGTTGTTATATTCCCACATACGGTTGAAGCCATTGTCGTTGAGGTTGCGCTGCAGATTGCCTTTGTCATCCGCGCTGCCGGTGTTGCCGCTGAACGGACGGCCGGAGCCTACCGCCGCCGCCCACGGCTGGGCGATGTTAAAGCCTTCATTGATGGCGCTGTCGCGGATCACGACCTGGCCGTTGCTGTTGCCGTCAACGTCCAGCGCGCGGCCGAGCTGCGCGACGTTATCCCCGGAGGCGGTGAAGCGGCTGTTGGTCGCCAGGAAGCCGTAGGTCACGCTCTTCAGGGTGGCCGGCGCGAAGACGTAGGCTTCTTTCTGAGTACGCGAGTTCACCACGCGGAAGTCGGTGTTATCAAACACTACGGCGCCGCGGCCAGAAACGATATCCACGTCGCCTTCAATATAGCTGTTCGTCACCAGGGTGCGGGTCTGACGGTTGTTCTGCAGACGGTTCTGCACGCCGCTGTTGGTCACGAAGAAGGTGTTCTGGCGGCCAAGAATGTTCACTTTATCAATCTGCACCTGGTCACCATCGCTGCGCAGGGCAACCGCCTGGTGGGTGCCGGCATCGACGCTGTCGCCCAGGTTGTTGGCGATGGTCAGGTTCTGCAGCTGCAGGCCGTTATTCTGCGACCAGAAGACCGCGGAGCACATCACGCCGACGGTGGCGGTGGATTTGCTCTGGCAGCTGTCGAACATATACCACGCTGGTTTGCCCGGCATGTATTTGCCACCCGGATTGACCAGACGACGCCAGGTGTTGCGATCCATTTCGGAATCAATGGCTTCGCTGATCTTCACGTCGATCGGTTTATCGCCGGTACCATACAGGGTCAGGGCGCCCGGCGCCGCCGGAACGTAGACGGTGCCCGGGTATTCGCCCGGCATGATGGCGATAAACAGACGACGGTTAGAGTGGCGGGCAATCGCCGCATCCACCGCCGCCTGGACGGTGGTATGCGTCACGCCCTGGGTTCCCGCCGGGCCGACGATAAAGTCAGGCTGCGCCGGCAGGCTGATGGCGGACGGCGTCCAGGCCGCGGCATTGGGGGTCAGCGACTGGAAATAGGCCGCCTGGGTAAAGTTTTTCGCTTCATCGGCGTTCAGAATGGGACGCGCGCTGGTGCCCGGTGCAGTCTGCGTTGAGGGCTGTTGATCGGCAGGCGTCGAGCTACAGGCGGACAGCGTCACGCCGAAGGCCAGCGCCAGCGCCAGACGGGAAACGGAATATGTGTTCATGTTGCTCCGGGCAAAATTAAGCGTAGTGAAATACCCCGGCTGAGACGCCAGGGTATAAGTCCTTTAAAACCTGCTGTTTTATACTAACTTGAACGAAACGGGAAGACGTGGGCTGAAAAACTTACCTTCTTTACGCAATACGCCGCGTCGCCGGACGGTCTCCAGTCACAAATAAATAACATTTACTCGCGCTTTTGTTGACATTCCCGGCGTTATGAAAATAAATGTCTATACAACCCATGACAAGTTGAACGCTATGACTGAAGCCACCTCCGAACGCGTTATCTGGCGAAACGCCCGTCTCGCCACCCTGAACCCTGATGCTTCCCAACCGTACGGTCTGCTGGAGCGCCACGCGCTGCTGGTGCGCGACGGTCGCATTGCGGCGATCGTCCCCGAAAATGACCTCCCCAGCGGGCGCAGGATCGATCTCGAAGGCCGGCTGGTCACGCCGGGATTAATCGACTGCCATACCCACCTGATCTTCGGCGGCAGCCGGGCGCAGGAGTGGGAGCAGCGGCTGAACGGCGTCTCCTATCAGACCATCAGCGCCAGCGGCGGGGGGATTAATGCCACCGTGCGCGCCACCCGCGACAGCAGCGAAGCTGAATTACTGGCGCTGGCGCAGCCGCGTCTGGCCCGCCTGCTGCGTGAAGGGGTGACCACCCTGGAGATCAAATCCGGCTACGGTCTCGATCTGCAAAACGAACGCAAAATGCTGCGGGTCGCCCGCCAGCTGGCGCGTGATAACGCGGTGGAACTCTCGGCGACGCTGCTCTCCGCCCACGCCACGCCGCCGGAATATCAAGGCGACGCCGACGGCTATATTACGCTGGTCTGCGACACTATCCTGCCGACGCTGTGGCGGGAGGGACTGTTTGAAAGCGTTGACGTCTTCTGCGAAAACGTCGGCTTCAGCCCGCAGCAAACCGAGCGGGTGTTTCAGGCGGCGCAGGCGTTGGGCATTCCGGTTAAAGGTCACGTTGAGCAGCTCTCCTCGCTGGGCGGCGCCCAGCTGGTGAGCCGTTATCACGGACTGTCCGCCGACCATATTGAATATCTGACGGAAGAGGGGGTGGCGGCGATGCGCGAAAGCGGCACCGTGGCGGCCCTGCTGCCCGGCGCGTTTTACTTCCTCAATGAAACCCGCAAACCGCCGGTGGAACTGCTGCGCAAGTACCAGGTGCCGATGGCGGTGGCGACCGATTTCAACCCCGGCACCAGCCCCTTCGCCAGCCTGCATCTGGCGATGAATATGGCCTGCGTCAAGTTTGGTTTAACGCCGGAGGAGGCGTGGGCCGGCGTGACGCGCCATGCCGCGCGGGCGCTGGGGCGGCAGAACAGCCACGGTCAGCTGGCGGCGGGCTTTGTAGCGAACTTTGCCATCTGGGATGCCGAGCATCCGGTCGAGATGGTGTATGAGCCGGGGCGCAGTCCGCTCTGGGGACGCGTGGTACAAGGAGAATGGCAATGATGCTGTGGCAAGCTACGCCCGCCAACCTTTGGCAGGGGCGCGATGATAGTGCGGAAGCGCCGAATGCGCTGCGCCTGTTTCAGACCATCCCCCGCGCGGAACGCTTCGCGCCGCAGGCGCTGCCCGGCGATATCGCGCTGCTTGGCTTCGCCTGTGACGAAGGCGTCCGGCGCAACAAAGGGCGTACCGGAGCGGCTGACGGCCCGGCGACCCTACGCCGGGCGCTGGCCAATATGGCCAGCCATCAGGGCCACGACCGCTGCGTGGATATGGGCACGATTAGCGTCGATGGCGACCAGCTGGAAGCCGCGCATCAGGCGCTGCGCGAGGCGGTAACCGCCTGCCAGCGCGCCGGGAAACGCACGCTGGTTCTGGGCGGCGGCCACGAGACCGCCTTCGGTCATGGCGCGGGGGTACTGGATGCCTTCCCGGGCGAAAAAGTGGGCATTATTAATCTCGATGCGCATCTTGATCTGCGCGTTGCCGAGCGCGCCAGCTCCGGGACGCCGTTCCGCCAGCTGGCGCTGGAGTGTGACGCGCAGCAGCGCGCTTTTCACTATACCTGCATCGGCGTCAGTCGGGCGGCCAACACCCAGGCGCTCTGGGAGGAAGCGGCGCGGCGCGAGGTGGCTATCGTGGAGGATCTCCAGGTGCTGGAGGCCTTCGAAACCCGGGTGCTGGCGGAGCTTGAGCGCAACATCGCGCAGTACGATCGTCTGTATCTGACCATCGATCTCGACGTGCTCCCGGCGCGGGAAATGCCGGCGGTGTCGGCCCCGGCGGCGCTGGGCGTGCCGCTGGCGACCCTGCTGCGCATCGTTGAGCCGCTGTGCCGCAGCGGTAAGCTGCAGGCGGTGGATCTGGTGGAGTTCAACCCGCAGTTTGACATTGACGGTCAGGGCGCCCGCGCGGCCGCCCGTCTGGCATGGCAAATCGTCCATTGGTGGCAGTAGCCATTCCGGTATATTCTGGGTGTTTCGCCGCCCATTTTGCAAAAGGAAAGCCAGGCTATGTTTTCACAGCAACCCCGTTCCGCGCCCGCGCCTTTTTATGAGAAGGTGAAGCAGGCTATCGGTGAAAAAATTCACAGCGGCGTCTGGCGACCGCATGACCGTATCCCTTCCGAAGCGGAGCTGGTGGCCCAGTTCGGCTTCAGCCGGATGACCATCAACCGCGCGCTGCGCGAGCTAACGGATGAAGGCCTGCTGGTCAGGTTGCAAGGGGTGGGGACCTTTGTCGCCGAGCCGAAAGGGCAGTCGGCGCTGTTTGAGGTGCGCAGCATTGCCGAAGAAATTATTGCCCGTCACCATCAGCACCGCTGCGAGGTGCTGCTGCTGGAGGAGACCCGGGCGGATCATATTCAGGCGGCGGCGCTCAGCGTAGCGGAAGGCACCCGCATCTTTCACTCGCTGATGGTGCATTACGAAAACGAGGTGCCGGTGCAAATCGAAGATCGCTGCGTCAATGCCGCGGTGGTGCCGGACTATCTCCAGCAGGATTATACCGCCACCACGCCCCATGATTATCTGTCGCTGATCGCCCCGTTAACAGAAGGTGAACATATTGTTGAAGCGGTGCAGGCCACGGCGGAAGAGTGCGCGCTGCTGCATATTCACGCCCACGATCCCTGCCTGCTGATCCGCCGCCGCACCTGGTCGACAACCCACATCGTCTCCCACGCGCGCTTGCTGTTTCCCGGTAGCCGCTATCGTCTGCAGGGCCGCTTTGGCTCCTGATCCACGCTGGCGTCAGCAAAACGTGATTGCTGACGCAATATAACAAAATTGTATCATTTCTGTTAAATCCTGGCTTGCGCATGCTTGTATAGACAAGTATATGTATCTACGTAAACAACGTTCATTGTCAGGAGAAACCCCGATGTCGCAAAGCAAATATCGCCAGCTGGACGTCCGTGCGCCAAGAGGCACGACGCTGACCGCGAAGAGCTGGTTGACCGAAGCCCCGCTGCGTATGTTAATGAATAACCTCGATCCCGATGTTGCCGAAAACCCGCACGAACTGGTGGTCTATGGCGGTATTGGTCGCGCAGCGCGCAACTGGGAATGCTATGACGCTATCGTGAAGGCGCTGAAGAACTTGGAAAGCGACGAGACCCTGCTGGTCCAGTCCGGCAAGCCAGTGGGCGTTTTCAAAACCCATGAACACTCGCCGCGCGTGCTGATCGCTAACTCCAACCTGGTTCCGCACTGGGCGACCTGGGAACACTTTAACGAGCTGGATGCCAAAGGGCTGGCGATGTACGGCCAGATGACCGCCGGCAGCTGGATCTACATTGGCAGCCAGGGCATCGTCCAGGGCACCTACGAAACCTTCGTCGAAGCCGGTCGCCAGCACTATCAGGGCAGCCTGAAAGGCCGCTGGGTGCTAACCGCCGGGCTGGGCGGCATGGGCGGCGCGCAGCCGCTGGCCGCGACGCTGGCCGGTGCCTGCTCGCTGAATATTGAATGCCAGCAGAGCCGCATCGATTTCCGTCTGCGCACCCGCTACGTGGACGAACAGGCCACTTCTCTGGATGACGCCCTGGCGCGTATCAAGAAATACACCGCCGAAGGCCGGGCTATCTCCATCGCGCTGTGCGGCAACGCCGCGGAGATCGTGCCGGAGCTGGTGAAACGCGGCGTGCGCCCGGATATGGTCACCGACCAGACCAGCGCCCACGACCCGCTGCACGGCTATCTGCCGAAAGGCTGGAGCTGGGAAGCGTATCAGCAGAAAGCTGAATCCGATCCGCAGGGCACCATTCTGGCGGCGAAACACTCGATGGCCGACCACGTGCAGGCGATGCTGGCCTTCCATGAGATGGGGGTGCCGACTTTCGACTACGGTAACAACATTCGCCAGATGGCTCAGGAAGTGGGCGTCAGCAACGCCTTCGATTTCCCGGGCTTCGTGCCGGCCTATATCCGCCCGCTGTTCTGCCGCGGTATCGGTCCGTTCCGCTGGGTGGCGCTCTCCGGCGATCCGCAGGATATCTACAAGACTGACGCGAAAGTGAAAGAGATCATCAAGGATGATAAGCATCTGCACCATTGGCTGGATATGGCGCGCGAGCGCATCAGCTTCCAGGGACTGCCGGCGCGTATCTGCTGGGTCGGTCTGGAATGGCGGCAGAAGCTGGGCCTGGCGTTTAACGAAATGGTGCGCAGCGGCGAAGTCTCCGCGCCGATCGTGATTGGCCGCGATCATCTTGACTCCGGCTCCGTCGCCAGCCCGAACCGCGAAACCGAAGCGATGCGCGACGGCTCTGACGCGGTCTCTGACTGGCCGCTGCTGAATGCGCTGCTCAACACCGCCAGCGGCGCGACCTGGGTGTCGCTGCACCACGGCGGCGGGGTAGGCATGGGCTTCTCGCAACACTCCGGGATGGTTATCGTCTGCGATGGCACCGATGAAGCGGCAGCGCGTATCGCCCGCGTCCTGCACAACGACCCGGCCACCGGCGTGATGCGTCATGCCGACGCGGGGTACGAGATTGCCATTGAATGCGCGGCAGAACAGGGTCTGAATCTTCCGATGGTGGCGGCAACGCAGGGGAACGCGAAATGAAATCTTTAACTCTGATCCCGGGTCAACTCAGCCTGTCGCAGCTCCGCGACATCTACAGCCACCCGGTGAATATTGCCCTCGACAGCGGCGCGTTTGCCGCCATTGACGAGAGCGTGGCCTGCGTCAACGCTATCCTTGCCGAAGGGCGGACCGCCTACGGCATCAACACCGGTTTTGGCCTGCTGGCGCAGACCCGTATCTCGACGGAAGATCTGGAGAACCTGCAGCGTTCGCTGGTGCTGTCCCATGCGGCGGGCGTAGGCGAGCCGCTGGACGATGACCTGGCGCGCCTGATTATGGTGCTGAAGATTAACAGTCTGTCCCGCGGATTCTCCGGGATCCGCCTGAGCGTGATCCAGGCGCTGATTGGCCTGGTGAATGCCGGCGTGACGCCGTGGATCCCGGCGAAAGGCTCCGTCGGCGCCTCCGGCGACCTCGCGCCGCTGGCCCATATGTCGCTGACCCTGCTTGGCGAAGGTAAAGCGCGGGTACGCGGCGGCGACTGGCTGCCGGCCACCGAAGCGCTGCGTCAGGCGGGGCTGGAGCCGATTACCCTGGCGGCGAAAGAGGGGCTGGCGCTGCTCAACGGCACCCAGGCGTCGACCGCTTTTTCCCTGCGCGGTCTGTTCGAAGCCGAAGATTTGTTCGCCTCCGCGGTCGTCTGCGGGGCGTTAACCACCGAAGCGGCGCTGGGCTCCCGTCGTCCGTTTGATGCGCGCATCCATGAAGTGCGCGGCCAGCGCGGGCAGATTGACGCGGCGGCGCTGTATCGCCATCTGCTGACCGACGACAGCGCGATCTCGCTGTCGCACCATAACTGCAGCAAGGTGCAGGACCCGTACTCCCTGCGCTGTCAGCCGCAGGTGATGGGCGCCTGCCTGACCCAGATCCGCCAGGCGGCTGAGGTGCTGCTGGCCGAAGCCAACGCGGTGTCCGATAACCCGCTGGTCTTCGCCGCCGAGAATGACGTGATCTCCGGCGGTAACTTCCACGCCGAGCCGGTGGCGATGGCGGCGGATAATATCGCGCTGGCGATTGCCGAAATCGGCTCGCTCTCCGAGCGTCGCATCGCGCTGATGATGGACAGCCATATGTCGCAGCTGCCGCCGTTCCTCGTCAAAAACGGCGGGGTGAACTCCGGGTTTATGATTGCCCAGGTCACGGCGGCGGCGCTGGCCAGTGAAAACAAAGCGCTGTCGCACCCGCACAGCGTCGACAGCCTGCCGACCTCCGCCAACCAGGAAGATCACGTCTCGATGGCGCCGGCGGCCGGTCGCCGCCTGTGGGCGATGGCCGAGAACACCCGCGGCGTACTGGCCGTCGAGTGGCTGGCGGCGGCGCAGGGGCTGGATATGCGCGAAGGGCTGACCACCAGCCCGCTGCTGGAAGAGGCGCGCCATCTGCTGCGCGAACGCGTCCCTCACTATACGCAGGATCGCTACTTCGCCCCGGATATCGATAATGCCATTGCGCTTCTGGCGGCCCGTCACCTGACGCGTCTGCTGCCTGCCGTACTGCCAGGCCTGCACTAATCACCGTTGTTCTCTGTACCCGCGTCGGGGGAAATCATTCCCCCGACCGCCCTACATCGCATATTTGTCGTCAAATAAAAAAACCAGGACACCTGTATATGCAACAACAACACAAGCCACATCTGCTGCGCGGGCTCAATGCCCGACACATTCGATTTATTGCGCTCGGCTCCGCGATCGGCACCGGGCTGTTCTATGGCTCGGCTTCCGCCATCAAGGCGGCGGGCCCGGCGGTGCTGCTGGCCTATTTGATTGGCGGCGCGGCGGTGTTTATCGTCATGCGCGCGCTGGGCGAGATGGCGGTGCGCAACCCGGTTTCCGGCTCCTTCGGCAGCTATGCCCGCCAGTATCTCGGCCCGCTGGCCGGGTTTATTACCGGCTGGACCTACACTTTTGAAATGGTGATCGTCGCCCTGGCCGACGTGACCGCCTTCGGCATCTATATGGGATTGTGGTATCCCGATGTCCCGCGCTGGATCTGGATCCTCAGCATCATCTTCTTTATCGGCGCCATGAACCTGTGCAACGTGCGGGTGTTCGGCGAGATGGAGTTCTGGCTGTCGCTGGTGAAGGTGGTGGCGATTATCGCCATGATGCTGGCGGGGGCGGGGATCATCTTCTTTGGTTTCGGCCATAGCTTCCCGGCCACCGGGCTGGAAAATCTCTGGAGCCACGGCGGCTTTGCCCCTAACGGCTGGCAGGGCGTTATCGCTTCGCTTGGCATCGTGATGTTCGCCTTCGGCGGGGTGGAGATTATCGGCGTCACCGCCGCGGAAGCGAAGGATCCGAAGAAGGTCATCCCGCAGGCCATCAATACCATTCCGCTGCGCATTATCCTGTTTTACGTCTGCACCCTGGCGGTGCTGATGGCGATTTTCCCGTGGAACAGCTTTGGCGAGCAGGGGAGTCCGTTTGTGCTGATTTTCGACGGTCTGGGGATCCCGGCGGCGGCGACAATCCTTAACATCATCGTGATCAGCGCCAGCATCTCGGCGATTAACAGCGATATCTTCGGTGCCGGACGCATGATGTATGGCATGTCGAAGGAGGGGCTGGCGCCGAAAAGCTTCCAGCGCATCGCCAGCAACGGCGTACCCTGGATGACGGTGGTGGTCATGGGCGGCGCGCTGCTGGCGGCGGTGGTGCTGAACTATCTGATCCCCGAGCAGGTATTTGTGCTGATTGCTTCGCTGGCGGCATTCGCCACGGTGTGGGTATGGCTGATGATCCTGCTGTCCCATTTCGCCATGCGCCGTAGTTTGTCTGCCGAAGAGCGCAGCCAGATTGCCTTCCCCGTTCCGTTCTGGCCGGTGGCGCCGCTGTTAACGCTGCTGTTTATGGGGCTGGTCATCGCTGTGCTGGGGATGTTTGCCGAGACGCGGATGGCGCTGATCGCCGGCCTGGTCTGGCTCGGGCTGCTGACGGTGGTGTGGTACGCGCGGGTGCGTAAAACCGCGCTGCAGGTTGTCACTGAGCAGTAAATCAGATCTCCCCGGCGGCGCGGCGCTTGCCGGGGCGACGAGGTGTTGGCCTGTGAGAGGACCCTCCAGGCCGGGTCAGGCGCAGCCGCCACCCGGCACAAAATCGGCTCTGTGCCTGCTGTCATCGCCCGGTGGCGCTGCGCTTACCGGGCCTACGAGGTATGAGCCTGTGAGAGGGAACTGTAGGCCGGGTAAGGCGCAGCCGCCACCCGGCAAAATAACGGCACAACCGGAAATGTCTTGTTCGCACTGCGCCTGGCAGGGCTACAACTTCTATGTTAATTCCGGGCAGATTGCGCTCCCGGCTAATCGTCTGCGTTATGTCAATCATGGCGCAGGGAGCGCACAGGGGGCGGCCAGTCGCCGCCGCCCCCTGTACCCCCGGGCTCCGGCCAGCAAAATCGCCGCTACGCGGTACCTTCGACTTATCCCTGCAGGCTTCGGGTCGGGCCGAGGCAGCGTCCGTGCAAAACACGGCCCTCAGCCCGCATCCATGCGGGCTGCCCCGGCCTTTCGGGAACGTCTCAGCGATTTTGAGGCCGCCAGCACAGGCAGTTTCAGCAAGGCTGGTGAATAAATGAACGACAGGTTGCACGAACCCCAGACCGGGTCAGGCGCAGCCGCCACCCGGCACAAAATCGGCTCTGCGCCTGCTGTCATCGCCCGGTGGCGCTGCGCTTACCGGGCCTACGAGGTATGAGCCTGGGAGAGGACCCTGTAGGCCGGGTAAGGCGCAGCCGCCACCCGGCAAAATAACCATGCAACAGGGTTGCCTGGAAGGTAATCAATACTTTCCCGGCGGCGCGGCGCTTGCCAGGCCTACAGCTATGTGTATTTATTTGATATGTAAGTGTTATCTGGTAAAGATGAGTGTAGCGCCACCTGAAAAACACGTGGCGCCGCAGGTAGCCCGGATAAGGCGCAAGCCGCTATCCGGGGGAAGATTAACTGAACAGGGCGGTGATGGAGGCGCTGGCGAGGGAATGGAAATGGACGTTAAAGCCGACCATTGCGCCGCTGGCCTCGGCATCCACCTCAATTTTCTCAACGTCCAGGGCGTGGACGGTAAAGATATAGCGGTGGGTCTCGCCCTTCGGCGGCGCCGCGCCGCCGTATCCCGCCTTGCCAAAATCGGTGCGGGTCTGAACGGCCTCTTCCGGCAGCTCCGCCTGGCCGGAACCGGCCCCCTGCGGCAGGACGCGCGTATCCGCAGGCAGGTTAGCCACCACCCAGTGCCACCAGCCGGAGCCGGTCGGCGCATCCGGATCGTAGCAGGTCACCACAAAGCTTTTGGTTCCTGCGGGCACATCATCCCACATCAGATGCGGCGAAATATTGTCGCCATCGTAGCCCATGCCGTTGAAGACGTGACGATTAGGCAGCTTACCGCCGTCCTGGAGATCGTGACTGATCAGTTTCATGCTTCATCCTCATTGATAATGCGCTGATTAACCAGGAAGTGTAGTCTGCACCACGACGCAATTCCGCTATTTATTCGCTAAAAAATGTTTCGTCCTGCACCGCCAGGTTAACGGCGCGGGTCAGGCGGGACAGCTGTTCAGGCGTGATGATATACGGCGGCATCAGGTAGATCAGGCGGCCAAACGGTCGGATCCACACCCCCTGCTCGACGAAAAAGCGCTGCAGGGCAGCCATATTGACCGGGCGACAGGTTTCAACCACGCCAATAGCGCCCAGCACGCGGACGTCGGCGACCAGGGCGGATCCCCGCGCCGGAGCCAGCTCGGTCTGCAGCTGGGCTTCAATCGCCGCCACCTGCCGCTGCCATTCGCCGCTCTCCAGCAGGCGCAGGCTTTCGCTGGCCACCGCGCAGGCCAGCGGGTTGCCCATAAAGGTTGGGCCGTGCATAAAGCAGCCGGCTTCACCGTTGCTGATGGTGTCCGCCACCTCGCGGGTGGTCAGCGCGGCGGAGAGGGTCATGGTGCCGCCGGTCAGCGCCTTGCCCAGACACAGAATATCGGCGGCGATACCGGCGTGCTCGCAGGCGAACAGCTTGCCGGTGCGGCCAAAGCCGGTGGCAATCTCATCGGCGATCAGCAGTATCCCTTCCCGGTCGCACATTTTACGCACCCGCTTCAGCCACTCCGGATGGTACATCCGCATTCCGCCCGCGCCCTGAACGATCGGTTCGAGGATCACCGCGGCGATGTCGTGACGGTGCGCGGCCATCAGGCGGGCAAAGGGCACCATATCCCTTTCATCCCACTCGCCGTCAAAGCGGCTCTGCGGCGAGGGGGCAAACAGGTTATCCGGCAGATAGCCCTGCCACAGACTGTGCATCGAGTTCTGCGGATCGCAGACCGACATCGCGCCGAAGGTATCGCCGTGATAGCCGTTGCGGAAGGTCAGGAAACGACGACGCGGTTGGCCTTTCGCCTGCCAGTACTGCAGGGCCATTTTCATCGCCACCTCAACCGCTACCGAACCGGAGTCGGCGAGGAAAACGCACTCCAGCGATTGCGGAGTCATTGCCACCAGCTGACGACACAGCGCCACCGCCGAGGGGTGAGTGATCCCGCCGAACATCACGTGCGACATCTGGTCGATTTGCGCTTTCATCGCCGCATTAAGACGCGGGTGATTGTAGCCGTGGATCGCCGCCCACCAGGAGGACATACCGTCAACCAGTTGTTCGCCGCCGGCGAGGGACAGCTCGCAACCGTGGGCGGAAACCACCGGGTAGACCGGCAGGGGGGAAGTCATAGAGGTGTAGGGGTGCCAGATGTGGCGCCGATCGAAGGCGAGATCGTCCAGGGTCATAAGCGACTTGTAAACCATTTTGAAAACATTTAGGTTTACGAGTATAAACCGAACCGTAAATTAACAAAACCCTTTGGAGAAGCCAATGGCTCACCACGTACGTTGGACAATGTCGCAAGTAACTGAATTATTTAATAAACCACTCATCGATCTGTTATTCGAAGCGCAGCAAATCCACCGGCAACACTTTGATCCGCGCCAGGTGCAGGTCAGCACCCTGCTGTCGATCAAAACCGGCGCCTGCCCGGAAGATTGTAAATATTGTCCGCAGAGCGCGCGCTATAAAACCGGGCTCGAAACCGAGCGCCTGATGGAGGTCGAGCAGGTTCTGGAGTCCGCCCGTCAGGCAAAAAACGCCGGCTCCACGCGTTTTTGCATGGGAGCGGCGTGGAAAAACCCCAACGATCGCGATATGCCCTATCTGGAGCAGATGGTGAAAGGGGTGAAGGCTCTGGGGCTGGAGTCGTGCATGACGCTCGGCACTCTGACCGACAGCCAGGCGCAGCGCCTGGCCGAGGCGGGCCTCGATTACTACAACCACAACCTTGATACCTCGCCGGAATTTTACGGCAACATCATCACCACCCGCACCTACCAGGAGCGCCTGGATACTCTGGACAAAGTGCGTGACGCCGGGATCAAAGTCTGCTCCGGCGGTATCGTCGGGCTGGGGGAGACCGTGAAAGACCGCGCTGGCCTGCTGCTGCAGTTGGCCAACCTGCCCACGCCGCCGGAAAGCGTGCCCATCAACATGCTGGTAAAAGTCAAAGGTACGCCGCTGGCGGATAACGACGACGTCGACGCTTTCGATTTTATTCGCACTATCGCCATCGCGCGCATCATGATGCCTACCTCTTACGTGCGTCTCTCCGCCGGCCGCGAGCAGATGAACGAGCAGACCCAGGCGATGTGCTTTATGGCCGGGGCGAACTCCATTTTCTACGGCTGCAAGCTGCTGACCACGCCGAACCCGGAAGAGGACAACGATCTGCAGCTGTTCCGCAAGCTGGGGATCAACCCGCAACAGACGGCGGTGCTGGAAGGCGACAATGAGCAGCAGCAGCGTCTGGAGCAGGCCTTACTCACCCCGGACACTGAGGAATATTACAACGCGGCGGCGCTATGACCTGGCAGCAGCGAATCGATCGGGCGCTGGACGAGCGACGGGTGGCGGATGCCCTTCGCCGCCGCCTGCCGGTGACGCACGGCGCCGGGCGCTGGCTGGAGCGGGAAGGGGAGCGCTGGCTTAACTTCTCCAGCAATGACTATCTCGGCCTGAGCCAGCATCCGGCGATTATCGCCGCCTGGCAGCAGGGGGCGGAACGTTATGGCATCGGTTCCGGCGGCTCGGGACACGTAAGCGGCTATAGCGAGGCCCACCGTGCGCTGGAAGAGGAACTTGCCGACTGGCTGGGCTACCCGCGCGCATTGCTGTTTATCTCCGGCTTTGCCGCCAATCAGGCGCTGATCGCCGCCCTGGCGGATAAAGAGGATCGGATTGTGGCCGACCGCCTGAGCCACGCCTCCCTGCTGGAGGCGGCCAGTCTGAGCCCGGCGCAGCTACGCCGTTTCGGCCACAACGATCCGCAACAGCTCGCTCAACTGCTGGCTAAGCCGCTGGCGGGCGAACAGTTGGCGGTCACCGAAGGCATTTTCAGCATGGACGGCGACAGCGCGCCGCTGGCGGCCATTCACGCCGCGGCGCAGGCCGCCGGGGCGCTATTGCTGGTGGATGACGCCCACGGTGTCGGCGTGGTCGGCGACGAAGGACGCGGGAGCTGCGCCGCGCAGGCGGTGCGCCCTGAGCTGCTGGTGGTTACCTTCGGCAAGGCGTTCGGCGTCAGCGGCGCGGCGGTGCTGTGCGATGACGCGCTGGCCGATTATCTGCTGCAGTTTGCCCGCCATCTGATCTACAGCACCGCGATGCCGCCCGCCCAGGCGGTGGCGCTGAGCGCCGCGCTGCAGGTGATACGCAGCGATGAAGGCCAGCGCCGCCGCGACACCCTGGCCGCCCGTATCCGTCAGTTCCGCGCGGGGATGGGCGAGACGTCGCTGGGTTTGACCGACTCCGTCAGCGCGATCCAGCCGCTGATCGTCGGCGATAACGGCCGGGCGCTGAGCCTGGCCAGCCGTCTGCGCGACGCGGGCTGCTGGGCAACGGCGATCCGTCCACCGACGGTGCCGGTCGGCAGCGCTCGTCTGCGCCTGACCCTGACCGCCGCCCATCAGGCTGAGGACATTAACCGTTTACTGGAGGTGCTGCATGGCCACGGTGAATAAGCAGGCGGTCGCCGCGGCGTTTGGCCGGGCGGCCAGCGGCTATTCGCAACATGATGAACTGCAGCGGCGCAGCGCGGAACTGCTGCTGCGCCAGCTGGCGCGTCGCGATTTTCCCCGGGTGCTGGATGCCGGCTGCGGCCCAGGCAGCATGAGCCGCCGCTGGCGTGAGGCGGGCAGCGTGGTGACCGCGCTGGATCTCTCCCCCGGGATGCTGGCCCAGGCGCAGCGTAACGACGCCGCCCAGCATTACCTGCTGGGCGACATTGAGGCGCTGCCGTTGCCCGATGCCTGCGTCGATCTGGCGTGGAGCAATCTGGCGGTGCAGTGGTGCGACGATCTGCGCGCAGCCCTTGGCGAGCTGTACCGGGTGGTGCGTCCCGGCGGCAGCGTGGCGTTTAGCACGCTGCTGGCCGACTCGCTGCCGGAGCTCAATCAGGCGTGGCAGGCCATCGACGACCGGCCGCATGCCAACCGTTTTCTCAGCGAAGCGGCGGTGCGCGAGGCGCTGAGCGGCCTGCGGGCGTCCGGTGAGGTGCATCAGATTAGCCTGCCGTTCGTCGATGCGCTGAGCGCCATGCGATCGCTGAAGGGCATCGGCGCCACCCATTTGCACCAGGGGCGGGCATCGGCCCCGCTTAGCCGCGGTAAACTGCGCGAGCTACAGCTGGCCTGGCCGCAGCGGCAGGGCGTCTGCCCGCTGACGTATTCTCTTTTTACAGGAGTCATTGAGCGTGACTAAACGTTTTTTTGTCACCGGGACCGACACTGAAGTCGGGAAAACCATCGCCAGCAGCGCCCTGCTGCAGGCGGCGAATCAGCTGGGTTTTCACACCGCCGGCTACAAGCCGGTGGCTTCCGGCAGCGAGCTTACCGCCGCCGGGCTGCGTAATGAGGACGCGCTGGCGCTGCAGCGTCATAGCCGGGTCGCGCTGCGCTATGAGCAGGTTAACCCGTATACCTTCGCCGAGCCGACCTCACCGCATATCATCAGCGCCGACGAAGGACGGCCGATCGCCGCGGCGAGGCTCTCCAGCGGGCTGCGCGAGTTAGAACGCCTCGCCGACTGGGTGCTGGTGGAAGGGGCCGGCGGCTGGTTTACGCCGCTTTCGGAAACCCTGACCTTCGCCGACTGGGCGCAGGCGGAGCAGCTGCCGGTGATTCTGGTGGTGGGCGTCAAGCTCGGCTGCATCAACCACGCGATGCTTACCGCCCAGGCGGTACGTCAGGCGGGGCTGCCGCTCGCGGGGTGGATCGCCAATGACGTGCTGCCGCCGGGCAAGCGCCACGCCGAGTATCTGGCGACGCTGAAAAACCGGCTGGCCGCGCCGTTCCTCGGTGAAATACCGTGGCTTGCCGATATCGCGCAGCGCGACGATCTCGGCCAGTATCTGGACCTCAGGGCGCTGGATCCGGCGTCATCCACTGCGCCAGCAGCGGTTCATCCAGCGCCATAATATCGCCTTCGGCGACGTTACGGCCCCGGTGCAAAACACAGAAACGATCCGCCACCCGGCGGATAAAGGGCAGGTGCTGCTCGGCGAGCAGCACCGTCAGGCCGATATCGCGATTCAACCGCAGCAGCAGATCCGCCAGCTTTTGCAGACAGCGCGGCCCTCTGCCGCGCGAGGGTTCATCAAGGATCAGCAGCCGCGGCTGGACAATCAGCGCCCTGGCCAGCGCCAGCTGGTACTGATCGTCGTCGCTCAGCGAGGCGCCTTTGCGCTGCCGTAGGGCATAGAGTTCGGGAAAATGTTCATAGATTTCGCCGCCGCTGGCGTTAGCCCCGGGTTTCCCGGCCGCGAGGGCAATATGTAGATTCTCTTCCACGCTGAGCTGGGAGAAGATGCGTTTATCCTGCGGCACATAGCCGATACCGATGGCGCTGCGCGACTGGGCCGACAGGGGGGTGAGATCCTGCGGCGGGGCGCCAATGTCATGCCAGGTCATCCGGCCGCTGGCCACCGGCAGATGCCCGGCAATGCAGTTAACCAGGGTGGTTTTTCCCATGCCCTCGCGTCCCAGTACGCCAATGCACTCCCCCGGGCGTAGTTCAAGATCGACATTCCACAGCGAATGCTGGTTGCCGTAAAAGTGATTTACTGCCTGTAAATTCAACATGGACGTTTTCTCCTTATCCTGGCGTCAGGGCGACAGAAAGATGCTGCAAAACTCTTGCCAGGAAAAAGAACGCTCGGAAAAAAACGCTAAACGCCGATACCATCAGGCACAGCCAGCGCCGGGGCTGCACTTTTCCGGTGCCCGACGCTAAAGGGTGGTGCAAAAAGCAGCAAAAATCGAGCGGCTTTAAGCGGATAGTTATCAAAAATAGTTCGATAAAAATTTTTCGCCGCGCGGTTTAGGCCGCCAGACGATTTGCGCCGGGCGGCGGCGGTCTTGGGCTGCAGACAGTTATCCACTATTCCTGTGGATAACCTTGTGTATTAGAGTTAGAAAACCTGCGGTAAGCTAGAGCGTACGCGGCTTGCGGCTGAATTGGCGCGAAAGGCGTCTTTTCTTTAAAAGCATTAAATATCAGCTTGTTAGATAAAATCAATGGGTGTAAGAAAAGCGTCATCTTCTGCCATAAAACTTTCACCCGTCCGCTTGACAAATGTTAAAAGGTAAAAATTTCTGGGGATAACCCTGACGGCCGGAGGATTATTCCGCCCGGCGCGCGTTTTATATCCCGGTTGCCGGCAAAAAAGGCCAAATCGTGGCGCTATCATAATCACGTACTGTTTAAATATCCAGTATATTTTGTTGGCAAAAAACGGCCCGAGGGGTAGAATTAAACACCGGCCGCTAAATCTTTTTCAGGTTCTGATTGATGAGTAAATCGTTTGTTCTGCATTCCGCCTTTCGCCCCTCCGGAGACCAACCGGAAGCCATCCGCCGCCTGGAAGAGGGGCTGGAGGATGGGCTCGCGCATCAAACGCTGCTGGGGGTCACCGGCTCCGGTAAAACCTTTACCATCGCCAACGTGATTGCCGATCTGCAGCGGCCGACGATGGTGCTGGCGCCAAACAAAACTCTGGCGGCCCAGCTCTACGGCGAGATGAAAGAGTTTTTCCCCGAGAATGCCGTCGAGTATTTCGTCTCCTACTACGATTACTACCAGCCGGAAGCTTACGTCCCCAGCTCAGATACCTTCATTGAGAAGGACGCCTCGGTAAACGAACATATCGAGCAGATGCGCCTGTCGGCCACTAAAGCGCTGCTTGAGCGGCGCGATGTGGTGGTGGTGGCCTCGGTCTCGGCTATCTACGGCCTCGGCGACCCGGACCTGTATCTGAAAATGATGTTGCATCTGACGGTGGGGATGCTGATTGACCAGCGGGCGATCCTGCGCCGCCTGGCCGAGCTGCAGTATACCCGCAACGATCAGGCCTTCCAGCGCGGCACCTTCCGCGTGCGCGGCGAGGTGATCGACGTCTTCCCGGCGGAATCCGACGATATCGCCCTGCGCATTGAGCTGTTTGACGAAGAAGTTGAGCGCCTGTCGCTGTTCGACCCGCTTACCGGCCATGTGGAATCGACGGTGCCGCGCTACACCATTTATCCCAAGACGCACTACGTGACGCCGCGGGAACGCATCGTCCAGGCGATGGAAGAGATTAAGCTGGAGCTGGCGGAGCGGCGCAAGGTGCTGCTGGCCAACAACAAGCTGCTGGAAGAGCAGCGCTTAACCCAGCGCACCCAGTTCGATCTCGAAATGATGAACGAGCTGGGCTACTGCTCGGGCATTGAAAACTACTCGCGCTTCCTCTCCGGGCGCGGGCCCGGCGAGCCGCCGCCCACCCTGTTCGACTACCTGCCGGCAGACGGCCTGCTGGTGATCGACGAATCCCACGTCACGGTGCCGCAGATCGGCGGCATGTACCGCGGCGACCGGGCGCGCAAAGAGACGCTGGTGGAGTACGGCTTCCGCCTGCCGTCGGCGCTGGATAACCGGCCGATGAAGTTTGAAGAATTCGAAGCGCTGGCGCCGCAAACCATCTACGTGTCGGCGACCCCCGGCGCCTACGAGCTGGATAAATCCGGCGGCGAGGTGGTGGATCAGGTGGTGCGTCCGACCGGTCTGCTGGACCCGATCATCGAAGTGCGGCCGGTGGCCACCCAGGTCGACGACCTGCTGTCGGAGATCCGCCTGCGCACGGCCATCAACGAGCGCGTGCTGGTCACCACCCTCACCAAGCGGATGGCGGAAGACTTAACCGAGTACCTTGAGGAGCACGGCGAGCGGGTGCGCTATCTGCACTCGGATATCGACACCGTCGAACGTATGGAGATTATCCGCGACCTGCGTCTTGGCGAGTTTGACGTGCTGGTGGGGATCAACCTGCTGCGTGAGGGGCTGGATATGCCGGAGGTGTCGCTGGTGGCGATCCTCGATGCGGACAAAGAGGGCTTCCTGCGCTCCGAACGCTCGCTGATCCAGACCATCGGCCGCGCGGCGCGCAACGTCAACGGCAAGGCTATTCTGTACGGCGATAAGATCACTCCCTCGATGGCGAAAGCCATCGGTGAGACGGAGCGGCGACGGGAGAAGCAGCAGCGCTACAACGAAGAGCATGGCATCGTGCCGCAGGGGCTGAACAAGAAAGTGGTGGATATCCTGCAGCTGGGCCAGAGCCTGGCGAAAACCAAAGCCAAAGGGCGCGGTAAAGCGAAGGCCGTCGAGCCTGCCGGGCTCAGCGGCGTGGATATGACGCCAAAAGCGCTGCAGCAGAAAATCCACGAGCTGGAAGGGCAGATGATGCAGCACGCGCAGAACCTCGAGTTCGAAGAGGCGGCGCAAATTCGCGACCAGCTGCATCAGCTGCGCGAACTGTTTATCGCCGCCTCCTGAGTGTTGGCGCATACCGCCGGACGGGGATAGGCGAGGGGGCAGTGAAGGTACGGCGCTGCGCTGACCGTTCCGCAGCCAGATAACCCACGGCGGAGAAGAAAAAAGGCCGCAAAGCGGCCTTCTTAATGTTTGCTTAATCTCGCCAGGCGACACTATCCTCAACCTGATGAGGATAGTGCCCATGCAAAAAATCAACTTCCGTGAATATCTGGCGGTCGCCACCGCCCTGGTCATTATTGTTGCCTTCTTCCATCAGTGGGTGCTGACGTTCTGACCCGCACGCCGCGGGAATAACACCCACGCGCGGACCCCTGGCCCCGGCTGGCGGTTATGCAAAAAGAACTGGGCGTCATGCAGCTGAGCAATGCGCGTGACGATGCTCAGTCCAAGCCCTATGCCGCCGTAGCGACTGTCCATGCGTACAAAGGCCTTACTGAGTTCGCCGCTTTTCGCCTCATCAATTCCCGGTCCTTCATCTTCCACTGCCATCACCGGCATCAGACCCGCTTTCACCGACACGCGGATCGTCGACCCTTGCGGGCTGTAGCGATGGGCATTCTCCACCAGATTGCGCAGAATGACGCGGATGAGCGTCGCGTCGCCAGAGACGACGGCCTCGCTTTCGACATCCGTCAGCAGCAGCCGTTGCTGGCGCTCGGCCAGCATGGTCTCCAGCTCATCCTGCAGCGGTTTGACCACGTCATCCAGCAGCAGCACCTGCTGATAGCTGCCGGCGGAAAAGGACTGACCGACGCGTGCCAGCTGCAGCAGCTGCGAAATGCTGGTGGTCATCTGGTCGAGGCGCTGGATCAGCGGGTCGACGCCCATGCCATGCACTTTCGCCAGCAGCTCAAGGTGCAGCCGCAGCCCGGCCAGCGGGGTGCGCAGCTCATGCGCCACGTCGGCGGTAAACAGCCGTTCGCGGTCAAGGGTCAGATTGAGGCGGGAAACCAGCTGATTCAGGGCGGTGGTCACCGCCGTCACCTCAGGTACCGATTCGCTGAGCACGATGGGGGTGAGGTTGTCCGGCGTGCGACTCTCCAGCTCGCTTTGCAGACGTGAAAGCGGGCGGGTGATTTTGCGTACCGCCAGCATGCTGATATACAGCGCCAGACCCACGATCAACAGGCTCGGCACCAGCAGGCTGGCGACCGCTTCCCTTACCTCATGCTCCACATGCTTCTGATTGTTGTGCCCTTCGATGGCGCTGGCCACCAGCAACTGGATCTGCTCTTTGCTCTCATGCCATAGCCAGAAGACGCTGATCAGCTGACAGACCACCAGAATGGCGCCGATGGTCAACAGCAGCCGGTGGCGCATGGTCCAGTTTTCGGTTGCAAACAGAGCCATGGTCTATTCCGTCTCGTTGTGGTTAGCCAGCATATAGCCGAAGCCCCTGACGGTGCGGATCCGCGATTTGCCAATCTTATCGCGCAGGTTGTGGATGTGCACTTCCAGGGTATTGGTCGCTGGCTCATTGTCCCAGCTGTAGATATCGTTGTAGAGGATCTCGCGATGTACCGGGCTGCCGGCTTTCATCATCAGTCGCGATAGCAGGGCATACTCCTTCGGCGTCAGATCCAGCGCCGTCTCACCGAGCCACACCTGGCGACGGGTGACGTTGAGGCGCAGGTCGCCGACGCTGATTTCGTTATCGCCCTGATTATTATGCCGACGGAGCAGGGCGCGAATGCGCGCGTTCAGCTCTTCCAGGGCAAAGGGTTTCACCAGATAGTCATCCGCGCCGGTGTCGAGACCGCTAATGCGATCCTCAAGGGTATCGCGGGCGGTGAGGATCAGCACCGGCTGAGTCATTTTCTCCCGTCGCATGCGGGCGAGAAAATGCAGGCCGTCTTCGTCCGGCAGGCCAAGATCGAGCACGATCAGGCTATAGTGATTGCTGGCCAGCGACAGCGCCGCTTCGTGCGCTGTGGAGACGCCGTCGCACACGTATCCTTCACTTTGCATCGCCAGGATTAACCCCTGCAACAGCAGCGCATCGTCTTCAATGACTAAGATTTTCATCAACCAGCCTCTCTACATGGCGTTAAAATATCATCTGCCGCCTGGTACTCGTGGGTGCTGACGCCGAGCAGGCCGAGCAGGGTGGAGAACAGATTATCCTGCGAGTAATTCTCTTTTTTCGCTCGCTGCTGCAGACACTGCGCGGAAATGCCGTAGCGTTGCTGGTAGTCGGCAGAGAGCCACATCACCATCGGCACGTGTTTCTGCGTATCGGGCGCGATAGAGTACGGCAGACCATGCAAATAGACCCCATCTTCCCCTAACGACTCGCCGTGGTCGGAAAGATAGACCAGGCTGGTAGTGAATTTGTCCTGTTTCGCCTGCAGGAGTTTTATCGCTTTATCCACCACGTGGTCGACGTACAGGATGGTGTTGTCATACGTGTTGGTCAACTGCTCCCGGGTACAGCCCTGGATCTCATTGGTGTCGCAGGTTGGGGTGAATTTTTTGAATTCAGCCGGATAGCGATTGTAGTACGTCGGCCCATGGCTGCCGATGGTATGCAGCACAATAATGCCATCCTGTTGCAGGTTATCGATATAGCTGTCGAGATGATGGAACAGCACGTCATCGTAGCACTCGCCGTCGATGCACTGCCCGGTTAGCTTCAGATCGGTCACGTTCTGATGCGGTACCCGATCGCAGGCCCCCTTGCAGCCGCCATCGTTGTCGTTCCACAACACCTGAATGCCGGCGCGCTGCAGAATATCCAGCACCCCTTCCTGATGATGGGCCAGCTCTTCGTCATAGTGCGCGCGCGGCATGTTGGAGAACATGCACGGCACCGAGACCGCCGTGGCGGTTCCGCAGGAGGTGGTGTGCGGGAAGTAGATCACCCCGTCCTGTTGCATCAGCGGGTTGGTGTCGCGCGGATATCCGCCCAGCGAGAAGTTGTCCGCCCGGGAAGTTTCGCCCAGCACCACAATCGTCAGGTTCTTACGGGGACCGTTATGCATCACCGGTTTCTGTTTGGCATCTTCGCCAATCTTCACCAGCGGCAGGTTGTCCATGCGATGGTGCGCATACCAGGAGTTCACCGCCACAATGCTGTTGGAGGGACTCAGGGATTTCACCAGCTCCTTGTTGTTGCGAAACAGCGAGGCATAGTCTTTATAAAAGAGGACGGCAATCAGGACGATCAGCAGCGCGGAGGCCACCATATTCACCAGGCGCCAGGCCACGCCGCGCCATAGCGTGGCCGGTTTACGAATTTTAACCCACCAGGCGACCAGCACCGCCAGCACCCCGGAGAGTCCAAGGACAACGATCATTTCGCCGGAGAGCAGGGCAAAGCTCTCCGCTGGGGTGGTGTCGAGGATGTTGGTGATCATGCTGCGGTCGATCACCACGCCGAAGCTCCAGATGAAGTACTGCGCCGATGCGCTGAGCAGAATAAAAAGGCTAATCACCAGCCGGTCAAGCTTGAGGAACGAGGCGAGGGTGGTGAGGATATTCATCACGCTGAATGCCACCAGCGGCATACTCAGAAACACCAGCGCGGTGTGCAGGTTGTTCACCGGCAGCAGCGTATACGCCTGGCGGTAGAAGGCGAGGTTAAGAAAAAGCCCGATATAGACCGCGAAAATAATCAGATAAGTCGTGCGGCTGACGACCGGCCGACGCAGAGGCAATAACGACATAGTACATACCCACAGGAAGAGATAAGGGTATAGTGCCAGCTCTGTTTTAAGACAACCTTAAGATTTTAAGGTGCGCCGAAAACCGAGCCTTCGGCGCGCAGGATCAGCCCGGCAGCTGGAGCGCTTTCTCCAGCGCCCCGCGAAGCAGCGCCCGGTCATGGCGATAGGGCACGTCGCTGGCTTCCAGCGGCGTCTGGATCACCAGCCGGTCGTCGATGCCGCTGATATCGGCTTTTGGGCCGGCGATGACTGCATCCACCACCCGCTTGCCCACGTAGCGCTCCATAATCGCGATGCGCTCCGCCAGCGAGAGCCTCGCGGCCGGGCTGTGCTCTTTGCCGAGGTTATCAATAAACACCATCGGCGCCGGAGTGCGGCGCAGCGCCTGGGCCATCTCGTCAAGCAGCAGGATCGGCAGCAGGCTGGTATAGAAACTGCCCGGGCCGATGAGGATCAGATCGGCTTCGGCGATGGCCTCTACCGCCTCGCGGGTGGCCGGTACCGGCGGGGTGAGCATCAACTCCTGCGGCACGCTATCCAGCTGATCGATATTCACTTCACCGTATACTTCATGGCCTTCATGATCGAGCGCCATTAAATCCACCGGTTGTTCCGACATCGGAATAAGAAAAGCGTCCACTTTGAGCAGGTTTCTGATCAAATTGATCGCTTCTAACGGCCGCACGCTGAGGTGATCCAGCGCCTTTAACATCAGATTTCCCAGGTTATGGCCGGAAAGCTCGCCATTGCCGCTAAAACGGTACTCAAACATCGCCGACGCCACGCTCGGCTCGGCGATTAACTGATTGATGCAGTTGCGCATATCGCCCCAGGCAATGCCGCCTTCCGAGCGGCGGATCCGCCCGGTGGATCCCCCGTTGTCGGTGGTGGTCACAATGCCGGTCAGCCGTGAGCCCAGCGAGGAGAGGGAGGACATCACCCGACCCAGACCATGCCCGCCGCCGAGCGCCACCACCCGATCCAGGTCAGCGAATGTACGATTGCGCATAGAAATTCCTTATTTCACATAAACGGCCACACACTACCCGATCTACCCCTAAAAGACGATGGGAGGAGCCCGACAAACTGACCGATATCAAGGCAAAAAGATGATTTATGGCTATTCTGTAACGAAAATGCACGAAGGTAGCGATATATACAAGAGTATATAGCGAAATCGCAAATGGCGAAACCGCCTGGAACGCGCTACTATCGGCATAACCTGTTAACACTCTAGCCTCTTCGCCTGTGTCAAAAGATATGGCGGTTTGGCCGCGACGCCGCCGGTTGTCGCCAGGGCGTGGGAAGAAATGACCGCGTCTCCCGTATTTGGAAAGGTGTATATGGCCTCACAGCTTACCGATGCATTCGCGCGTAAGTTTTATTACCTGCGTCTGTCGATTACCGATGTGTGCAATTTTCGTTGTACCTACTGCCTGCCGGATGGCTACAAGCCCGGCGCCGTCAATAACAACGGCTTTCTCAGCGTAGACGAAGTGCGCCGGGTTACGCGCGCTTTCTCCGCGCTGGGCACTGAAAAAGTTCGCCTCACCGGTGGGGAACCCTCCCTGCGCCGTGACTTCACCGAGATCATCGCCGCCGTGCGTGAAAACCCGGCGATCCGTCAGATTGCCGTCACCACCAACGGTTACCGCCTGGCGCGCGATGTCGAACGCTGGCGCGATGCCGGGCTGACGGCGATCAACGTCAGCGTCGATAGCCTCGACGCCCGCCAGTTCCATGCCATCACGGGCCAGGACAAATTCCACCAGGTGATGGACGGGATTGACGCCGCTTTCGCCGCGGGCTTTGACAAGGTGAAGGTGAATACCGTGCTGATGCGCGATGTTAACCATCACCAGCTTGATACCTTCCTCGCGTGGATCCAGCCGCGTCGAATTCAGCTGCGGTTTATTGAACTGATGGAAACCGGCGAGGGCAGCGACCTGTTCCGCCGTCACCATCTCTCCGGCATGGTGCTGCGCGACGAGCTGCTGCGCCGCGGCTGGATCCACCAGATCCGCCAGCGCAGCGATGGTCCGGCGCAGGTCTTTTGTCATCCGGACTACGCCGGCGAGATCGGCCTCATCATGCCGTACGAAAAAGACTTCTGCGCCACCTGCAACCGTCTGCGCGTCTCCTCCGTCGGCAAACTGCACCTGTGCCTGTTTGGCGAAGGCGGCGTCGACCTGCGCGACCTGATGGCCGATGATCGGCAGCAGGCTGCGCTGGAAGCGCGGATCGCCGAAGCCTTAACCCACAAAAAGCAGACCCATTTCCTGCATCAGGGCAACACCGGCATTACGCAGAACCTGTCCTATATTGGCGGATAATCGTATTCGAAAGGAGCATTCAGATGAGCCAGGCTAGCGCTGAGTTTATTCCGACCCGTATTGCTATTCTTACCGTTTCCAGTCGTCGCGGCGAAGAGGACGACACTTCCGGCCACTGGCTGCGTGAGGCGGCGCAGGAGGCGGGGCACCATGTCGTCGATAAGGCGATAGTCAAAGAGAACCGCTACGCCATCCGCGCCCAGGTATCGGCGTGGATCGCCAGCGATGAGGTGCAGGTGGTGCTGATCACCGGCGGGACCGGATTCACCGAAGGGGACCAGGCGCCGGAAGCGCTGCTGCCGCTGTTTGACCGTGAGGTGGAAGGTTTTGGCGAAGTGTTCCGCATGCTGTCGTTCGAAGAGATCGGCACCTCGACGCTGCAGTCCCGGGCGGTGGCCGGCGTCGCCAACCACACGCTGATCTTCGCCATGCCGGGCTCGACGAAAGCCTGCCGCACCGCGTGGGACAACATTATTGCCCCGCAGCTGGATGCCCGCACCCGTCCTTGTAATTTTATTCCTCACCTGAAGAAATAATTTATGTCACAACTGACCCATATTAACGCCGCGGGCGAAGCCCATATGGTGGATGTCTCCGGCAAAGCGGAAACGGTGCGCGAAGCGCGCGCTGAGGCTTATGTCGAGATGCAGGCGACGACCCTGGCGATGATTATCGACGGCAGCCACCATAAAGGCGACGTTTTCGCCACTGCGCGTATCGCCGGGATCCAGGCGGCCAAGCGCACCTGGGAGCTGATCCCGCTGTGCCATCCGCTGATGCTCAGCAAAGTGGAAGTCAATCTGCAGGCGCAGCCGGAACATAACCGGGTGCGCATCGAATCGCTCTGCCGCCTGACCGGCAAAACCGGCGTCGAGATGGAAGCCCTTACCGCCGCCTCGGTTGCCGCGCTGACCATTTACGATATGTGCAAAGCGGTGCAGAAGGATATGGTGATTGGCCCGGTGCGTCTGCTGGCGAAAAGCGGCGGCAAGTCCGGCGATTTTAAGGTGGACGAACGCCATGATTAAGGTTCTGTTTTTTGCCCAGGTGCGCGAGCTGGTGGGTACTGATTCGCTGACTCTCGACGCCAGCGACCTGGCCACCGTTGAGGCTGTGCGTCAGCAGCTTGCCGCTCGCGGCGATCGCTGGGCGCTGGCCCTGGAGGAGGGCAAACTGCTGGCGGCGGTTAACCAGACGCTGACCGCCTTTGACCATCCTGTCGCCAGCGGGGATGAAGTGGCGTTCTTCCCGCCGGTCACCGGAGGCTGACATGACGCAAACTCGTATCGTCGTTAGCCCGGCGCGCTTTAGCGTCGGCGAGGAGTATCCCTGGCTGGCCGAACGCGATGAAGACGGCGCGGTGGTCACCTTCACCGGCAAAGTGCGCAATCACAACCTCGGCGACAGCGTGAAAGCGCTGACCCTCGAGCACTATCCGGGGATGACCGAGAAATCGCTGGCGGAGATCGTCGACCAGGCGCGCGAGCGCTGGCCGCTGGGCCGGGTAACCATTATCCATCGCATCGGCGAAATGTGGCCGGGGGAAGAGATTGTGTTTGTCGGCGTCACCAGCGCCCACCGCGGCAGCGCCTTCGCCGCCGGCGAGTTTATGATGGACTACCTGAAAACCCGCGCGCCGTTCTGGAAACGCGAGGCGACGCCGGAGGGCGAGCGCTGGGTCGACGCCCGCGACAGCGATCGCCAGGCGGCAGAGCGCTGGTAGTGTGATACGCTTACAGAGTGAAACTTTGTTAATCAGGAGAGAGTCATGGACAGATATCCGCGTTCCGATTCAATAGTGCAGGGCCGCAGCGGCCTGCAGACTTATATGGCGCAGGTGTACGGCTGGATGACGGTTGGCCTGCTGCTGACGGCGTTTATCGCGTGGTTTGCGGCTAACACCCCGGCGGTGATGATGTTCGTCTTTTCGAGCAAAATCACCTTCTTCGGGCTGATCATCGCCCAGCTGGCGCTGGTGTTTGTGCTGTCGGGGATGGTACAGCGGCTGAGCGCCGGGATGGCGACCACCCTGTTTATGCTCTATTCGGCGCTCACCGGGCTGACGTTGTCGAGCATTTTTATCGCTTATACCTACTCGTCCATCGCCAGCACCTTTGTGGTCACTGGCGGGATGTTCGGGGCGATGAGCCTTTACGGCTACACCACTAAACGCGATCTGAGCGGCTTCGGCAGCATGCTGTTTATGGGGCTGATTGGCATCGTACTGGCGTCGCTGGTCAACCTGTGGCTGAAGAGCGAGGCGCTGATGTGGGCCGTGACCTACATTGGGGTGGTGCTGTTTGTCGGCTTGACCGCCTACGACACCCAGAAGCTGAAAAATATCGGCGAGCAGATTGATACCCGCGACAGCGCCACGCTGCGTAAATACTCGATCCTCGGCGCCTTAACGCTGTATCTGGATTTCATCAACCTGTTCCTGATGCTGCTACGTATTATGGGCAATCGCCGCTAACCTCTTTATATCAAGAGGTTGCATCTCCGAACGCCCGGCAAGCGCAGCGCCGCCGGGCAAGCTTGATTACCTTCCAGGCAACCCTGTTGCGCCGTTTTTTTGCCGGGTGGCGGCTGCGCCTGACCCGGCCTACAGGGTGTCGTTCATTTGTTCACCAGCCTTGCTGAAACTGCCGGTGCTGACGGCCTCAAAATCGCTGAGACGTTCCCGGAAGGCCGGGGCAGCCCGCATGGATGCGGGCTGAGGGCCGTGTTTTGCATGGATGCTGCCTCGGCCCGACCCGAAGCCTGCAGGGATAAGTCGAAGGGACCACGCAGTGGCGATTTTGCTGGCCGGAGCCCGGGGGTACAGGGGGCGGCGGCGACTGGCCGCCCCCTGTGCGCTCCCCGCGCCGTAAGAGACATAACGCAGAAGACTAGCCGGGAGCGCAAACTACGCTGAAGCCACAGATAACATAAACAACCACACGGCAGTGCTTCCCCTCTCCCGGAAACAGTCCGGCTGGCGTTCAGGCCCATGCAAGCGCAGCGCCGCCGGGCGAGACGTCAGGCGCGGTACCCGTGATGTTGCCGGGTGACGGCTGCGCCTTACCCGGCCTGGAGGACCCTCTCACAGGCTCACACCCCGTAGGCCCGCGCAAGCGCAGCGCCGCCGGACGAGACGCCAGGCGCGGTACCGGTGATGTTTCCGGGTGGCGGCTGCGCCTTACCCGGCCTGGAGGACCCCCCTCACAGGCTCACACCCCGTAGGCCCGCGCAAGCGCAGCGCCGCCGGGCGATTTCACTCGCGGGCCAGCTTGCGCTGGTTCTTTTGCCGCAGCTTTTTCGCCCGACTCTCCAGCAGCAGATAGGCCACCGTCGCCAGCAGCAGCGGCAGGAAATAATAGAGCGCGCGCCAGGCGAGGAGGGCGGCGATGATCGCCCCCTTCGAAATTTCTTCCCCGGAGAGCATGGCGATAAACACCGCCTCCAGCACGCCAATCCCGGCCGGGATGTGGATAATCACCCCGGCGATACTGCTCACCAGCAGTACTCCCAATACCAGGAAATAGTTAATCTCGCTACCCAACAGCAGCCAGATGATCGCCCCCATCGCCATCCAGTTCGCCGCCGAGACCCCCATCTGCAGCAGCGCGAATCGCCAGGAGGGCAGCACCAGCCGCTGGCCTTTGATCGTCAGGTGACGGCGTTTGGCGAACGCGCAGCCGAAGAGATAGCACAGCGTGAGAAATAGCATCGCTCCGCCGATAATCCGCAGGGTGGTCTGGCTGATGTACCAGTGCGACGGCAGCTTCACCAGATCCGCCGTAAAGATCACCCCACCGAGCAGGATATAGCCCAGCCAGTTGGTGGTGATGCTTAAGGAAAAAATACGGGTGATGGTGCTATTGTTCAGCCCCAGCCGGGAGTACAGCCGGTAGCGCATGCCGATGCCGCCGACCCAGGTGCTGAGGGTCAGGTTGAAGGCATAGCAGATAAACGACACCAGCATTACCTGGCGTTTCGCTAGCTTGTGTCCGCACCAGGCGCGGCCAAGCAGATCGTAGCAGCCGTAGATCAGATAGCTGACGATGACCAGCGCAATGGCGCTGAACAAGGCCAGCCGATCGTAGCCGCGGATCACCTTCCACACTTCCTGCCAGTCGACCTTCTGCGCGTAAATCACCAGCAGGACGATCACGGCGATAAAAAAGAGCACGGTCAGCACTCTTTTTGCCATCCGCCAGCGCGGGTGCGATTTGCTCATAGTGGATTATCCCTGGTAGGTGACTCGACGCGATCCTGCGTTTCAATCTCCGGCTGCACCGGCGGGCTGACCCTGGCCAGCCGCGGAGTATGGGCCGGCAGCCAGCCGACCCACGCCGGAAAGTGGCGCAGAAAGTGGAAGGCCATCACGCTCACCCCCAGCCGCCACCAGTTGCGTTTCGGCAGCATTGCTTTATCGATCCGCTGGCAATCCCGGGCGATAAGCCCGTTAAGGTTATCGCGCAGCGTCTGGTTAAACACCCGGTCGTGGATGATCAGATTGGCTTCCAGATTCAGCGACAGGCTGAGCGGGTCCAGGTTGCTCGACCCAACGGTGGCCCAGTGGTCGTCCGCCAGGGCGACTTTGCCATGCAGCGGACGGCGGCGATATTCGTAGATCTGCACGCCGCCTTTGACGAGGTAGTGATAGAGCAGGTGGGCGCCAAATTTCACAATTGGAATATCCGGTTCGCCCTGGACGATCAGCTTCACCCGCACCCCGCGCCGCGCGGCATTGCGCATCGCATGCAGCAGACGGTAGCCGGGGAAAAAATAGGCGTTCGCGATTATCACCTCCCGGCGGGCGCTGGTCAGCATCTTCAGGTAGTGGCGTTCGATATCGTCGCGGTGATCCTGATTATCGCGCCAGACGAACAGCGCCTGCGCCTCGCCGGGGGTCTGGTTGATCTCCGGCTGATGGCGACGACGGCGCCACCAGCGGCGGGCGGTTTCGCTGTTGGGCAGATTCTCCAGTTCGAACTGCAGAATATCGAGCACAACCGGCCCCTCGACCTGCACCGTGTAATCCTGCTTCGCCTCCGGGCCATAGTCGCTCATATGTTCGGCGGAGTAGTTAATGCCGCCGACAAAGGCGGTGGTGTCGTCGATCACCACGATTTTACGGTGCATGCGACGGAACAGGTTAGTGCGCATTCCCATCAGCTTAGGGCGCGGATCGTAATAGCGGAAAATCACCCCGGCGGCGGTCAGTTCGCCGACAAACTCATCGCTAAGATCCGGCGAGCCGTAGCCGTCAAGCAGCACTTCCACCTGGATGCCGCGGCGGGCGGCCTTCAGCAGAACCGCGTGCAGCTGTCGGCCGACCTCATCTTCAAACCAGATAAAGGATTCGAGGATCACCCGCCGGCTGGCGCGACCGATGGCCGCAAACAGCGCCGGATAGTACTGGTCGCCGTTCTCCAGTAGCGTAATGCGGTTGCCTTCCTGCCAACGACATTTCACAAATGAATCTCCACGCTAAGGGGTGCATGATCGGACAGATGCCGCCACTGTTTGAGGGCCAGCGCCTTCGGGCGGCTGGCGTGGGCGTTCTTGACGTAAATGCGATCGAGGCGCAGCAGCGGAAAACTGACCGGAAAGGTGCGCGCCGGGCGTCCGCGGGCGCGGGTAAAAATCTCTTCCAGCCCCGCCTGGGCTTTTAACGGCTGGTTAGCCTGCTGACGCCAGTCGTTAAAATCCCCGGCCACCACCACCGGCTCGCCGGCGGGCAGGGTGTTGACCCATTCCGTCAGCATCCCCAGCTGCGCCTGCCGCTGGTCGGCACGCAGTCCGAGATGAACGCAAATGACGTGAATCGTGACGCCGCTCTGAGGCGGCACGATGCGGCAGTACAGCAGGCCGCGTTTCTCCCCGTTGCCGACCGAGATATCGCGATTCTCATAGTATTCAATCGGGAAGCGCGACAGCACGGCATTGCCATGGTGACCTTCCGGATAGACCGCGTTGCGCCCATAGGCGTAGTCGCTCCACATGGTGTCGGCGAGAAATTCGTAATGGGTCGTATCTGGCCAGTTTTCGATATGCAGCGGGTGAACTTCATGAGCGCCCATCACTTCCTGCAGGCAAACTATGTCAGCACTGACGCTGCGAACGGCTTCGCGCAGCTCGGGCAAAATAAAACGCCGATTAAACGCCGTAAAGCCTTTATGGGTGTTAATTGTCAGCACGTTCAACGAAAATCCCGACGTTGGCTCAGCCATAATTCTCCAGTAAATGTCACTTTCCTGAATAAAATAGTGTAGTAGACGTCACAAAAAGATGCGGTGTTACGGAATTTTCCGTAAAGTGCGGTACTCTGAGTAGCAGAGAAAAATCCTTCAGGAGAGAAGCCATGAAGTGGCAACAACGTGTACGCGTCGCAACAGGTCTTAGTTGCTGGCAGATTATGTTGCATCTACTGGTCGTGGCAGTGCTGGTGATGGGATGGATGAGCGGCGCGCTGGTGCGCGTCGGATTAGGGCTGTGCGTCCTCTACAGCGTCACGCTGCTGGCGATGCTGTTTCTGCAGCGTCATCACGAGGCGCGCTGGCGCGATGTGGGAGACTTCCTTGAGGAGCTCACCACCACCTGGTACTTCGGCGCCGCCATGATAGCGCTGTGGCTGCTGTCGCGCGTGCTGCACAACAACCTGCTGCTGGCCCTCGCCGGGCTGGTGATACTGGCAGGCCCGGCGGTGGTCTCGCTGCTGGCGAAAGATAAAAAATTACGCAATCTTTCTTCGGAACATCGCATACGCCGCTGAGCCGGTGGTGGCCGCTATGACCAGTAGCGGCCACAAACTTCCCCACACAATCTCCAGACTCGCATCCTTCAGATAAATTTGCTTGGTGATATCGGTAAAGTGGCGGATCGGGTTTATCCAGGTCAGATCCTGGAGCCACTGCGGCATGTTTTCCACCGGTGAAACGTAGCCGGAGAGAAGAATCGCCGGCATCATAAAGACGAACACGCCGATAAACGCCTGCTGCTGCGTGGCGCACAGCGATGAGATTAATAAGCCAAAGCCCACCAGCGATAGACCGTAAATCACCATGGTGAAATAGAACAGCAGCAGCGAGCCGGCAAACGGGATCTGATAGGCCCAGATACCAATCGCCAGCACAATAGTCGCCTGCAGGGTGGCGACGATCAGCGCCGGCACCGCTTTACCAACAAAGATTTGCCAGGTGGCGAGAGGCGAGACCAGCAGCTGATCGAGGGTGCCCTGCTCGCGCTCGCGGGCCACCGACAGCGAGGTGACGATCATCACCCCGATGGTGGTGATCATGGCGATGAGCGACGGCACCACGAACCACTTGTAGTCGAGATTCGGGTTATACCAGTTGCGCACCACCAGTTCGCTATTGTTCGGCTTCGCTTTGTCCTCCAGCAGTTCCTGCTGGTAATTTTTCACGACCTGCTGCAGATAGTTGGCGGCGATTTGCGCGCTGTTGGAGTTGCGCCCGTCGAGCAGGAGCTGCAGCGGGGCGGTTTGATAGTTGTCGAGGTTGCGTGAGAAATCCGCCGGGAAGCGCACCACCAGCAGGGCTTTTTGTTCATCGATGGTCGGCTGGATCGCCTGCGGGCTTTTCAGCAGCAGGACGTGGGTAAAGGCTTTGGCGCGGGCAAAGCGCTGAGTGAGTTCCACCGCGTGGCGACCGCTGTCCTCGTTATAGATGGCGATGGTGGCGTTGGTCACCTCCAGCGTCGCGGCAAAGGGAAACAGCAGCACCTGAATCAGCACCGGCATGATTAAAATCGCCCGCGTCTGCGGTTCGCGCAGCAGCGACTGCAGCTCTTTGCGGATCAATGTCCATAAACGGTGAAACATAATAGCTCCTTTGGCCCATTCAACAACGCCGGGCGGCACTGCGTACGCCCGGCCTACGGGTTCGGCGAACCGTATAATCGATGTTGGTTAAACCGTAGGCCGGGTCAGCGCAGCGCCACCGGGCAAAACCTAATCCAGACGCCGTTTGGTTTTCAGCCACGTCAGGCCGATAAACATCACCGCCGAAGCAATCAAAAACAGCACATTCACCAGCAGCACCACCGGAATATTGCCCGCCAGAAACAGGCTTTGCAGGGTGTTGACGAAATAGCGCGCCGGGATCACATAGGTCACCGCGCGGATCACCGCCGGCATGCTGTCTATCTGGAAAATAAACCCGGACAGCATTATCGACGGTAAAAAGGCGGCGTTCAGCGCCACCTGCGCTGCGTTAAACTGGTTGCGGGTGATCGTCGAGATCAGCAGTCCCATCCCCAGGGTGCTGAGCAAAAACAGACTGGTGATGACAAACAGGATCGGCAGCGAACCGCGATAGGGGACGCCGAGAATAAACACCGACACCAGCATACACAGCAGCATCGCCAGCATGCCGAGGAAGTAGTAGGGGATGAGCTTGCACAGCAGCAGTTCAGCGCGGGTGATCTCCGTCGACAGCAGCGCCTCCATGGTGCCGCGCTCCCATTCGCGGGCCACCACCAGCGAGGTCAATATGGCGCCGACCACGGTCATGATAATGGTGATCGCCCCGGGGATAATAAAGTGCTGGCTGATGGCCGCCGGGTTAAACCAGTAGCGCATCTGCACGTCGATCAGCGGTTCAAAGGTCTCGCCGCGGTCTTCCGCCCGCTGCTGCTGCCAGATCTGCCAGATACCCTCCACGTAGCCCTGGGCGAAGTTAGCGGTATTGGGCTCGCTGCCGTCGGTGATGAGCTGGAGCGGCGCAGTGGCGCCGGGGCGGGCCATCTGGCGGTCGAAGTCCACCGGAATGACCACCATCGCGCGGATGCGACCGGCCTGCATCAGCTCAATTAGCCGCTGGCGATTGTCACTGACGGTGGCGTCGATATAGGGCGATCCGGTCATGGTATGCACGAAGTCCAGCGCCTCTTCGCTCTGCTGCTCCAGCAGAACCCCCACCCGCAGCTTGCTGGAGTCGAGGTTAATGCCGTAGCCGAAGATAAACAGCAGCAGCAGAGGGATCACCACCGCAATCAGCCAGCTGCTGGGATCGCGGACGATCTGCCGGGTCTCTTTGACGCACAGGGCGCGGACCCGCCGCCAGGAGAGGAGATTACTGCTCATGGCCATTCTCCTTATCCCAACGGTTAATCAGAGTAATAAACGCCTGCTCCATGGTCGGGTCCGTCTGGTTGTCATCCGCCGCCTGGGCCTTCAGCGCGTCCGGGGTGCCGCTGGCGATAAGCTTGCCGTGATAGACCAGCCCAATGCGGTCGCAATACTCCGCTTCATCCATAAAGTGAGTGGTGACCATCACCGTCACCCCTTTATCCACCATGCTGTTGATATGCAGCCAGAACTCGCGACGGGTGAGGGGATCGACCCCGGAGGTGGGTTCGTCGAGAAAAAGAATGTCGGGCTCATGCATCAAGGAGCAGGCCAGCGCCAGCCGCTGCTTATAGCCGAGCGGCAGCTCGTCGGCGGCGTGGCGGGCGATGCTGTTCAGACCGAAGGCATCGCTCATGCGGGCAATTTTGTCATTTTGCGCCCGGCCGCGCAGGCCGTAGACCCCGGAGAAAAAGCGCAGGTTCTGCTCGACGCTGAGGTTGCCGTACAGCGAAAATTTTTGCGCCATATAGCCCAGATGCTGACGCGCCTTGCCGGAGCTGACCTTGAGATCCATCCCCAGCACCAGCGCTTTGCCGGAGGTGGGCACCAGCAGGCCGCACATCATTTTGAAGGTGGTGGATTTCCCTGCGCCGTTGGGGCCGAGCAGGCCGAAGATCTCGCCGCGCTTGACCTGGAAATCGACGTGGTCGGTGGCGGCGAAATCGCCAAATTTTTTAGTCAGCGACTGCGCCTCAATCACCGTTTCGTCTTTGCTGCCGTCAACGCGATGGATAATCGCCCCCAGCGGCGATTCGGCGGTCCCGGCGCCGCCGAGCAGGTCGATAAAGGCGTCTTCAAAGCGCGGCGCGGTGTCGGTCACCTGCAGCGATGGCATATCGTCATGTTGCTGAACCTCATCGATGCGCGCCTCCTTTTTCAGGATCAGACGCACCGATTTGCCCTGAATCACGCCGTCGCTAACCTGCGGCAGCTTCAGCGCCCGCTGCAGCAGGCGGCGGTTGTTCTCCTGCGGGCTGGAGACCAGAAAGCTGCGCCCGGCCATGGTTTGCGTCAGGGCCGTCGGCTCCCCTTGATAGAGCAGTTTGCCTTCGTTCATCAGCAGCACATCACGACACTGCTCGGCTTCATCGAGATAAGAGGTGCTCCACAGGATCAGCATGCCGTCGCCGGCCAGCTCGTGCACCATCTGCCATAGCTCGCGGCGAGAGATCGGATCGACGCCGACGCCGGGCTCATCCAGCAGCAGCACCTTCGGGTCACCCACCAGGGTACAGGCGAGCCCCAGCTTTTGCTTCATGCCGCCGGAGAGCTTGCCCGCCAGCCGCCCGGTGAACGGGCCAAGGGCGGTGAATTCCAGCAGGCGGTCGAAAATTTTCTTCCGCGCCTCGCCGGTAACGCTGCGTAGATCGGCGTACAGGGTGAGGTTTTCCATCACCGTCAGATCTTCATACAGGCCGAACTTCTGCGGCATATAGCCGAGCACCGCGTGCAGAGCGCTGTCGTCTTTTAGCGGATCAAAGCCAATCACCCTGGCGCTGCCCTCATCAGGCTTAAGCAACCCGGCGAGCATCCGCATGAGGGTGGTTTTCCCTGCGCCGTCGGGGCCTACCAGTCCCGTGACGTAGCCGGCGCGGATCGTACAGGTCAGCGGGGCCACCGCTGGCCTGTCCATCCCGGGGAAACGGCGGCTCAGGCCGTTTAAGGCGATGACGGCCTCACTCATGTCCGTTCCCGTTGTCAAAGGAGACGGTCACCGGCATCCCCTGGCGCAGCGCGCCGTCGGCGTCGGTTACCACGATGCGCAGACGGTAGACCAGATCGGTGCGCAGGTCCGGCGTCTCGACAGTCTTCGGCGTGAACTCAGCGCTCGGCGAGACAAAGCCGATTTTGCCGTGATAGGGCTTATCCGGCCGGCTGTCGGTATAGAGCAGCACTGCTTGTCCCGGCTGCGCCTGGCCAAGGTTTTTCTCGTCAACGTAGGCGCGGACCCATACTGGATGGGTCAGGGAGAGGGTTAGCACGGTGCCGCCGGCGTTGAGCATGGTGCCGGGCTCGACGGCGCGGGTCATCAGCGTGCCGTCGGAAGGGGCGGTCAGCACGGTGTCGTGCAGGTCCAGTTTAGCCTGGGCCAGCGCCGCCTGCGCCTGTTCGAGGCTGGCTTTGGCCTGGGCTATCTCCTGCGGACGATTGCCGGCGCGGTATTGACGCAGTTTATCCTGCGCTGACTTCAGCGTTGCCTGCGCCTGGTCGCGCGAGGAGCGGGCGTTCTCCAGATCGTTGGCGGAAATGGCGCTGCTGGCGCGTAAACCCAGCTGGCGCTGATAAAAGTTTTGCGCGTAGTCGTAAGCGGCCTGCGCCTGATTCACTGCCGCCGCGGCCTGGGCAATCTCTTCCGAGCGGTAGCCGGCCATCATCAGGTCATACTGCGCCTGGGCGGTGGAGACGTTGGCCTGCGCCTGCAGCAGGGCGTTTTCATAGGGGGCACGGTCAAGCTCGCCGAGGGTTTGCCCGGCGCGGATGCTGTCGCCTTCGTCGACGGTCAGCGAGGCCAGTCTGCCGCCGACGCGGAAGCTCATATTGACGGTGCGGATATCGACATTGCCATACAGAGTCAGCGGCTGCTGCCGGCTGCTCTGGTACCACCACCAGCCGCCGCCCAGCGCGGCGAGAAGAATCACGATCAGCAGAATGACGACGACGGGTTTTTTCATCAGCCCAAACTCCTTTGCGATAACCCATGCAGAATGAAATCGATATGACAGGTAATGACCTCAAAAATCTGTTCGGTTTTTTGCGCGTCAAACTGCGTCCAGCCGGTGCGCAGCAGGATGGTTTCACGCCCGAGACGGAAAGCGAGCACCTCGCCCAGCAGGGCGTGGGTATGGAGGATCATTTGCGTATCACCGGCATCGCGACCCGTCCAGGCGGCGATCAGCCGGGTGAGATAGTGGTGCAGGGGGGCGATCACCTGCTGGTGGATCAGATGGTACGCGGCGGTGGGCGCCAGCTGTTCCCGGGAAATAAATTTGCTCAAGTTGACCGTATCATCCTGGGTCAGCAGCAGAATCATGTTATGGCAGGCGCTGAGGATGAGGGCGCGGATCGCCTGGCGATCCGGCGACTCTCCGGCGAGCAGGGCCTCCGCCGCTTCGGCGTGCGGGCGAAAATTGTCACCGATAAAATCGGCGATCCACTGGCCGCAGGCGAGATACAGGTCGTCTTTCGAGCCAAAATAGTAGGTGATAGCGGCGATATTCTGCCCGGCCTGGGCGGCGATATCGCGGGTGGTGGCATGCTGGCCGTACTCGCCAAACTGGGCGATAGCGGCCGCGATAAGCTGGCTTTTTGCCTGTTCGCCTTTGCTGGTCATCGCGCTCTGAAAAAATTAATCAATCGATTGATTAACTTTAGGCGCCGACTGGCGGTTTGTCCACCAGCCTGGACTAAATATGAAAACCGTCTTCCTGTAGCTCCCCGGCGACCCAGGCGAAGAAGCGCTGGACCTTTTCCTTCTGTTCATTGGCGTGGGGAAGGACGAAGTGGTGCGCGCCGACCGGCATACTCCGCTCGTCGGCAAACACCGGCGTCAGCTGCCCCTGACGCACGTGGCCGCCGGCCAGCAGATTGCTTTCCAGGATCACCCCCATCCCCATCCGGGCCGCCTCGATGCTCATGTACGACCGGTCGAAATTAAAGATAAAGTTTTTGTGCCAGCCGCGGACCTTGTGCCACGACAGCCAGTTGCTCCAGTTAATTAAGGTGCTGTCGGAATGGATCAGATCGCAGGCCAGCAGATCTTCCGGGGCGCGAACCGCATGGCGGGCTAAATAAGAGGAGGCGCTGTAGGGCAGGACGCACTCATTTTTAATGGTCCTGACCAGCAGCGTCGGCCACTGCGACAGCCCGTGGCGAATATCGATATCAATATTATCCCGGGAGAACTGAATGCTTTCGTAAGAGCAGGTCAGGCTAATTTTTAGCTCCGGCCATGCCTGACGGAATTTATTCAGCCGCGGCATCAGCCACAGCAGGCCGAAGCTCGGCGCTGAGTGAATGCGTAAATAATCCTGATGAATATCGTTGATCACCTGGCTGGTGGCCTGGCCAATCATATTCAGCGCTCCGGAGACCTCTTTGAGATATTTTTCTCCCACTGCGGTTAACATCACGCCTTTGCTGCTGCGGGAGAACAGTTTTTTTCCCAGCAAGTGCTCCAGACTGGCTATCTGGTGGCTGACCGCCGAGGCGGTAATGTTGAGGTTCTCTGCGGCCAGGTTGAGGCTGCCGGTTGCGGCGACTTCAATAAAAGCCTGGATATTGCGTAAAGAGGGCATCGGCAGATTTTTATTGGGCAGCGGTTGACTCATGGCGGCATCCTGCGCGGGGCGCGAATAAAAGAAAATGGCGAACAGCGTGGCGCAGCCGTGATGAACAGCATAGGGAAAAGCGAAAATAACCTTTTAATTTGTGATGGGCTTAACAATTTATCTCGTTAAAATCGCGCCTCTCAGTAAAGGCTAAAATTTGCGGGGAGTCACTAACTCAATTTTTCTCAATCATAATTGAGCTTTTTTGAATACCTTTTCATTTTTGGGTTGTTATATTCCCCTCACAGGCCTGATCACAAACTGCGATGCGCTTGGATCGCAATAATAAAACACCTAACCACCTGTTTCGCTGTGCGAAAAGACATGTCTCTCTTGTTGCGCCAGGGCGCGTGAAACGCGGCGATCCCTGGCGGCAACCTACGGCGAAGTGGAAGAGGTATAAGATGAGGAAACCCTATGTCACGTATAGATACGCTGGTCTGTACTGACGCCAGGAAAACAAAATATCGTTTTGTGGTTTTGACGATGATTTTCCTGGTGTATGCCATCAATTACGCCGACAGAACGAACATCGGCGCGGTACTGCCGTTTATCATTGATGAATTTCATATCAATAATTTTGAGGCCGGAGCGATTGCCAGTATGTTTTTCCTCGGCTATGCGGTCAGCCAGATCCCGGCCGGCTTTTTCATCGCCAGACGCGGCACTCGAGGGCTGGTTTCGCTATCTATTTTCGGCTTCTCCGCTTTTACCTGGCTGATGGGCACGGTGAGCTCCGTATTTGGCCTGAAGCTGGTGCGGCTGGGCTTGGGACTAAGCGAAGGTCCCTGCCCGGTGGGGCTGGCGTCGACGATAAACAACTGGTTTCCGCCGAAAGAGAAAGCCACGGCAACCGGCGTTTACATCGCGGCGACCATGTTTGCCCCGATTATCGTGCCGCCGCTGGCGGTGTGGATTGCGGTGACCTGGGGCTGGCGGTGGGTCTTTTTCTCCTTTGCTATTCCCGGGATCGTAGCAGCGATAGCGTGGTACCTGTTGGTGAAGTCAAAGCCCGCGGAAAGCGGATTCGTATCTCCAAGCGAACTGGCAGAGATTAATGCCGGGCGGGACAGCCATCATAATGACGGTGTACGTGAAAATATATTAATCGCCGATCGCTTCACCTGGCTGGATAAAATTATCCGGGTGAAAAAAATGCCGCCTGTGGATACGGCGAAGGGATTATTTACCTCAAAAAATATTCTAGGAGACTGCCTCGCATATTTTATGATGGTCAGCGTGTTATATGGATTATTAACCTGGATCCCGCTGTATTTAGTGAAAGAGCGCGGTTTCGATGTGATGAGTATGGGGTTCGTGGCCAGTATGCCGTGCATCGGCGGCTTTATTGGCGCGATTGGCGGCGGATGGATTTCGGATAAATTATTAGGCCGTCGGCGTAAACCAACCATGATATTCACAGCGGTATCAACCGTAGTCATGATGTTAATTATGCTGAATATACCGGCAAGCAGCCTGGCGGTCTGTATTGGTTTATTCTTTGTCGGTTTCTGTTTGAATATCGGCTGGCCGGCTTTTACCGCCTACGGTATGGCCGTTTCGGACAGCAAAACCTATCCGATCGCCTCTTCCATTATTAATAGCGGCGGCAACCTCGGCGGATTTGTGGCGCCGATGGTGGCCGGTTTCTTACTGGATAAAACGGGGAGCTTTAATTCTGTCTTTACCTATTTTGGTATCTGCGCCGCAATCGGTTTGGTGGTGATTCTTTTCCTCGATGAGCCACAATAACGAAAATAGATCCTGTTAATTAATATGACGTAATGTCATGGAGTGAAACTATGTTATTAAAAGATAAAGTCGCCATTATTACTGGCGCGGCCTCCGCACGCGGTTTGGGTTTTGCGGCCGCGAAATTATTCGCCGAAAACGGCGCGAAAGTGGTCATTATCGACCTCAATGGCGAAGCCAGTAAAACCGCCGCGGCGGCGCTGGGCGAAGGCCATCTCGGCCTGGCGGCGAACGTCGCCGACGAAGTGCAGGTGCAGGCGGCCATCGAACAGATTCTGGCGAAATACGGCCGGGTCGATGTGCTGGTCAATAACGCCGGGATCACCCAGCCGCTGAAGCTAATGGACATCAAGCGCGCCAACTATGACGCGGTGCTCGATGTCAGCTTGCGCGGCACGCTGCTGATGTCACAGGCGGTGATCCCCACGATGCGGTCGCAAAAATCCGGCAGCATCGTCTGCATCTCGTCCGTTTCCGCCCAGCGCGGCGGCGGTATCTTCGGCGGTCCGCACTACAGCGCGGCAAAAGCCGGCGTGCTCGGCCTTGCGCGGGCGATGGCGCGCGAGCTTGGCCCGGACAACGTCCGCGTTAACTGCATCACCCCGGGGCTAATTCAGACCGACATTACCGCCGGCAAGCTGACGGACGACATGACGGCCAATATTCTTGCCGGCATTCCGATGAACCGCCTCGGCGACGCGGTGGACATCGCCCGCGCCGCGCTGTTCCTCGGCAGCGACCTCTCTTCCTACTCCACCGGTATCACCCTGGACGTTAACGGCGGCATGTTAATTCACTAAGCGAGGCACAGAGATGAACATCACCGAATCACAAAAAGTCGCCGCGGCGGCGTGGCGTATCCGCCGCTATGCCCTGCAAATGGGGGAAGTTCAGGGGCAGGGCTATATTGGCCAGGCGCTGGGGTATGCCGATGTGCTGGCTACCGCCTTCAGTTACGCCATGACCTATCGCCCGGAAGATCCTGAGTGGGAGGGGCGCGATCGCTTCCTGCTTTCTCATGGCCATTACGCTATCGCTTATTATGCCGCGTTGCTGGAGGCGGGCATTATTCCGGAAGCGGAACTGGAAACCTACGGCTCCGACGACAGCCGCCTGCCGATGTCCGGCATGGCGACCTACACCCCGGGGATGGAGATGTCCGGCGGCTCGCTGGGGCAGGGGCTGTCTATCGCCGTCGGCATGGCGCTCGGCCTGCGGCAGAAACAGAGCAAGACCTGGGTCTATAACTCGATGTCCGATGGGGAGCTGGATGAAGGTTCGACCTGGGAAGCGGCGATGTCGGCGGCTCACTATGGCCTGACCAACCTGATTAACCTTGTCGACGTCAACAAACAGCAGGCCGACGGCGATTCACGCAAAATCCTCGGCTTTGAGCCGCTGCAGGATAAATGGGCCGCCTTCGGCTGGTACGTGCAGCGCGTGGACGGTAACGATCTGTCGGCGGTGATGGCCGCCTTTGACAACGCGAAAAGTTATTCCGGCAACCAGCCGCGGGTCATTTTATGCGACACGCTGATGGGCAAAGGGGTGCCGTTCCTCGAAACCCGCGATAAGAACCATTTTATTCGCGTCGATGCCGACGAATGGCAAAAAGCGATTGCGGTGCTGGACGCTAACAAACCGGAAGGAGTGCTGTAATGAGCCAGAGTAAACCCCGTTTAAAAACGTCGGCGATGATCGCTTCGATTGCCGATGAAGGCCAGGCCACCGTCTCTGCGCCCTTCGGCGTCGCGCTGTCGAAACTCGCGGCGCAGCGCCCGGCGATCGTCGGTATGACAGCGGACCTGTCAAAATATACTGACCTGCATATTTTCGCCCAGGCCTTCCCGGATCGCTTTTTCCAGATGGGAATGGCGGAGCAACTGCTGATGGCGGCGGCGGGAGGCATGGCGAAGGAGGGATTTATTCCCTTCGCCACCACCTATGCCGCCTTTGCGACCCGTCGCGCCTATGATTTTATTCATCAGGTGATCGCTGAAGAGCATCTGAACGTCAAGATTTGCGCGGCGCTACCGGGCCTGACGACCGGCTATGGCCCCAGTCATCAGGCCACCGAAGATCTGGCGATCATGCGTGGTATCCCTGGAATGGTCATCGTCGATCCCTGCGATGCGCTGGAGATTGAGCAGGCGGTACCGGCCATTGCCGATCATCATGGCCCGGTTTATATGCGCCTGCTTCGCGGGAAGGTGCCGCTGGTGCTGGATAAATACGACTATCAGTTCGAACTGGGCAAAGCGAAGCTGCTGGAGGACGGCAACGACGTGTTGATTATCTCCTCCGGGCTAATGACCATGCGCGCGCTGGAGGCGGTTGAAAAGCTGCGGGACGATAATATCAGCGTGGCGGTCCTGCACGTGCCGACCATCAAACCGCTGGATGAACAAGCGATTATTGAACAGGCGTCGAAGCCGGGTCGCCTGGTGGTCACCGCCGAAAACCACACCGCGGTCGGCGGGTTAGGAGAGGCGGTGGCCGCCCTGCTGATGCGCAATGGGGTTCGCTGCGAGCTGGATACCGTAGGGCTGCCTGACGCGTTCCTGTTAGCCGGCGCGCTGCCGACCCTCCACGATCGCTACGGCATCTCCACCGCGAAGATCGTTGAAAAAATTAAGTATCGTCTGCGTTAACCGCGCTGCGGCGACCCGCCTGGCCGCTGAGCGCCCTCAGCGGCCTTCTTCCCCCCGCCAGCCAGGGGCGGCATTCTTTTGCAGATTTTATGCGGCCTGTCACAAAATCTGCTAGACTGCGCCCCTTCATGGCATTGTGGTTTTTGCCATCTCTTATCGCAATAATCTCCCTGAAAACTACGCCCTTCACCGGGCCGGGGCGGTTCGGAGTTGTTATGTCTTTTGATTCCCTTGGCCTGAATCCCGATATCCTGCGCGCTGTCGCTGAGCAGGGCTACGTTGAGCCGACCCCTATCCAGCAGCAGGCGATCCCGGCGGTACTGCAGGGCCGCGACCTGATGGCCAGCGCCCAGACCGGCACCGGTAAAACGGCGGGCTTTACTCTGCCGCTGCTGCAGCGCCTGATCCAGAACGAGCCGCACGCGAAGGGTCGTCGCCCGGTGCGCGCGCTGATCCTGACCCCGACCCGCGAGCTGGCGGCGCAGGTGGGCGAGAACGTGCGGGATTACAGCAAATATCTGAATGTTCGCTCGCTGGTGGTGTTCGGCGGCGTGAGCATCAACCCGCAGATGATGAAGCTGCGCGGCGGCGTCGATATCCTCGTCGCCACCCCGGGCCGTCTGCTGGACCTGGAACACCAGAACGCCGTCAGCCTCGATAAAGTGGAAATCCTCGTACTGGATGAAGCGGACCGCATGCTGGATATGGGCTTTATCCATGACATCCGCCGCGTACTGGCTAAACTGCCGCCGCGTCGGCAGAACCTGCTGTTCTCGGCGACCTTCTCCGACGAGATCAAAGGCCTGGCTGAGAAATTGCTGCACAACCCGCTGGAAGTGGAAGTGGCGCGTCGCAACACGGCCTCCGAGCAGATCACCCAGCACGTCCATTTTGTTGACAAAAACCGTAAGCGCGAGCTGCTGTCGCAGCTTATCGGCGAAGGCAACTGGCAGCAGGTGCTGGTCTTTACCCGCACCAAGCATGGCGCCAACCACCTCGCGGAGCAGCTCAACAAAGACGGCATCCGCAGCGCGGCGATCCATGGCAACAAGAGCCAGGGGGCGCGTACCCGCGCGCTGGCCGACTTTAAATCCGGCGGCATTCGCGTGCTGGTGGCGACCGATATCGCCGCCCGCGGTCTGGATATCGAAGAGCTGCCGCACGTGGTGAACTACGAGCTGCCGAACGTGCCGGAAGATTATGTCCACCGTATCGGCCGTACCGGTCGCGCCGCGGCCACCGGCGAAGCCTTGTCGCTGGTGTGCGTGGATGAGCACAAGCTGCTGCGCGATATCGAGCGCCTGCTGAAGAAAGAGATCCCGCGCATTGCGATTGCCGGCTATGAGCCGGATCCGTCCATTAAAGCCGAGCCTATCCAGAACGGTCGCCAGCAGCGCGGCGGCGGTCGTGGTCAGGGTCAGGGACGAGGCGGCCAGGGTCAGGGGCGCAGCGGACAGCCGCGCAGCCAGAGCAGCGCCCCGCGTCGTCAGGACGGCGAGGCGCCGAAAGCGCGCACTCAGGACGGCAAACCGCCGCGCCGCCGTCGCCCGCGTAAACCGGCTGGCGAATAACAGGCTGATGCCCGGACCGCGAGAATGCGGTTAAGCACGGCTCAGGCCCGTCTGTCCGCTACGCGGCGGCGGGCCTTTTTCTTTCCATTACACTATTTGTCGAGCACGCTTCCACACTGAGCAGAAAGCAATACCTCCGGGCGGGCAAAAATGGCACAATAGTGGCTGTTTATACAGTATTCAGGTTTTCTCATGGCTTTGACCGCTGCGCTGAAAGCGCAAATCGCCGCCTGGTATAAGGCGCTTCAGGAACAGATCCCGGACTTTATTCCCCGCCCCCCGCAGCGGCAGATGATCGCTGATGTGGCGAAAACCCTCGCCGGGGATGAGGGCCGGCATCTGGCTATCGAAGCGCCGACCGGCGTTGGTAAAACGCTGTCATATCTGATCCCCGGCATTGCCATCGCCCGTGAGGAACAAAAAACGCTGGTGGTCAGCACCGCCAACGTCGCCCTGCAGGATCAAATCTACAGTAAAGACCTGCCGCTGCTGCGCAAGATTATCCCCGACCTGCGCTTCACCGCCGCCTTCGGTCGCGGACGCTACGTCTGCCCGCGCAATCTGACGGCGCTGGCCAGCACCGAGCCGACGCAGCAGGATCTGCTGGCCTTCCTCGACGACGATCTCACCCCGAACAACCAGGCCGAGCAGAAGCTGTGCGCGACGCTGAAGCAGGATCTCGACAGCTACCGCTGGGACGGGCTGCGCGACCATACCGACAAAGCCATCGACGATGGGCTGTGGAGCCGGCTGAGCACCGATAAGGCCAGCTGCCTGAACCGCAACTGCCACTACTATCGGGAGTGTCCGTTCTTTGTGGCGCGGCGGGAAATTCAGGAGGCGGAAGTGGTGGTGGCCAACCATGCGCTGGTGATGGCGGCGATGGAGAGCGAGGCGGTGCTGCCGGAGCCGAAAAACCTGCTGCTGGTCCTCGATGAAGGCCATCATCTGCCGGACGTCGCCCGCGACGCGCTGGAGATGAGCGCCGAGATCACCGCCCCCTGGTTTCGCCTGCAGCTGGATCTGTTCTGCAAGCTGGTGGCTACCTGCATGGAGCAGTTCCGCCCGAAAACCACGCCGCCGCTGGCCAATGCGGAGCGGCTCGCCGGCCATTGCGAAGAGCTGTTCGAGCTGATTGCGTCGTTGAATAATATTCTCAATCTCTATATGCCCGCCGGTCAGGAAGCGGAGCATCGCTTCCCGATGGGCGAACTGCCGCAGGAGGTGATGGAGATCTGCCAGCGGCTGGCGAAGCTCACCGAGACGCTGCGCGGGCTGGCGGAGCTGTTCCTTAACGATCTCAGCGAAAAGACCGGCAGCCATGACGTGGTGCGCCTGCATCGGGTGCTGCTGCAGATGAACCGCGCCCTCGGCATGTTTGAAAGCCAAAGCAAGCTGTGGCGTCTGGCGTCGCTGGCGCAGTCCTCTGGCGCGCCGGTGACCAAATGGGCGACGCGGGTGGTGCGCGACGGCCAGATCCACGTCTGGTTCCACTGCGTCGGCATCCGCGTCAGCGATCAGCTTGAACGACTGCTGTGGCGCAGCGTGCCGCATATCGTGGTGACGTCAGCGACGCTGCGCTCTCTAAACAGCTTCTCGCGCCTGCAGGAGATGAGCGGCCTGAAGGAGAAAGCGGGCGACCGCTTCGTGGCGCTGGATTCGCCGTTCAACCACGTAGAGCAGGGGAAAATTATTATTCCTCAAATGCGCTATGAACCGCTGATGGATAACGAAGAGCAGCACATCGCCGAGATGGCAGCCTATTTTCGCCAGCAGGTGGAGAGCAAGAAACATCTCGGGATGCTGGTGCTGTTCGCCAGCGGGCGAGCGATGAATCGCTTCCTGGAGCATGTGACCGATCTGCGCCTGATGCTGCTGGTGCAGGGCGACCAGCCGCGCTACCGGCTGGTGGAGCTGCATCGCAAACGGGTGGAAAGCGGCGAGCGCAGCGTGCTGGTGGGCCTGCAGTCCTTCGCCGAAGGTCTCGATTTAAAAGGCGATCTGTTAAGCCAGGTGCATATCCATAAAATCGCCTTTCCGCCCATCGACAGCCCGGTAGTGATCACCGAAGGCGAATGGCTGAAAAGCCTCAATCGTTATCCCTTCGAGGTACAGAGTTTGCCCAGCGCCTCCTTTAATCTTATTCAGCAGGTGGGGCGTCTGATCCGTAGCCATCACTGCTGGGGAGAGGTGGTGATTTACGATAAGCGTCTGTTGACCAAAAACTACGGCGCGCGTCTACTGAACGCGTTGCCTGTTTTTCCCATAGAGCAGCCGGGCGTCCCGGAGGTTATAGTAAAACGTAAAGCAAAACAGACAGCAAAACAGACAGGCCGCAAACGTCGTTGACGCCGGCGCGTGACGCAACAGGGGGAGCCATGGAGTACAGCAAAATTATAAAAGAGGTGGGCCGCGGTAAGAATCATGCCCGCGACCTGGATGAAGAGACCGCCCGTGCGCTCTACGCGCGGATGCTGAACGGCGAGGTGCCGGAGCTGGAGCTGGGGGGAATATTAATCGCCCTGCGCATCAAAGGCGAAGGCGAAGCGGAGATGAAAGGCTTTTACGCCGCGATGCAGCAGCATACTCTGCGCCTGACCCCGCCGGCAGGCAAGCCGATGCCGATCGTTATCCCCAGCTACAACGGCGCGCGCAAGCAGGCGAACCTGACGCCGCTGTTGGCGATGCTCCTGCACAAGCTGGGGTTTCCGGTCGTGGTTCACGGCGTCAGTCACGATCCGACCCGGGTGCTGACCGAGACCATTTTTACCCTGCTGGACATTCCGGCTACCCGGCATGCCGGCCAGGCTCAGGCGCAGCTGGAGGGGCATGAACCGGTATATATCCCGGTGGGGGCCTTCTGCCCGCCGCTGGAGAAACAGCTGGCGATGCGCTGGCGGATGGGCGTGCGCAACAGCGCCCATACGTTGGCCAAACTGGCCACGCCGTTTGGCGAAGGGGAGGCGTTACGTCTCTCCAGCGTATCGCATCCGGAATATGTTCCCAGGGTGGCGGGCTTCTTTCGCGAGACCGGTGGCCGCGCGCTGCTGATGCACGGTACCGAAGGCGAAGTGTACGCCAACCCGCAGCGCTGCCCGCAGATCAGCCTGATCGATGACCAGGGCGTGCGGGCGCTGTGCGACCGTCAGACCGAGGCCGCGGCGGAGGAAGTCATTCTGCCGGCCTCAAAAGATCCCGACGTGACCGCGCGCTGGATCGAGCGCTGCGTCGCCGGCGTCGAACCGGTACCCCACTCGCTGAAGATCCAGCTTGCCTGCTGTCTGCTGGCCTGCGGGGAGGTCTCAACCCTGGAGCAGGGGCTCAGCCGCGTCAACGACTGCTGGTGATCGGATCGGCAGGATAAAAAAAAGCCCGTCCGGTGGCTCGGACGGGCAAGGCAAGGGTATTAAAGGTCTTTTCAGGGTTAATTCAGTGGCTTACAGGGTTGAGCTGCGATTATTTATAGATAACCGCGGTACCGCTCAGTTTGTTGTTGGTGTTAGCGGAAGTGATGCTATAGCCGGTTGCGCCAGCGGCTTCGGCTTTAGCAGCCAGTTTCGCTTCCAGACCATCTAACGTGGTTGCGCCTTGCGCAGACACCACGCCGATCTTATTCATGCTTTCAGCCTGAGCGGGGGTAACCGGCTCGGCGGCAAAGGCGCCGAAGGAAAGGGCGGTCAGAGCGATGGCAGCGGCAGCATATTTGATGTTTTTCATAGTTAATCTCTCGCAGGTTGTTCTGTTCAGGGGACGATGTTCCGTCGATGTGATAAGTATCACGCTTTTTTGCGGGAGATAAAATCGAAGGAAATTCACAGTCTTCATCTAATTTTTTGAATGATTAATAATTTACTGATTATTAATAAATTATTTCTCACTCTTTTCGTCTGATGGCGGAGCGAGGGAGACCGGCACGCTTAAGGGCACATATTGCGACATTTATCGCCAAAAAGTGTGCGCGAAAAGATAATGCGAAAGGCTGTCATGAACGGTAAAGGAAAGTCAGCGTAGCTGGCTATCCTTGGAACCACGGCGATTATATCCTGAAAATGTATTGTTATGTAAATCTTTCTCCTGCTGGCACTTCACGCAGTATCTCACCCCGGGTATCGCCTGTCGGCGCGCCTCTGGAATCGGCTCTCCGCATTCATCACAAAATTTGTTGCTTTCGCCGTGCGGAAGCTCGCGGCGGGCGCGAGCCACCGCATCGTCAATGGTGCTGTCGATCTGATCCTGTACGGCGCCGTCGCCTGCCCAACCTGATGCCATTGTCTGCCTCCTGTAAAAAAGGGTTATTGATAAATTATAGCTGAACCGTACAGCCGGTTACCGCTGCTGGCGGCATTGACCCGCCAGGCTATCGCCCCACGACGGTGGGCCTTATCCGCGAGGGCGGCCACCAGGTCGTCAAGGGTGCGGGCCCCGGAGGCGGAGACGGTGCCGACAGGACGCAGCGGCCCGTCATAGGGCAGTACGGGGGGCGGCGGCAGGGAAGAGGCCGCGTCGGCCTGAGCGGCAAGCGCAGCGGCAAACAGCAGCGAGGTGATTTTCATCAGCATATCCTCATAAACAGCATGGGACATAGCTTAAGTGTAGGCCTTTCCAGCCCGCGCGGTAGGGAATTTTTTATGCAAAAACAAGGCGTTTCGCCCGCAACCGGCGCAGGGTGGCGGTCCCCGCGCCAGGGATATTATTTAGCGGGCATCCGGGCGGATCATGTCAAAACGCAGGCTGTCATCAATACTGTAATAGGCGCTTGGCCCCCCGGCACGCAGGATCGGCTGAGCGCGGGCGGTTTGATAGATGCCGTTCTCCAGCAGTGATTCATCGATATGCACGGCGACCACTTCGCCGAGCACCAGCCATGTATCGACAAGGTTGCCGTCGGCGGTGGTGAGCTGAATACATTGCGACAGGCGGCACTCAAAGTTCACCGGGCTCTCCGCCACCCGGGGGGCCTTGACCAGGCGGCTGGCGGCGGCGGTGAGTCCGGCGCGCACGAATTCATCCTCATGGTGCGGGATCGAGGCGGAGGTTTCGTTCATCGCGGCGGCCAGCGGGCGCGTCGCCAGGTTCCAGACGAACTCCTTCGTTTCGACGATATTTCGCACGCTGTCTTTCCAGCCGCTGCTGGCGAAACCAATGATCGGCGGGCGATAGTTAAAACAGTTAAAAAAGCTGTATGGCGCCAGATTACGCTGGCCCTCGGCGTCCTGCGAGGCGATCCAGCCTATCGGGCGAGGCCCGATTATTGCGTTGAGCGGGTCATGCGGCAGGCCGTGGCCCTGCGAAGGTTGATAAAAGTACATGCTGCACCTGTCACGGATAAAGGAGATATCCAGACTCCCTTATTTACCGAGCGGCCGTCAACGGGTATCTTACGCGGCTGTTCAAAGGAGATTGTCATGAAAGCCCAGAAACCGGGGTTACACCCGCGTAACCGCCACCATCAACGCTACGACCTGCCCGCGCTCTGCCAGGCGCATCCTGACCTGCAGGGATACATTACGCTCAATCCGCTGGGTGAGCAGACCATTGATTTTGCCAATCCGCAGGCGGTAAAGGCGTTGAATAAAGCGCTGCTGGCGCATTTCTACGCGGTCAAACACTGGGACATTCCTGATGGTTTTCTCTGTCCGCCGGTGCCCGGGCGGGCCGATTATATTCATCATCTGGCGGATCTGCTGGCCGGGGACAGCGGCGAAGTGCCGAAGCAAGCCACGATCCTCGATATTGGCACCGGCGCCAACCTCATTTATCCCCTGATCGGCGTTCACGAGTACGGCTGGCGCTTTACCGGCAGCGAAATCAGCCCGGAAGCCTTCGCCAGCGCGCAGGCGATTGTCAATGGCAACCCGGGATTGACCCGGCAGATCCGTCTGCGTCGGCAAAAAGAGAGCCAGGCTATCTTCCACGGCGTGATCCACAAAAACGAGACCTATGACGCCACGCTGTGTAATCCGCCGTTCCATGACTCCGCAGAGAGCGCCCGGGCGGGCGGTGAGCGCAAGCGCCGCAATCTCGGACTCGGCGCCGACAGCGGGCTTAACTTTGGCGGTCAGCAGCAGGAGCTGTGGTGCGAAGGGGGCGAAGTGGCCTTTATCTCGCAGATGATCCGCGAAAGTCAGGCCTTCGCCCGCCAGGTGAAATGGTTTACCTCGCTGGTGTCGCGCGGCGACAATCTGCCGCCGCTCTACCGCCTGCTGACCGAGGTCGGGGCAGTGAAAGTGGTGAAAAAAGAGATGGCCCAGGGGCAAAAGCAGAGCCGCTTTATCGCCTGGAGCTTTATGGACGACGCCAAACGCCGCCGTCCGTTCTAACTACTCCGCGGCCGGGCTGTCGGCGCCCGGCATCGGCAGCTGCTGCCAGGTTTGTACCGGGGCGCGAACCCCGGCGCGGTCGAAGTGCTTTTTCACCTGGGTGTCGAGGGCAAAACGCACCGTCCACTGCTTCAGCGGCAGGGTGGTGAAGCTGACGCGCAGCGTAAAGGCGGTATTGCTCAGCCCCACCAGCCCGGCGAACGACGGTTCGCCAATGATCAGGCCGCGGATCTCCTCCTGGGCCAGCAGATCGTCCACCGCCGCCTTCAGCGCCTGACTGGCTTTATCCAGATCCTCATGGCGGTCGACGTCATAGTTGGCCACCACCGAGCCAATGCCGCGCACGAAGTTGGCAAAGGTGGTGATCGAGGACCAGGGGATAATGTGATAAGCGCCGGTATCCTGGCGCACCCCCACTGAGCGAATCGACATCCGTTCCACCGTGCCGGTCAAAGGACCGATGGTGACCAGGTCGCCGGTATTCATCCCGTTCTCAAACTGGATAAAAATGCCGGTGATAATGTCTTTGACCAGGGTTTGCGCGCCAAACGAGATGGCCAGCCCCAACGCCCCGGCGCCCGCCAGCAGCGGCGCGATATTGACCCCAATCTCCGAGAGCAAAATCATCACCGTGATGGTGCTGATCACCACCGCCAGCGCGTTGCGAAACAGCGTCAGCAGCGTCCTGGCCCGCGCGCTGGGCAGCGGGCGGCCATGGATATCCGAAGCCAGCCGGTTTTCGATCAGGCTGGCCAGCACCGTCCAGCCGATAGCGGAGAAGAAGAGGATAAGGGCGATACGGATCAGCACATCCACCGTTTTTTGCCCGGCATCGTTGTGCAGCCATTCGCGGAAGTCAAACAGCCCCCAGGCGCTCAGGAGCAGCATGATGGCGACGCAGACGGTGAGAATACGCGCTGCCTTCAGCGACGCGGAGATCCAGCCGTTCAGCCGCTTTTGCAGCTCAGGATAGTTGCGCTGAGTGGCAGGGGAGAGGGTGATGGTTTTGGCTATCCAGCGCGACAGAATGCCGGACACCAGCGCCGCGCCGCCGATGATCGCCAGGCTGCGCAGGGTGGCGCCCATCATAAATTTCAGGCTGTTGCCTGGGTCGAACAGGGAAAAGAAAAAGAGCACCACAAAGTAGGCGCAGGCCAGCCAGTGCCAGATCAGAGCGAAGGCGCGGATAAACAGGCTAAAGAAGGAGAGCGAGCGGTCAGCCAGATGGATCAGTCCCTGCGTAATCACCGCTTTGTTATGGAAAATCAGATACAGCGCCCACAGCGTAATGCACAGCATGATGACGACGTTAGCCAGCGCGCCGACCTGAACATTCACCTGGTTGGAGATAATCGGCACCGCGACGATCAGGCCGTAGCCGATCAGGCTGCTGAGGGCGCTCAGGCGCAGGCTCCAGTAGGAGGCGGCCTCGTCGCTGAGGTTAAAGGGCCTGAGCGCCGGTATGCGCGGGCAGAAAATGAGCCGCAGGATGGCTTTAAAGAATTCGATCAGCGCGAAGGCGTTGAGGAAAAGGCTCTGCTGGAAGGCGATAGTAGGGTTGTCGCCATTCAGGCGATCGCTCAACAGCTGACCGATAAACAGGGTCAGCGCCAGCAGCAGCAGATCGATGATAAACGCCCCGGCGATGGTCAACGGCAGCTGGAGCCAGTTTCCGCGATCGCGGTTTTTATGCCGTCCCCATTCGCCCATTTTACGATACAGCGGCAGCGCCGCGAGGCGTACCAGCCACCAGAAGGCAAACACCAGCCCGGCCAGCAGTAAAAAATGCCAGGCGGCGCTGGTAAAGGTTTGCGGATTAAAGGGCTTATGCGGCGAGCCGGTAATATTGCGCCACAGCTGGGAGAAGCGCGATGAGAACTCATCGCCATATTCCCGGCTGATCTGCGTGACGTTCTCCAGCACCGTGGTCTCTTCTTTCACCGCCGGCGGCGTCAGCGTCGGGGTGCTGTCGGGCGGCGGCGTGGCGGCCGCTTTACGCAGCTGGTCAATGAGCTCCTGGCGGGCGGAGTCGTTGGCCAGCACGTCGGCCAGTGCGGCATAGGCCGCTCTTTTCTGTTCTACATCGGGTTCGCTGGCGCTGGTTTTATCGGCATTAGCGGTCGGCACGCCGGGCAGGGCGGCGGCGGAAAGCGGGGGAGTAAACAGCGCAGCGAGCAAAAGCAGGATCCACGGCATGGGCACCTCCGTTGCAACGTAAACGGGTAAGTATAGAAGCCGATGGCGGAAGGGGAGGGAAGAGGAATCTGGAAAGCGGCTCTCTCCGCGACGGAGAGAGCCGTTGTGGGTCAGGCGACGTGCTGCAGGAATTCCCGCAGACGTGGGCTTGGCGGGTTGTTCACCAGCTCCTGTGGGTTGCCGTCTTCGGCAATTCGTCCCTTGTCGATAAAGATCAGTCGCGAGGCCACTTTTTCGGCAAAGCCGATTTCGTGGGTCACAATCACCATCGTCATGCCCTCTTCCGCCAGATCCTGCATCACCTTGAGCACTTCATGACGCAGTTCCGGGTCGAGCGCGGAGGTGGGCTCATCAAACAGCATCATCTTCGGCTTCACCGCCAGCGCGCGGGCGATGGCCACACGCTGCTGCTGGCCGCCGGAGAGTTCAGACGGATAGTGATGCGCGCGCTCTGCCAGACCGACTTTCGCCAGCAGATCTTTCGCCAGCTTCTCCGCCGCCTGCTTGCTGGCGCCGCGTACCCGCAGCGGGCCAAACATCACGTTTTCCAGCGCCGTGAGGTGCGGGAACAGGTAAAACTGCTGGAACACCATCCCGGCTTCCTGACGAATCAGACGTTCGTCCACCTTCGGATCGTTGACCTTCAGGCCATCGACAATCAGATCGCCGCTGGTGATCTCTTCCAGTTTATTGATGCAGCGCAGCATCGTCGATTTACCGGAGCCGGACGGGCCGATAATGACCACCACTTCACCCTGATTGATTTTCAGAGAGATATCGTGCAGCACCTGGGTCGGGCCAAAGTGCTTGGAGACGTTTTTAAATTCAATCACAGGATTTTCATCCTTCTTTCAAGACGACGCAGAATAAAGCTCAGGACCAGGGTGATGATCAGGTAGATCACGGCAACGGCGCTCCAGATTTCCAGCGCGCGGAAGTTGCCGGCGATGATCTCCTGTCCCTGACGGGTCAGTTCGGCGACGCCGATGACGATGAACAGCGAGGTGTCCTTGATGCTGATGATCCACTGGTTGCCCAGCGGCGGCAGCATGCGGCGCAGCGCCAGCGGCAGGATCACGTGGCGAATGGTTTCGCGACGCGACAGGCCCAGCGCCAGGCCCGCTTCGCGGAAGCCTTTATGAATGGAGAGCACCGCGCCGCGGGTAATTTCCGCGATATAGGCGCCCGAGTTAATCATGATGGTCACTACCGCCGCGGAGAAGGGGTCAATGCGCAGATCGCTAAAGGCCATCGGCAGCGCAAAGTAGATGAACATGACCTGCACCACAATCGGGGTGCCGCGAATGATTTCAATAAACACCAGCGCGATGTGGTTGGCGATCCAGCCGCCGAAGCAGCGGGCGAAACCGGCCACCAGACCGATGATCAGGCCGCCGGCCAGGCCGAGGACGGAAATCCACAGCGTCATTTTGGCGCCTTCCAACAAAATCGGAATGGCAGGCCAGATGGCACTCCAGTCAAACTGCATAATACGTTCCTGTTACCGTGTCGAGAGCAGAGGAAAGCCTCCGCCAAAATACTGTCTCCCGCAACGTCTGTGCCGGAAGACCGTTGTGAAGTCGCCGGGACTGCGCCCGGCGATGTACGTTTTTATTATTTTGGTTCAGTGCCGAACCATTTTTTATAAATTTCGTTGTAGGTGCCGTTCTCGCGCAGCGTTTTCAGCGCACCGTTCACTTTCTCACGCAGCTCGTCGCTGCCTTTCGGGAAGGCGATACCGTAGTTTTGCGCTTCCAGTGATTCACCTACCGCTTTGAATTTGCCGTTGCCCGCGGTTTTGATGAAGTAGAGGATGTTCGGCGTATCGTGCAGGACGGCATCCGCGCGGCCGGTACCCAGCTCCATGTAGGCGTTATCGATGTTCGGGAACTGACGCAGATCTTTGGTTTTGATATTGGCTTTCGCGTAGTCAACGGAGCCGGTGCCGCTCTTCACCGCGACTACTTTGCCGTTCAGATCTTTCACATCTTTGATGTCGTTATTATTGGCGTTGACCATCACCAGCAGACCGCTCTTGTAGTAGCCGTCAGAGAAGTCGATGGCTTTTTTACGCTCGTCGGTAATGGTGATCCCCGCCAGCGCCAGATCGATATTTTTGGTTTGCAGCGCCGGGATAATGCCGCTGAAGTCCATTGGCTTCAGGGTGTAGTCGAGCTTCAGCTCTTTGGCGATGGCCGCCCACAGGTCAACGTCAAAACCCACATACTTATCGCCTTGCTTAAATTCGAACGGGACGAACGCCGTATCGGTGGCGACAACCAGGGTCTTATTGGCGGCATGGGAAGAAACCGCAAAAGCCAGGGTCAGTGCAGCCAGTGAAACTTTAAATACAGACTTCATAGCATTTCCTTTTATATCCACGGGACGATCCCCTGCGAGAACGACTAGCCTAATGAAAAAATCGTGCCACTTTTACAAGCTGTTGTTTTTCAACAAACGAAGCGGTAGCCGTTGCACAATATCGATCGTTTCAGGCAAAGAGTGCACCATAACGGGGCGTTATTTTGGTGCATCCTGAGGTCGCTGAATAACGAGCCCATTTTTAGCGCAAACCCTGATGGGAAAACAATCTCGCCGTAACGATTGTGTGAGGTGATTATTACAATTGTTTTACTTTTGTGCGCATTTTCATCAATTTGATGCCCTGAAATGGTGCAGGGCCAGCGGGTGAGGGAAAACGGAGGAGGGAAAAACAATAAGTGCTGGGTGGGGAAAGCAAAGGCGCCGTCGACCGCGCTGCGGCCGACGGCAAAGCCTTACTCGATATTCGCTTCAATAAACCACAGGAATTTATCCAGGTCGCGGGAAGCGGCGGTGAAGATATCTGCGGTATCTTCGTCTTTAGCTTCGCCGATCGCTTTGCGCACATCGTTAGCCACTACCGCGTAGCGGTCAGCCAGCGCTTTCAGGTGATCCTGAACATGATGGATATCCAGTGGGTAGCTCTGCAGCGGGGTTTTGCTGTTGATCACCTGAGTGGTGCCCAGGGCGACGCCGCCCAGCTGCACGGCGCGCTCCGCCATGGTATCCAGATGCTCAGTGAGCGCAGTACGGAAACCGTCCAGCATTTCGTGCACGGCGATAAAGTTCGCACCGCGCATATTCCAGTGTGCCTGCTTGGTGATAAGGGACAGGTCAATGAACTGGATCACCTGGCGATTCAACAGCTCAATGGTCGCTTTCTTTTCGCTGTCAGCGACATCGTTGCGGGTATAGACCAGATTAGATGCTTTTGATTTAACCAGTTTAGCGGTACTCATCGTTTCATATCCTCTTGATATTGATGCTCGTCACACTTCAAAACTGAATGATGTGGAGCGTTGTCCCAGGTAACTTCGGGACTAAGTATAGCAAGGGTTTTAAAGTTTGAGGCATCGGCAGGCCATATCACTCCGATAGCGCAAAGTGGTTGGCTATTTGAAAAAACAAGTCCAATCAGAAGGTTAGCGAAGGCTGGCAGGCCCGCAACTGGCGCGGGCCGCCGCCGTAACAGAATGTTAATTGATATCGACTTGCTTGATTTTGCTCTGCCGCTGCATGGTCAGCGTGGCGCCCATTGAGGCGATGATAATGGCGCCCAGCGCCAGGGTCTGGGAGAGGTTCAGGGTTTCGCCAAGGAAGATCATACCGGACAGGGCGGCTAGCGCCGGCTCGAGGCTCATCAGCGTACCGAAGGTGCGCGTCGGCAGGCGCGTCAGGGCCATCATCTCCAGAGAGTAGGGGAGTGCGGTGGAGAGAATGGCAATCCCCAGCCCCAGGGGCAGCAGCGACCATTGCCACAGCGTATCGGTGGCTTGCGCCATACCTAACGGGACAAAGACCAGCGAGGCGATAAGCGACCCCATCGCCACCGTGGCTGGACCATGCTCCTCACCCGCGCGCTGGCCGGTCAGAATATAGACCGCCCAACAGGCCCCGGCGCCGAGAGCGAACAGCGCGCCGGTTAAATCCACCTGCGCCACGTTCTGCCCCAGCGGCAGGAGATACCACAGCCCGAGGATCGCCAGCGCCACCCAGACAAAATCCAGCGGGCGGCGCGAGCCGAAAAGCGCCACCGCCAGCGGGCCGGTAAACTCGAGGGCCACCGCCACGCCGAGCGGAATACGCTGCAGGGATAAATAAAACAGATAGTTCATCGCCCCGAGCGCCAGGCCGTACAGCAGCAGCGGCACGCGCTGCGCCGGAGAGAAACGTAGCCGCCAGGGCTTGAACACCACCACCAGGATCAGCGTCCCGAGCGCCAGGCGCAGGGCTGTAACTCCCGGGGCGCCGACCACCGGGAACAGCGATTTGGCGAGCGATGCGCCGCTCTGAATCGAGGTCATAGCGATTAAAATCACCACTATCGGCAACCATGCCGCCGCTTTTCGGGATGGACCGGGCATCCTTTCTCCTGTCAATTTTTGTCAAAAGGGGTAAAAGTTCCAGTGTACTGGAATTAGCTGCTGGCGGTTGAGCTATTGTTGAAAAAAACAGGGGCAAAAACAGTACAATGGCGAAAGTTGCTGAGAAATTCACCAGGTGATTAGGATTAATCTGGATGCTTGCGAATTTCTTAATGAGCGTTAAACTGTAAGTTAACGCCAAAAACTCTTGTTTTCCATATTGTTATAGAAATATGGAAACTTTTGGTTACATGAAAAAGTATGTTAGACAATGTAAACTCCAAAGAGTTTCCCAAAAGTTTTTGATATATTTAAGGCTTAGGACTTATTAGAAACACATTTGAGGTGGTTATGAATAAAATTGCACGTCTTTCAGCACTGGCCGTTGTTCTGGCTGCATCCGTAGGTACCACTGCATTTGCTGCAACTTCTACCGTAACCGGCGGTTACGCGCAGAGCGACATGCAGGGTAAAGCGAACAAAGCTGGCGGTTTCAACCTGAAATACCGTTACGAGCAAGATAACAACCCGCTGGGCGTTATCGGTTCCTTCACCTACACCGAAAAGGATAATAACAGCAACGGTACTTACAACAAAGGTCAGTACTACGGCATCACCGCTGGTCCGGCTTACCGTCTGAACGACTGGGCAAGCATCTACGGCGTAGTGGGTGTTGGTTACGGTAAATTCCAGAACAACAACTTCCCTAATAAATCCGATATGAGCGACTACGGTTTCTCCTACGGTGCTGGTCTGCAGTTCAACCCGATCGAAAACGTTGCTCTGGACTTCTCCTACGAGCAGTCTCGTATTCGTAACGTTGACGTCGGCACCTGGATCGCTGGCGTGGGTTACCGCTTCTAATCACTCCGGTGATATAAAAAATCCGCCTCCTGGGGCGGATTTTTTTTGCCTGCTGACCGCCAGCCCGGCCGGTTGGCCGGCGCTGACCGCGTCGTTTTAGTTGATGGTGAACTCATCGCTGCCGAGGTGTGAATAGTCCACCTTCTGCAGCTGGAAGTTGGTGATATACACCGGGCCGGCCTTCTGCTCAGAGATAAACCGATAGCGCGGGGCGATTTCCGCCGCCTTGATGCCGGTCCATTGCGAGAAGAAGCTGAGGAAATCATTTGCCGAGCGCTGCGCCTTAATGACTTTATGCGCTTTGTCATCGCTGGAGAGCACCATAAACGGCACCTGGAAGTTCTGCTGGAACTTATCGTCGTGCGCCAGATACTGCACCTCTTTGCCTCGCTCCTTGAACGCCAGACCATGATCGGAAAAGTAGGTCAGGGAAAAGGTGTCGCCGGAATTTTGCAACTGGCTGTAGAGCTTAGCCAGCAGGGTATCGGTTTGCGTCATGCTGTAGAGATAGCAGGAGGTCTCTTTCGACTGGACGAAAACCGTATATTTGCCTTTGGTCCGGTCGCAGGCCTGCGGGTGCGAGCCCATCAGATGCAGAACAATCAGCTGCGGCTGGGTACGCTGGGTGGAGAGCACCTGCTCGGTCAGCTTCAGTAACTGCTCGTCCTGGGTGTTTTTATTGGCTTCGAAATCGCCGTTTTTCAGGAACTGCACTTCATCCGCCCGTTTGGCGATACTGGCGATAGCGGTGTCGTACTCGCCGATCTGCCCCTGGTTGGAGAACCACCAGGTCTGGAAACCGGCGCGGTTGGCGAGGGTGACAAAGTTATCCTGAAACTGCGGTTTGCCATCGACCACCCGGTTAAGGGTCAGGCCGAGGGATTTTTGCGTCGAGCCGCTGGCGGCGACGTAGTTGTTAAACAGATACCCGTTCACCGAGCTGGCAAACGGCGTGTTGTCCCAGTGGCCGCCGAAGGCGCCGAGGGCGTCGCGGCGGGCGCTTTCACCGATCACCACCACATAGAGATGGTACTTCGGCTTCACCGCCAGCACGTGCCAGCTATCTTTCATGCCGGCCAGCTGCGCCATCCGCGCCTGCTCGTCCAGCACCTCGTTATTATTCACCACCACGTCTTTGACAAAACGGAAGGCCGGGTAACCAGTATCGATCACCTTGAATACACCGCCCCAGGCGAGATTTTGCACCGGCTGAAGAAAGAAGATCCCGATGCTGAACAGCAGGCCCAGGGTCTCCATTTTTCCCCAGCGGGTCTGCTCGACGATCCTGCGGCGGACCGCGATGATCCCCAGCGCGAAGATAAATACCGCCAGCAGATAGTTGTACCACGGGAAGATGGTGAGGATTTCCGTGGACTCTTCCACGTTGGTGGCGTGCAGCGCCAGCAAGGTATTGAAGTTGGGCGCGCCGTAAGCCTGGCCAAACGGGTAGTAGAGGGCCGCCAGCAGAGAATAAGCGCCGACCACTCCTTTCTGCACGCGCGGAAAGGCACGCCACAGAAGATGTAACACGCAGGTAAATGCCACGGTATAGAGCAGGCTAAATTCATAGCCCAGCGCCAGGTTAATCAACAGCGATTGTAAAAAGTAGAATCCTGTCCATGGGTTCAGTGCCAGTCGGCGGGCGACCAGCGTATCTTTCAGGGTGGTGACATTCATAGTAAACAATCAAAAAGAGGCCATGCGCATCCCCTGGCTTCAAGGGGTAAAACCTGCTGGACAGTGCGTGAAGAGGGTCTCTGCGAGCCGCGAATGTGGCAGGGCTGTGCAAAGATAGGGCTTGTAAATGGTAAGGTCAACCAGACATAACAGATTGTTTTGCGAGGACGCTTACAAAACTTGAAAAAAGGTGGGGGAAACGGGATAAACCGGTCAGTTTAGCGGCAGATGATGACGGAAAAATGAAGCGGCGTACCGCGACGCCGCCTTAGCGATGGGGTTTGTCCTGCTGCGGTTTACCGTTGATCATCTCGCACAGCATACCGAGCAGCATTAAGCGTACTTTAAAGGGTGAATGGCTGAACACGTTTAAGCACCTCTTGAATTCGTTCATCTGCTCTCCTCCTGCCTGTTCGCTCCATCACTCCCTGATGGATGTTTGCATTATATACAGATATAGCACAGGCTATATTTTATAGCTATGGCTAAAACGTTAAATTTTTGTGCTCTTGGCGCAATCCATTACAATGTGGATCTTTTTATATGATGCTTGACGCGTCACACGAATGAGGAAGCACAATGAACCGTCGCGCAGGTAAGCCAATAACAAAAAAAGTGACGCAGTTAGTAAATGTTGAAGAGCACGTTGAAGGGTTCCGCCAGGTGCGGGAAGCGCATCGACGCGAGCTGATTGACGACTATGTTGAACTGATTTCCGACCTCATCCGCGAGGTGGGCGAGGCGCGTCAGGTGGATATGGCCGCCCGGCTGGGGGTCTCGCAGCCCACCGTCGCCAAGATGCTCAAACGGCTGGCCAGCGTCGGCCTTATCGAACAGATCCCGTGGCGCGGCATATTCTTAACCGCGGAGGGTGAGAAGCTGGCCCAGGAGAGCCGCGAGCGCCATCAAATCGTGGAGAACTTCCTGCTGGCGATCGGTGTCAGTCCGGAGATCGCCCGTCGTGATGCCGAAGGGATGGAGCATCACGTGAGCGAAGAGACGCTGGCGATGTTCCTGAAATTTACCCAAACACAGGGATCTCAGGAAGCATGACTCTTCCCTTCGTCCAGTCGCTGCTGCGCGACCGTTTTCTCCATCTGCTGCTGATTATCGCCTGCGTGCTCAGCGTGATGGTGCCGTTTGTCCCGGCAAGCTGGCCGGCGGCCATTGACTGGCATACCATCATCACCCTCAGCGGCCTGATGCTGTTGACTAAGGGAATTGAACTGAGCGGCTATTTTGACGTGCTGGGGCGTAAAATGGCCCGCCGCTTTGTCACCGAGCGTCAGCTGGCTATGTTTATGGTGCTGGCGGCGGCGCTGCTGTCCACCTTCCTCACCAACGACGTCGCGCTGTTTATTGTGGTGCCCCTGACCCTGACCCTGAAGAAGTGGTGCGCCATCCCGGTAAACCGGCTGATTATTTTCGAAGCGCTGGCGGTGAACGCCGGGTCGCTGCTGACGCCGATCGGCAACCCGCAGAACATCTTGCTGTGGGGACGCTCCGGTCTCTCTTTCCCTGGGTTTATCGGCCAGATGCTGCCCCTGGCGGCGGCAATGATGCTGACCCTGCTGGCGCTGTGCTGGTTCTGTTTCCCGGCAAAGCGGCTTACCTACCAGAGCAGCGATATGGCGCCATCGTGGCAGCCTAAGCTCGTCTGGAGCTGTCTGGGGCTCTATCTGGTGTTCCTGACGGCGCTGGAGATGGATCAGGCGCTGTGGGGACTGGCGCTGGTGCTGCTGGGCTTTCTGGCGCTGGCCCGGGCGGTGATCGTCCATGTTGACTGGTCGCTGCTGCTGGTGTTTATGGTGATGTTTATCGACGTCCATCTGCTGACCCAGCTTCCGGCGCTGCACCAGGTGCTGAGCGGGGTCGGGACGCTCTCCGGCGGTGGACTGTGGCTGACCGCCATCGGCCTGTCGCAGGTGATCAGCAATGTGCCCTCGACCATTCTGCTGCTCAATTATGTCCCACCGTCGATCCTGCTCGCCTGGGCTGTTAACGTGGGGGGCTTTGGTCTGCTGCCGGGCTCGCTGGCCAATATCATCGCCCTGCGCATGGCTGGCGATCGGCGGATCTGGTGGCGTTTCCATCTCTACTCCATTCCCATGCTGCTGTGGGCGGCCCTCACCGGCTATTGGCTCTTCAAACTCTGCGCCTGATTTCCGCAGCAGTCTGCCGACCTCCACGTCGTTCGACAGGATCGCCCTCCGGGGCGATCTTTTTTTTGCCCGGCTCACAGAAAACGATCCCTGGCTTTGCGCATCCGTTCGCTTTTCGATATATGACTAGTCATGAAGTTTAAATGACTAGTCATATATCGAGGCGCAGGATGAAGAACAGACTACCGGCAGATTTCTTATGGGGTAATTCCGTCTCCAGCATGCAGACGGAGGGGGCGTGGAACGAGGGCGGCAAGGGGATGTCGGTGTACGATATCCGGCAACCGGCAGAATTCGCTTCCGACTGGAAGGTGGCGACCGATTCCTATCATCGCTTTAGGGAAGATTTCGATCTGATGCAGGATCTGGGCATGAACTGCTACCGTTTTCAGATCGCCTGGAGCCGGGTGTGCCCTGAGGGAGACGGCGAGTTCAATGAAGAGGGCATCGCCTTCTACCATCAGTTTATTGATGAACTGATCGCCCGCGGCATCGAGCCGATGATCTGTCTGTACCACTTCGATATGCCGCTCTCGCTGGCGGAGCGCTACAACGGGTTTACCGACCGCCGGGTGATGGACGCCTTTATTCGCTATGGCCAGAAGATGATCGCCTGCTATGGCGACAAGGTGAAATACTGGCTCACCTTTAATGAACAGAATCTGTACCATTCGCCGGAAGCGTTTCTGATTTCCGGCTACCTGCAGGGGGAGAAGACCCTGCGCGAGCTGTACCTGATCCAGCATCATGTGATGATGGCGCACGTCCATCTGACCGATCACCTGCATCAGACGAAGCCGCAGTGTCTGATGGGCGGGATGCTGGCCCACGCCCTGGTTTATCCGGCGACCTGCAAACCACGCGATATCCTGTGCGCCCAGCAGCTGGACGAGTTTTTAAACCAGAACCTGCTGCGGGCTTACGCCGGGGAGGGCTACAGTCCGGAAGTGATGCATTTTGTCGCCACCGAAGGGTTCGATGATATCTATCGTCCGGAGGATCTCGCGCTGATGGCGACGGTGAAGGTCGATTATCTGGCGTTCAGCTATTACGCCAGCCGGACGCTGAACAGCGATGCGATCCCGCCGGGAACGGCGGTTAACAACTATATGCTGTTTGGCAATCAGGATAACCCGTTCCTGAACGCGACAGAATGGAACTGGCAGATCGATCCGCTGGGCTTCCGGACCATTATCACCCGCTATTATAACGACTGGCGCCTGCCGGTTTTCCCGATTGAAAACGGCATCGGGGTGATTGAGTCGTGGGACGGTGAACATCCGGTTGCCGACGATTACCGCATCGCCTACCATCGCGACCATATCAACGCCATGAAAGCGGCCATGTTTGAGGATGGGGCGCAGGTGATCGGCTATCTCGGCTGGGGATTAATCGACATCCTCAGCTCGCAGGGCGATATGCGTAAGCGCTACGGCGTGGTCTACGTCAATCGCGAGAACCATGACCTCAAGGATCTGCGGCGGGTGCCGAAGAAGAGCTATGCGTGGCTGAAGCAGGTGATCCACAGCAATGGCGACGTGATGTAATGGTGTTCTGGCGGTCAGGCCGTGGATCCTGCCCGCCAGCCACTCACTGAATGTATAAGGACCGGGGAATGACGGCGAAGTATCTGCAAATCGCGCGGGAAATAAAAAAACGGATCATCAGCCAGCAGTATCCTGCCAGCGCGCCGTTACCTGACCAGTTTGCGCTGGCGGCAGAGTTCAGCACCAGCCGGATGACCATCCAGCAGGCGATGCGCCAGTTAATCGTCGAAGGGCTGATCTATACCCGCAAAGGGCAGGGCACCTTTGTGCGGAAAAATTTCCTTCAGCTGTCGCAGTGGGAGCTGCCCGGCAGCGACTATTTCGGCGCCACCAAAACCTGGGAGCATCTTGGCGAGGTACAAAGCGAAGTGGTGCGCTTTGAGGTGCGTTTTCCCACTGACAAGGAGCAGAGTTCGCTGCTGATCGACGCCGATGCCCCGGTGTATGACTTTGTTCGCCTGCGGTTGCTCAACGGGGAACCGGTGTCGCTGGATCTGACGGTCATGCCGGTGGGGCTGGTGCCGGGGCTCAATAAAAGCCATCTGGAAAGCTCGGTGTTTCGCTATATCCAGGAGACGCTGGGGCTGAAGCTGATGGGATCTTACCGCGTGGTGCGGGCGATGAAGCCGGATGAACTGGATAAACAGCATCTTCACTGCGAGCCCACCGATCCGGTGCTGGAGGTGGAGCAGGTTATCTATCTGGAAGACGGCACGCCGCTGGAGTACGCCCACTGCCACTATCGCTACGACCACGGCGGGATTATTCTGGTGAATAACGGCTAGACCGGGGGCCCCGGTTGGCGCAGCGCTTAGCAGGGCCAGGGTGTTGTCAGGTTCAGTCGCCAGGCAAGGCGTCAGCCGCAGCCCGGCACAACACCGATAAAAAAAACGGCGGGCATCAGGCCCGCCGTTTTTATTGTCATGCAGAACTTAGTTCAGACGCACCGGCATACCGGAGCGGTTCTGGATAGCCTGCTCGACCACGTTCTGATCGACATCAGACTGGCTGGTGATCGCCTGTACCGGCTGAGTCAGGGTGATCGGCACGATCTCGCCGCCCTGGAACTGCGCTTCGGTGGTCGACAGCGGGTTGTGAACCTCGATGTAACGGCTGCCGTCCGGCTCGGTGGTGGCTTTTACCGGCTCATCGATAAACTGCACGCGGGTGCCGACCGGCACGTTCTCAAACAGGAATTTGATGTCATCGTTGCGCAGACGTACGCAGCCATGGCTCACGCGCAGGCCGATACCGAAGTTAGCGTTGGTACCGTGGATGGCGTACAGACGGCCGATATACAGCGCGTACAGGCCCATCGGGTTATCCGGACCGGCCGGTACGACGGCTGGCAGCGGGTTGCCGGCGGCAGCGTATTCCGCATGCATCTTGGCGGTCGGCGTCCAGGTCGGGCCAGCCTTCTTACGTTCGACTTTGGTGGTCCAGTTGATTGGCGTGTCTTTGCCTAACTGGCCGATACCGATCGGCAGAACAATCACGGTGTTGGTGCCTTTCGGGTAGTAGTACAGACGCATTTCGGCGCTGTTGATGATGATCCCTTCATGGACGGTATCCGGCAGGATCAGCTGCTGAGGGATGTTCAGGACGCTACCGCCCTTCGGCAGATAGGTATCCACCCCCGGGTTGGCTTCCAGCATGTTGGAAAGCCCCATCTGATATTTCGCCGCGAAGTATTCCAGCGGCTGCTTGTTATCATCCGGAATGGTGATGACCTGGTTCTGACCAACCAAACGGCTGCCATCGGTTGGCAAAGGATAGGTGACAGCAGACGCTGTATTGCAAAAGCCTACGATGGCGAAGGCTGCCGCTAAGAGTGTAGATAATTTCATAGTTTTTAATGTCGTGTGCGAAATCAACGCCACACAGGCCTTTGTTAATGATTGAGACAGTAGATGGGAGCGCATTATATGTGCATTCCGCTGAACAGGTAAATCAGATGTGTACGAAATCACATTTTTTTCCCTGTCGCCTCGGCTGCCGCGCCCTGGCGTTCGGGGCGACGAGGGTTAGTCTTCCAGCAGCCGGGCCTGCAGCGCCGCGCGGACCGGGGCGGTAAGCTGGTACTCTTCCGCCAGCCAGGCGTCGACATTGCCATAGCGCTGCTGAATGGCCGACAGCGCGGCGGCGAGATAGGACTCTTTCACCGTCAGGATGGCCGCCAGGCTCTGGCGCCCCTGGGCCGTCAGGTCGTTGCCGAGCATCTCCAGCATCCAGGCCTCCACCTGCGTCAGCATGCCATGGGTAAGGAGATACTCCTCCATCACCGTCTCGCTGTCGCATCCGACGGCGAACAGGGTTAACGCGCAGCCGACGCCGGTGCGATCTTTACCGACCGCGCAGTGTTGCAGCAAGGCGCCGTCGAAAGGGGTCGTCAGCCATGCGGCGAGCTGGCGATAGGCCGGATTGTTAAACGGCAGTTGGCGATAGAGTTGCAGCATAAACTGCTCGCCGTTCAGCGCATTAAGGGTGACGGCATTCAGCTCGGTGACCTTCGCGTTGACCTCGCCGATCGGCGGATTGGCCGGCGCGTTGAGATAGTGGGTGAGCGTGCTCAGTTTGTCCGGCGTGCGCTGTACTTCACCGGGGTCGCGGTAGTCGAGCACCCGGCTGAGCGGCAGGGTATCCAGGTGGTCGAGATCCTCTGCCGTTAGCCGGTTTAGCGCACCGGAGCGTAGCAGCTTGCCGCTGCGTACCCGGCGTCCGTCGGCGGCGCGCTGGCCGCCCAGGTCGCGAAAATTAATGCCGCCCTGCAGGGATAAAAAGGCCGGATGTCGCGGTTGGCTGGTGGTCATGGGACTCCTCATCATCACGTACAGAATAACGGTTTGCGCGCAGTCTCTGGCGCATCTGACAAAGACCTTAGCACAAGCGCCGCGGCGGAATTTACCGCAGACCGTGAAAAGTGCGTCATTTACTGGCATAATGTCTGCTGTATCACACCCCTCATACTCTTTTTTCAGGATATCCCCGTGCTAGTATCCAGCAACGTTACCATGCAGTTTGGCAGTAAGCCGCTGTTCGAAAATATCTCCGTTAAATTTGGCGGCGGCAACCGTTATGGTCTGATCGGCGCCAACGGCAGCGGTAAATCGACCTTTATGAAGATCCTCGGCGGCGATCTCGAACCGACGCTGGGCAACGTTTCTCTCGACCCGAACGAGCGCATCGGTAAGCTGCGTCAGGATCAGTTCGCCTTTGAAGCGTTCACCGTGCTGGATACGGTCATCATGGGCCACGGCGAGCTGTGGGAAGTGAAGCAGGAGCGCGATCGCATCTATTCCCTCGCCGAGATGAGCGAAGAAGATGGCTATAAAGTGGCCGACCTGGAAGTGAAATATGGAGAAATGGATGGCTACTCTGCTGAAGCGCGCGCGGGCGAACTGCTGCTGGGCGTGGGCATTCCGGTTGAACAACATTACGGCCCGATGAGCGAAGTCGCCCCAGGCTGGAAGCTGCGCGTCCTGCTGGCGCAAGCGCTGTTCTCTAACCCGGACATTCTGCTGCTCGATGAACCGACCAACAACCTGGACATCGACACCATTCGCTGGCTGGAGCAGACGCTTAACGATCGCGACAGCACCATGATTATCATCTCGCACGACCGTCACTTCCTGAACATGGTTTGCACCCACATGGCGGATCTGGACTACGGCGAGCTGCGCGTCTATCCGGGCAACTACGATGAATACATGACGGCGGCCACCCAGGCGCGTGAACGTCTGCTGGCGGACAACGCCAAGAAAAAAGCGCAGATTGCCGACCTGCAGTCCTTCGTTAGCCGCTTCAGCGCCAACGCCTCTAAATCGCGTCAGGCCACCTCGCGCGCGCGTCAGATTGACAAAATCAAGCTGGAAGAGGTTAAAGCCTCCAGCCGTCAGAACCCGTTTATCCGCTTCGAGCAGGATAAGAAACTGTTCCGTAACGCGCTGGAAGTGGAAGCCCTCACCAAAGGCTTTGAAGACGGTCCGCTGTTCAAAAACGTCAACCTGCTGCTGGAAGTGGGCGAGAAGATTGCCATTCTGGGCGCCAACGGCGTGGGTAAATCCACGATGCTGAAAACCCTGGTGGGTGAACTGCAGCCGGACAACGGCACCGTGAAATGGTCTGAAAACGCGCAACTCGGCTACTATGCGCAGGATCATGAGTACGAGTTCGAAAACGACCTGACGGTCTTCGAGTGGATGAGCCAGTGGAAACAGGAAGGTGACGACGAGCAGGCGGTGCGCAGTATCCTTGGCCGACTGCTGTTTAGCCAGGATGACATCAAGAAGCCGGCGAAAGTATTGTCCGGTGGTGAGAAGGGCCGCATGCTGTTTGGTAAGCTGATGATGCAGAAGCCAAATATCCTGATAATGGATGAACCGACCAACCACCTGGATATGGAATCCATCGAATCGCTGAACATGGCGCTGGAGATGTATCAGGGCACCCTGATCTTCGTCTCCCACGACCGTGAGTTCGTCAGCTCGCTGGCCACCCGCGTGCTGGAGATTACCCCGGAACGGGTGATCGACTTCAGCGGCAACTACGAAGATTACCTGCGCAGCAAAGGTATCGAGTAATCCCGCTTCGTTACCAGGGGTGCGGCTACGCCTTACCCGGGCTACGCCTGGCATGTGATCTGTAGGCCCGCGCAAGCGTAGCGCCGCCGGGCAATAACCGCGGGTAAAGAGCCACTTTCGCGCCGGATGGCGGCTGCGCCTTATCCGGCCTACGGTCCGTGCTATTGTGAGCTTAAGAGCTCTATCTTGTACCCATGGTTACTGAAACTGTCCGTTACCCGGGCTACCAAACCGCACAGTGCTGTAGCCCCGGTAAGCGGTAGCGCCACCGGGGATTTTGAGGCCACCAGTTTGTAGCCCGGATTAGCGTAGCGCCATCCGGGAACATTATTAAATCCAGGCCGGGCGAGGCGTAAGCCGCCGCCCGGCATATGCTCAGAGCCTCCACTCCGTTCCTTCGACGCCATTCACCAGCAGTTTGCGTTTTTCTCCCGCCGGTAATGACAGCTTCAGCGCTTTCCACGCCGGGCGATAATTGCCGCGGGCGTTGACCTTCAGGTTGATAGTGCTGCTGTCGCACGCCATTTCCCACTCCAGCCACAGCGCATCGCCCTGTTTATAGCCCCAGCTTTCGCCGTCATCCTCAAACAGCAGACCCGAAGTGGTTCCGACGCCTTTCAGCGGGAACAGCTGCAGTTCGCGGCGATCGTCCTGTTGCGCAGCAACATGACGGATGCGCTCGCTGAGCGGCAGTCCGGCCCCGGCGCGCACCAGCAGCGGCAGCGTTTCCAGCGGCGCGTCGAGGGTGACCCACTGGCCGCCGGCGAACCATTGGTGGCTGTAGAAATCGTACCATCCGGCCTGATTATCCGGCAGCCACACCTCACGCTGGCGGGCGCCAGGCTCGACCACGCTGGCCACCAGCAGATCGCGGCCCAGCAGGAAGTCATCGCATTCGGCGAAGGTCTGCGCGTCGTGCTGATGATCGAGGAAGGTCGGGCGCAGCATCGGCTCGTCGTCGGCATGCGCCTGCCACAGCAGGGTGTACAGATAGGGCAGCAGGCGGTAGCGCAGCTCAATAGCGGAACGAATGGCCGGGGTGACGGCCGGATACATCCAGGCTTCGTTGACCGTCTGGTCGTCATTCCACGAATGAATAGTAAAGCGCGGGTGCATCACGCCGTTTTGTACCCAGCGCACGAACAGCTCCGGCTCAGGTTTATCGCCGGAGAAACCGCCGACGTCGTGGCCGACGTTAAACAGCCCGGAAAGGCTCATGCCCAGCCCCATGCGGATGTTATAGCGCAGCGTATCCCAGTTGGTGCGGTTATCGCCGCTCCAGGTCTGGACGTAGCGCTGCATCCCGGCGCAGCCGGAGCGGGAGATGAGATACGGGCGCTTTTGCGGCGCAAAGCGCTGCTGGGCCTCCATCGAGGCGCGCATCATCAGCAGCGGCATCACCGGGCGAATATGCTTGATGGCGATTTCACGGCCAAAGCCGTAGCAGCGCGCTTCGCCGTCCCACACCTCATACTCGTTATTATCGTTCCAGGTCGAATCAATGCCCATCTCCAGCAGCTGGCTGGTGACCCCTTCCTGCCACCAGGCCACGGTTTGCGGATTGGTAAAGTCGAGATGCGATCCTTCATCGTCCCAGAAGCTGGAACGCTCCGGAGCGTCGGTTTGCGAATCGCGCACGAAGAGACCGCACTCCGCCACTTCGCCATAGCGCGGATGGTCCTGCAGCAGGCAGGGTTTGATATTGGCGGCCAGCTTCAGCCCGGCGTCGTGGAACGACTGGCTCATCGCTTTCGGCTGCGGCACCTTGTCGTGGTTCCAGTTAAAGACGTAGCGCTTGCCGTTAATCGAGGTATAGCCGGAAGAGAGCTGGAACGAATCGCACGGAATAGCGTGCTCATCGCACAGGCGGATGAAGTTCATCAGCTGATTTTGCGCATCCGGCGCGTCGGTATAGTGCATGGTCGAGCCGCTGTAGCCGAGGCTCCATTTTGGCCCGAACAGGGTTTTACCGGTCAGACGGACGAAGGCCTTGGTCACATCCAGCACCTGTTTACCGGTGAACAGGTAGTAATCGATATCGCCGGCTTCTGCCTGCCAGCGGCGATAGGCGGTATGATAGTTGTCGATTTCGTTACCCAAATCCAGCCAGCAGCTGCTCAGGTTGTCGTAAAACAGGCCATAGCTAACGTCGCTGCGTTGCGTGATGGTGAACGGAATATGTTTATACAGCGGGTCGGTGCTGGCGGCGTTGTAGCCCATGGCATCAAGGTTGCGCATTTCATAACGCTTACCGGTGCGCTGCAGGTCGCCGGCCTTTTCGCCCAGGCCATAGAAACGCTCGTCTTTGCGGCGGCTCAGATAGTGGGCGACGCCGTCGCCGTGGGCATTGGCCAGATAGGCGCTGGTGGGGCGGTCGTTGGCAAGCTGCTGCCATTCCCCGGCGTCGTCGCGATAGCTCCACTCCAGCCACAGCGGCTGATGGACGATGACGCGCAGCTGGCGGGTGGCGATGGTCAGCGTATCGCCCTCCTGGGTCAGCTGCCAGGCCGGGAGACTAAAACCGCTGAGGTCATCCCGGGCGCGGCCTTCCCACGGCACATCCTGCTGCGGAGCGATGCTCCAGGTGCGATCCAGCGCCAGCTGGCCCTGGCGTTTCAGCAGCACGCGGAATAGATTCTCTTCCAGTACGTACAGGCACAGGGTGTGCTGGCCATCGACCGTCAGTTCAACGTGATGCTCCAGCTGTTGATGCAAACTCCAGTGTTTCAACGTCTTCATATCTTACATCCACTCTCAGGCGCGCTTGGCGCGACGTTCAGCAATAAATGCCACCAGGAAAACGGCGCCAATCAGGTCAAAGAAACCCATGGCGATGAACAGCGGGTTGAAGCCAATTTTGTCGGCGGTCACCCCGATTAATAACGAGAACAGGAAGCTGGCGATCCACGCCGCGGATCCGCGCATACCGTTCACCGTCGCCATTTGTCCCTTGTCGAACGACTCCACCACCAGCGCGCTGAGCATGCAGGAGATGATCTGATGCCCGAAGCCGCCAATGGAGATCAGGACGATGGTGATATAGGGATCGCGGGTGATAGCGACGAGGGCCAGGGAGATCATCAGAAACGCGCCGGTCACCGAGCTGGCGATCACCGAGTTGACTCGCGTACAGCCGAACCAGCGAACGTACAGGCGGGTGAGGTAGCCGCTGACCACGCTGCCGAGGTCGGCGGCGAGGAACGGTAGCCAGGCGAACATGGCAATCTGCTTGAGATCCATGCCGTGCTCTTTGGCCAGGTACAGCGGTACCCAGAAGCTCAGCACCGCCCAGGCGGGCTCGGCCATAAACGCGGGAATGGCGATCCCGTAGAAACGTTTATTCTTCGAGACGGTTTTGAGTGCGGTAAAGAAGGGCTGTTTCACCGGCGGCGCTTCGTTATCCTGCTTGATGTACTCGAGCTCGCTTTTGCTGAGATTGGGGTGCTTTTCCGGGTTCTGATAGAAGGCCCACCACAGCACCACCCACAGCAGGGCCAGCGCGCCGGTAAACATAAACGCCCCCTGCCAGCCGAAGGAGGCATGGGCGAAGTAGATGATCGGCGGGGCGAGCATGGCGCCGATGGAGAACCCGACGCCAGCCCAGCCGGCGGCGATTGGCCGTTCAGACTTCGGGAACCACTCGCCGATGGTCTTGGCGTTGGCCGGGGTGGCGGCCGCCTCGGCCCCGCCCATAAAGAAGCGCAATATAGCCAGGTGCAGCCAGCTGCCGGCCCCGGCGTGGGCGATGCAGGCCAGCGCCCACAGGGTGGCGCAGATCATAAACCCGAGCTTCAGGCCGATGACGTCGATAAGCCAGCCACAGAGCGGTTGGAAAATCGTGTAAGCCAACTGAAACGCGCCGACGATCCAGGAATATTGTTCGGTGGTGATACCGAGCGTCGCTTTCAGTTCCGGGGCGATAATCCCCAGCGAGTTGCGTGTGATGTAGTTGACGGTGACGCCAAGTAAAAACAGGACCAGCACCCACCAGCGCAGGTTTTTTACCACCCGGCGCGTTTTGCTGACCGCGATATCATTGTTGAGGCCTTGACTCATAGCACACTCCACATGACGTTAGTAGGGGGAAAGTGACGTTCTCAATCCGTGAGCGGTCACGTAGTGTTGTTAACTATTTGAATAGTCTATTTTTTTATCTCAACACCATTGGTATAACTAGTATGGGAGATGTTGGACCAATTCAGGCTAAGGGAGAAAAAACGTCGGGCAAAGCGCTATTTATGCAAGTTTTTTCATGAAATGACCGGGATCTCAAATTTTGCGCTGTCATTTGCTTACAGGGAGCGCTTTGGCGATTATGAAAATTCTTTCATTTTCCAATCGGAGCTGGATCACAAAATGGATAAAAAGCTGCGCGTCGCCGAAATCGCCGCCCGCACCGGGCTGTCGGCCAGTACCGTTTCGCGCGTCCTGGCCGGGAAGGCGAATACCAGCGACAAGGCGCGCCGGGCGGTGCTGGAGTGCGCCCGCGAGCTGGGAGTCATGCAGGGACTGGCCGCCGGACGTCTGTTGCTCAATAATCTACTGGTGTTTGCCCCACAGCGCGCCTTCGATGAGCGGTCGGATATCTTCTACTACCGGGTGATCCAGAGCATCAATAACGCGCTGGCGGCGCATGAAGTGCGCCTGCGCTACTGCGCGCTGGACGAGAACGACAGCGACACCAATCTGTTTCTTGCCCGCATGAACGAAGCGGAGACCCAGGCCGCGGTGCTGCTGGGGATCGACGATCCGCATATTCATGGCCTGGCGGCGGACCTGGGCAAACCCTGCGTATTGATCAACTGTCGGGATGAAGGGATGCGGCTGCCGTCCATTGCCCCCGATCATCGTCTGATTGGCCTGTGCGCCGCCCGCTATCTGTTTGATATGGGGCATCGCGTGGTGATGAACGTCATGTGCCTGCGCCGCTATACCATGGAGCTGCGGCTGGGGGGGATCCAGGAGGCGTGGCGCGCGCGCAATTTGCGCTTTACCGCCAGCCGGGATCTCATCAGCATCGCCAACTTTAGCGCCAGAGAGACCGAAGAGCAGGTGGGGACCTGGCTTGATGGCTTACAGGGCAGGCCGTTGCCCACCGCTTTCCTGGTGGGCGGCGATTTTATGGCCGCCGGCACGGTCAGCGCATTGCAAAAGCGCGGCCTGCGGGTGCCGCAGGATGTCTCGGTGATGAGCATCGACGGGTTTAATCTGGCGGCGATCCAGGAGGTGCCGCTGACCGCGGTGCATGTGCCGCGGGATGAGCTGGGCAGCGAGGCGGTGCACCTCCTGCAGCAGCGCCTGCTGCGCCCGGAGGCGCCGCACGGTTCGCTGCTGCTGCACGGCACGCTGGTGGTGCGCGATTCGGTACGGCGGATCCGGCCGGGCAAAGGCCATACCGCTGTGGAGCCGCAGGGGCTGTATGACGATTAAACCGCGATACCCAACGCCCGTTTGCCGTGGATGTTCAGATCCTCCAGGGTGAAGCGCCCCTGCCAGCTGGCCTCATAGTCCTCGCGCGGGAAATCACCCGGCGAGGCCCCTTTTTCCAGAGCGATTTTCACTTTCTGCGCGTAGGCGAGGTTCTTCTCGCACATCGGCGCCGCCGGAATGTACATCACATTGCCCCAGCCCTGCTGATTTTCCACCGGCGCCACCGAGTGAATGACGTCGCAGTGCCACCAGACGGAATCGCCAGCGTTCAGCGCCGGGATCGAACTGAGGGCTTTGATCAGCAGCGGGTGCCACTGCTCAGAGATCGGCAGCACTCTGCCCGGCGCGACGCCGCACAGCTCATCCTCCGGCACATCGTCAAGCAGCGGGCGCAGCAGCACATAGGCCATCGCCTCGGGGATCGGCACCACGTGCAGCAGTCCCTGACCCGGGATCATATCCGACAGCGCGGTCCAGCCCTGGAAAGTGCGGAACACCGAGCACTTGGTGGTGTTGTCGACCGTGTACTCTTCCACTTCAGTACGGTGCGCGGCGTCCCACGGATCGTAAGCGTCGACATGACCGTTAAAGACGTTGGCGAAGACCTGCTGGTAGGCGGGGAGTAGCCAGCGCTCCAGCGCACCGGAATCGGTATGCGCGCCCAGCCCTTTCGAGGTGGTTCCCGGCGGACGGCGGCGAATGCGGTCGGGGTAAATGACGCTGACGTCCGGATCGAACCAGCGCTTGCCGTCCTGCTCAAAGCGCCACAGGCGGTTAAGGAAGGACTGCGCCGCCGCCATTTCATCGCTCTGGCGGGCCTGCATTTGCGAGGGCGACCAGTAGATGGGATAGATTTCCGGCCGCGAAGCCTCAAGCGTACCGAAGAAGCTGTCGCCTGGCCCTTTGTAGACCTCGTCAAAATGGTTCAGATCCAGATATTCCAGCATCGCGGTATCCCAGGCCAGCGCCTGTTCGCGCGGAAAGTGGCCTTTGATCACCGCGCAGCCCCGGCGCTTAATGGCCGCGCGCTGGGCATCGCTCACGGTTCCCTCGGCGATATCGCGGAACGGAATGGTTGGCCAGACCTCCTGGCCTGCGGCTTTCAGCGTCTCAATCTCCTGCAGGCGCTCGCTGATGCGCGCTGAGAGCTTATCGAACACCGCCTGGACGTCGCCGATTTGCGCCCGCAGCGCCTGCTTCATCTGGCGAATCGCCGCTTTGTGGTCGGCGGGGAGTGTTTCGTGGGTCGGGAGAGCAGCCATAATAACCTCGCTGTATCTTTCATTCGAAAGTATTAAATCTTACAAACGTTAATTTAAGTTAAAATGGAGTTAATGCAAGTTTAAAATCTTGCTGCGGCGCACAAAATGGACAAGCCGGGGCGCGCAGCCCCGGAGAGCGGTCAGGCGTTGAAGGGAGCGCGGTTATCGAGGACGGCCTGAATGACGTTCAGCGCGCCGTCATGATTATTATCGTCGGTCGCGTATCCGGCGATAGCTTTGATGCTGTCGGCGGCGTTACCCATGGCGAAAGCGTATTTCACCAGCTTCAGCATTTCGGCGTCGTTGCCGCTGTCGCCGATGGCCACGCACTGCTGCGGCGACAGGTTCCAGCGCTTGAGCAGGCGGCTGATGCCGTTGGCTTTATGCAGACCGGGAATAATCAAATCGACAAAGCCAAAGCCGCTGGTGACCGGCTTCATAATGCCGTCGAGCGAGACGTGCAGTTTATCGATCAGCTGCGGGATCTCGCTGTCCGGCAGGTTCAGAGAAAATTTGAACAGCGTATCGTCGATGGCGTGATAGTCGCTTACCCGCTGCAGACGGTGGTAGTGCTTTGACATCAGGTCGACGAAGGCGTCCGGGGCGTTATCGCTCACGTAGGCGCTGTGCAGGCCGCAGGCGACGAAGTTCAGCTGCGGATCTTTGAGTAATTCGCCAATCACCACCTGCGATTCGTGGCGGGTCAGTTCGCCGTGGAACAGCTGCTTACCATGCTCAAAGACCAGCGCGCCGTTTTCGGCGACGAACGAGATCTGCTCGCGGATCTCCGGGAAGAAGGAGATCAGCTGATAGTACTGGTTGCCGCTGGCGACAACGAATTCAATGCCGCGCTGCTGCAGCTGGGCGAATTGCGCCAGAAACCGTGAGCGGTCGTAGGTTTTGGCGTCATTGAGAAAAGTTCCGTCCATATCGGTGACGATAACTTTAACGGTCATAAGGGGATGCTCCTGGCTTAACTTCGACCAGTAACATTCTAATTACAATGTGATGGGGAGCACAAATTTATTTCGAATGAAAGTTCACGCATTCAGAAAATGCCGGGAGGCGGCCTTGCCTTTCCCGGCCAGCAGGACAGGGGAGGCCCGCTAAGCGTCGCGCCAGCGGGCCTGAAGGGCTACAGCGTATGCTCGGTACGGGCGATAATATCGTCCTGGGTATCCGGCGACAGAGCGGTAAAGAACGCCGAGTACCCGGCGACGCGCACCACCAAATCGCGGTACTGATCAGGATGTTTCTTCGCCTCCTGCAGCGTGTCGCGCGAGACAATGTTGTACTGGATATGCCAGCCTTTATGCACCTCGAAGAAGGTGCGCAGCAGCACCATCAGCTTCTGCTTGTCGGACGCGTTTTCCAGGGTGGACGGATTCAGCTTCTGGTTTAGCAGCACGCCGCCGAGGATCGCCCCGGTGGGCAGTTTACCTACCGAACTGATGACCGCCGTCGGCCCCAGATGGTCGGTTCCGGAGGCCGGGCTGGCCCCTTCCGCCAGCGGGGTGTGCGCTTTACGGCCATCCGGCGTCGCCATGGTCTGCGCGCCGAACGGAACGTTGGCGGAGATAGAGGACGTGCCGGCGTAATAGTTGCCGCCGATCGGGCCGCGGCCATAGCGCGGGTTGTGATACTGCTTCAGCTCGTCGATATAGGTCTGGTAGGCCCGCGCCAGCAACGCGTCCACGCTGTCATCATCGTTACCGTACTTCGGCGCGCCATTGATCAACCGCTGGCGCAGCTGCTCGTGGGTCAGGCCGTCAAAATCTTCCGCCAGCGCCTTCGCCAGTTCCTGCTGGCCAATAACGCCCTGATCGAAGACCAGCTTTTTCACCGCCGCCAGGCTGTTGCCGAGGTTGGCGATGCCCACCTGCAGGCCGGACACCCAGTCATACTTAGCGCCGCCCTGCTTAATGCTCTTCGCCCGTTCGATGCAGTCGTCCACCAGCGCCGAACAGAGAATATCGTGGACGTTCTCTTCCAGCATAGTATCGACCACATACTCAATCTCAATCGACTTACGGGTGTAGTAGCGGATCTGGCGGTCCCAGTCGGCCAGCACCTCGTCGAAGTTAGCGAAGTTGCCTTTCGACAGGGCGTGCTCCTGCGGCAGGAACACCTGGCCGCTGGTGGCATCGCGGCCGCCTTCCAGCGTCGCCAGCATCACCCGCGCGAAGTTGATAAAGCTCATGCCGGTGCAGCGATAACCCCATTTGCCGCCGACCGCGGTTTCGATGCAGCCGATGGCCGCATAATCGTAGGCATCCTGCGGCTCGATTCCCAGCTTGATAAATTCCGGGATCACGATCTCGTCGTTATTAAACGCCGGCATGCCGAAGCCGCAGCGGATCACCTGGACGCAGGCGTCGAGGAAGTCGTTGCTCATTCCGGCGTGGTAGCGCACGCTGAGGTTCGGCTGGGTCGAGCGCAGACGACCGCAGGATTCCAGAATGGCGTACGACAGCGGGTTGACCGCGTCCTGCGGCTGGCCTTCCACCAGGTTCTGGCCGCCGATGGTGACGTTCTGATACAGCGGGCTGCCGGCCGAGGCCTTGGAGTGCGAGCCGGAGCGGATCTTGTTGACCTCCAGCAGCTTCAGCCAGCAGCTGTGCAGCAGCTCAATGGCCTGTTCGCGATCCAACGATTGCTGCAGCTCAACGTCGCGGCGGTAGTACGGATAGAGGTACTGGTCCATGCGGCCAAAGGAGACCGAGTGGCCATTGGATTCAATCTGCAGGATCAGCTGAATGAAGTAGCACAGCTGCAGCGCCTGCCAGAAGGTCTTCGGCGGCTCATGGGCGATGATGTCGCAGTTTTCGGCAATCGCCAGCAGCTCATCGCGGCGTGCGTCACGGGATTCTGCCGTCGCCATCTCGCGCGCCAGCGCGGCAAAGCGTTTGCTATGGTCGCTGACCGCCGCCAGCACAATATCAATCGCTTTCAGGAACTGTTCGCCGTGCAGGTCTTCCAGCACCGTCAGGTTGATGCGCGACCGGCGTTCGGCGACTTTCGCGCGCATGCCGTCCAGTCCCTTCTCCAGCAGCAGCGGGTAGTTGACCGCCAGGTGGGCGTCGCCGGAGGTCATGTTGCCCTCGGCCTTAATAATGCCGGTGGCGAGGAGCGCTTTCTGCTCATCGGTAAACATGCCGTAGCAGCGGTCCTGCACGGTCTGGCCGCGCCACCACGGGCACACTTCGTGCAGCACGCGCTTGTTCTCTTCGCTGACCGCGAAGCCGGCGCCGGGGCGGTCGGCGAGATCGTCGATCTCTTTCTCGATCCAGCTGACGGTGTATTCCGGGAAGATTGGCGCGGCGCGCACTTCGCTGGCCTGGTTACCGACGATCAGCTCATCGTGCTTGATCCAGATGGTGCGCTCGGCCAGGTGGTGAGCCAGGGCCAGGGCGCGGCGCACCGGGATCGGCTTATCAAGATGCTGCTGATACATCTCGGTATAGTGGCGGGCGCGTTCGGTACAGACCGGCGGCTTGACGATATGCACCAACGCCATTTTATGGGCCTGGATACGGGCGCTGAGGGTGTTGAGTTTCAGGGTAGTCATAGGGGTTATCCTCGTAAGATCGCCGTTAGCCCCTTGCTCCGCGCATAATCCTGCGCAAAGGCGAGCAGCTCGGGAGCATCCAGCGGTTTGTCCGGTGCGGTGTAGGGCTGACTGAGTAACTGGTATTTATTCATTCCCAGCGTGTGGTAGGGCAGGAAATGGATTTCGCTGACCCGCAGGCGGTCGGCGGCAAAATCAGTGATGGCGGTAATGTCGGCTTCGCTGGCGTTGAATCCCTGGATTAACGGCACGCGAATAATGATGTTTTTCCCCGCCTGCGCCAGGCGCTGCAGGTTGTCCAGCACCCGGCGGGCGCTGCCGTCGGTCCACTGCCGGAAAACGGCCTCGTCGACGTGCTTCAGGTCGGCGAGAAACAGGTCGATGAAGGGTAAAGCCGGCTCAATGTATTTCCACGGTACGTGCAGGCAGGTTTCCACCGCGGTATGGATACCCGCCTGATGGCTGGCCTCCAACAGCGCCTGCGCCAGGGCCGGGTTCATAAAGGGTTCGCCGCCGGAAAGGGTGATGCCGCCGCCGCTGCGATCGTAAAAGGGTTTGTCGCGCAGCACCGTCGCCATGATCTCCTCGACGCTCTTCTCCTCGCCGCACACCGTGAGCGCGGTGGTGGGGCAGCAGTCGCGCAGCGTGGCGATATGGCTGTCGTTAACGTGTTGCCGGTGAATGATCAGACCCTCGAGGGTGCGGGTGATAACCGTCGGCGCCGCCTGCTGGCACAGCTCGCAGCCGGCCAGGCACAGGCGCGGGTCATACAGCAGGTCTTCGCTGCGGGCGCGGCTCTCCGGGTTCTGGCACCAGCGGCAGCCCAGCGAGCAGCCTTTCAGGAAGACGACGGTGCGGATCCCTGGGCCGTCATGGGTGGAATAGCGCTGGATATTGAAGATCATGGCTTACCCTCTTGTTTGCGTATGAATATAAAAACACTTTCGAATGAAAGTTATATTGACGCAAATCAACAAGCGGGATGGCGATAATCGCCAGGGGATAGAATAACGGCAGAGGTCACAACTTCACCGGCGACGACCCTCGCCGGCGGCTGTACGTTAGCGCGTACCGCATACCTCGCACTGCGGGTGGCGCATCAGCTTCATTTCACGAAACTGGCAGGTCATGGCGTCGTACATCACGATTTTCCCGCTGGCGGGCGTGCCGTAGCCGGTCAACAGCTTAATGGCCTCCATCGCCTGCAGGGAACCGATAGTGCCCACCAGCGGGGCCATCACGCCGGCTTCGACGCAGGTGAGGGCGTTTTCGCCAAACAGGCGGCTCAGGCAGCGGTAGCAGGGTTCGCCCTCCTGATACGTGAAGACGCTGATCTGCCCCTCCATACGGATCGCCGCCCCGGAAACCAGCGGGGTTTGGTGGCGGAAGCAGCCGGCGTTGAGCTGGTTACGAATGGCGACGTTGTCGGTGCAGTCGAGCACCAGATCGTGCCCGGCAATCTGCCCCGCCAGCGCCGCTTCGTCCAGTAAGGCATTGAGCGGCACCAGATGAACGTGCGGATTAATGCGCGCCAGCGCCTCGCGGGCGGAGTCCACCTTCGGCTGGCCGATGGCGGCGTCGCTGTGCAGCGTCTGGCGCTGCAGATTAGAGAGCGAGACGGTGTCGAAATCGAGCAGGGTGAGCTGTCCCACCCCGGCGGCGGCCAGATACTGCGCGGCGGCGCAGCCAAGTCCGCCGAGGCCGACCACCAGCACGCGAGCGGCCTTTAGCCGCTCCTGGCCGTCAAAATCAAAACCGCGCAAAACAATCTGCCGGTTATAGCGCAGCATCTCTTCATCGCTCAGCTCCACGGCCATTACAGCCCCCCAAACAGATGGCTGAACGGTTCAACGTCGACCCATTCGCCCGCTTCAACGTGGCCGCGCTCGCGCTCCAGCACGATAAAGCAGTTGCCGAGGCTGAAAGAGCTGAAAATGTGCGAGCCCTGATGACCGGTGGTGGTCACCACCAGCTCGCCGTCCGGGTTGCGCTGCAGAATACCGCGCTGAAAATCGAGGCGGCCCGGGGACTTTTTCAGCCGCGCGGCGGCCCGCACCCGCAGGCGGGTCGCCTGAAGCGGACCGTGCTTACCGGAGAGCTTCGCCAGCAGCGGCTGTACCAGCTGACAGAAGGTGACGGTGGCGGAAACCGGGTTGCCCGGCAGGCCGCAGAACCAGCTGCTGCTGAGCTTGCCGAAGGCGAAGGGTTTGCCCGGCTTGATCGCCAGCTTCCAGAAGCCGATCTCCCCCAGCTCTTCAAGAATGGTTTTGGTGTAGTCGGCTTCGCCCACCGAGACGCCACCGGAGCTGATGACCACGTCGGCCTGCTGGTCGGCGGCGATAAAGGCCTCACGCAGTTGCGTCGGATCGTCAGGAATAATGCCGAGGTTAATGACCTCGCAGCCCAGCTGTTCGAGCATCAGATGCACCGCCAGGCGGTTGGTATCGTAAATCTGGCCGTCGCCAAGCGGTTGACCCGGCAGCTGCAGCTCATCGCCGGTCGAGAAGACCGCGACGCGAACCTTGCGCACCACCTTGACGTCGGCAATGCCCAGCGAGGCCAGCACCGGCAGCTCGGCTACCGTCAGCGGCGTTCCCGCCGGGAAGACCACCGCGCCGTGGGCGATATCTTCCCCGCGGCGGCGAATATGCTGCCCGGCTTTCACCGGCGCGGCAAAGCGCACGCCGGCGTCGGTCTGTTCGGTCTCTTCCTGCATGACTACCGCGTCGCAGCCCGCAGGCACCGGCGCGCCGGTCATGATGCGGATACAGGTGCCGGTGGGCCAGGCGTCGTGAAACGGTTGGCCGGCAAAGGCCTTCCCGGCGACCGGCAGGGCCGCGCCGTCGTTGAGGTCGCTCAACCGGACGGCATAGCCATCCATCGCCGCGTTATCAAAGCCGGGGACATCCAGCGGGGAGATAATGTCATGGGCGGTGACGCGCGCGAAGGCCTGCAACAGCGGTACAGTTTCCGTCGCGCTCAGCGGCGTAATACGATCGAGCATCTGGGTGAGGGCTGTGTCGAGCGGCATCAGTCCGGCGGTAAAATCCATGGGGCACTCCTGCGGGCAAAACGGCGAAAACGCCTATTATGGCAGAAAAGCGGCGCGGGCTGTATGCCACCTGGGTACGAGGCTTTACATCGACCGCCGCTCTTTCTATATTCAAAAATTGTATAAGGCATTCAGCAATATAATGATATCAATACCCTTATTCCTGACGTGACCGGCGCCGCGACGCGGTACGACAGGGCGGGGGCTATCCACTTCATCGTTAAGGACTGGCGAAATGGGCAAGGCGGTTATAGCAATTCACGGCGGCGCAGGGGCGATTTCTCGCGCGCAGATGACGCCGGAGCGGGAGCGGGAGTACGTGGCGGCGCTGTCGGCTATCGTCGAAAGCGGGCAGAAAATGTTGGCTGCAGGCACCAGTGCGCTGGATGCCGTGACCGAGGCCGTCCGTCTGCTGGAGGAGTGTCCGCTGTTTAACGCCGGGATGGGCTCGGTATTTACCCACGATCAAACCCACGAGCTGGACGCCTGCGTGATGGACGGCTACAGCCTGCAGGCGGGGGCGGTGGCCGGGGTCAAACATCTACGTAATCCGGTGCTGGCGGCGCGTCTGGTGCTGGAGGAGAGCCCGCACGTGCTGCTGATCGGCGAGGGGGCGGAAAATTTCGCCTTCTCCCACGGAATGGCGCGCGTCGATAACGATCTCTTTTCCACCCCCGAGCGTCTGCTGCAGCTGCAGGAGGCGAAAGCGGGCGGGGAGATCATCCTTGACCATCACGCCGCTCCGCTCGACGAACGGCAGAAAATGGGCACCGTCGGGGCGGTGGCGCTCGATCTGGCCGGCAATCTGGCGGCGGCGACCTCCACCGGCGGCATGACCAACAAACTGCCCGGACGCGTCGGCGACAGCCCGCTGCCGGGCGCGGGGTGCTACGCCAACAACGCCAGCGTGGCGGTCTCCTGCACCGGCACCGGCGAAGTCTTTATGCGTACCCTGGCGGCCTACGATATCGCCGCCCTGATGGAGTACGGTCAGCTCAGTCTCTATTCCGCCTGCGAGCGGGTGGTGATGGAGAAGCTGCCGGCCCTCGGCGGCAGCGGCGGGCTGATTGCCGTCGATCGCGAAGGCAACGTCGTTTTACCGTTTAACAGCGAAGGCATGTACCGCGCCTGGTGCTATGCCGGCGATACGCCGACCATTGGCATTTATCGCGAATAGAACAAGGGAGAGGAGAGTGCCGCAAACTCACGAAACGGATACCTGCGAAGTACTGGTGGTGCGCAACCTGAACGTGGCGTTCCGCCAGCAGGATGCGCCAGAGGTGCAGGCCGTGCGTCAGCTTTCCTTCAGCCTGCGCCGCGGCGAGACGCTGGCGATTGTCGGGGAGTCCGGTTCGGGAAAATCGGTCACCGCGCTGGCGCTGATGCGTCTGCTTGACGCCGCCAGCAGCGAGGTGAGTAGCGAGGGGCTGTGGCTGCGACGGCGCAACCGGCAGGTGATCGCGCTCAATGAGCAATCGGAGGCCGAAATGCGCCGGGTACGCGGCGCGGATCTGGCGATGATTTTTCAGGAGCCGATGACCTCGCTGAACCCGGTATTCACCATCGGCGAGCAGATCGCCGAATCCCTGCGCCTGCACCAGGGGCTGGGGCGCGAAGAGGCGCTGCGCGCGGCGAAAAAGATGCTCGACCAGGTGCGTATTCCCCAGGCGGAAGAGATGCTCTCACGCTATCCGCACCAGCTCTCCGGAGGTATGCGCCAGCGGGTGATGATCGCCATGGCGCTCTCCTGTCGGCCGGCGGTGCTGATTGCCGACGAGCCGACCACGGCGCTGGATGTCACCATTCAGGCGCAAATTTTGCAACTTATCGCCGTCCTGCAAAAGGAGATGGCGATGGGGGTGATCTTTATCACCCACGACATGGGGGTGGTGGCCGATATCGCCGATCGGGTGCTGGTCATGTATCGCGGCGAGGCGGTGGAGACCGGCAGCGTCGAGGAGATTTTCCGTTCCCCGCAGCACCCTTATACGCAGTCGCTGTTGGCGGCGGTCCCCCGGCTGGGGGAGATGCGCGGTCAGGATCTGCCTCGCCGCTTTCCGCTACCGGGGCAGCCGCTGGCGGAGACAGACACGCCAGACACGGTGGTGGCGGGGGAGCCTATTCTGCAGGTGCGCGATCTGGTGGCCCGTTTCCCGGTGCGCGGCGGACTGCTCAATCGCGTGACGCGCGAAGTGCATGCGGTGGAGAAGGTGAGTTTTGATCTCTGGCCGGGAGAGACCCTGTCGCTGGTGGGCGAGTCCGGCTGCGGCAAGTCGACCACCGGCCGGGCGCTGCTGAGGCTGGTTGAGACCCAGGGGGGCACCATTACCTTCGATGGTCAGCGGATCGATACCCTCTCCGGCAGCAAGCTGCAGTCCCTGCGGCGCAATATTCAGTTTATTTTTCAGGACCCTTACGCCTCGCTCGATCCGCGCCAGACGGTCGGCGATTCGATTATGGAGCCGCTGCGGGTGCATGGCCTGCTGGACAGGGAGGCGGCGCGCGAGCGGGTCGCCTGGCTGCTAAAGCGCGTGGGGCTGCAGCCGGAGCATGCCTGGCGCTACCCCCACGCCTTTTCCGGCGGGCAGCGGCAGCGGATCTGCATTGCCCGCGCGCTGGCGCTTAATCCGAAGGTGGTGATTGCCGATGAGTCGGTGTCGGCCCTGGATGTCTCCATTCGGGCGCAGATTATCAATCTGATGCTCGACCTGCAGCGCGAAATGGGCATCGCGTTTCTGTTTATTTCCCATGATATGGCGGTGGTGGAGCGCATCAGCCACCGCGTGGCGGTGATGTATCGCGGCCGGATTGTCGAAATCGGCCCGCGCCGCGCGGTGTTTGAAAACCCGCAGCACCCCTATACCCGTAAGCTCATGGCCGCCGTACCGGTGGCCGACCCGGCCTACCGTCATCCGCAACGGGTCCTGCTGTCAGATGACGTTCCGGGCAATATTTATAAGCGGGGCGAGGAGATCGCCAGCCCGCCATTGCAGCAGGTTGGGCCGGGCCACTTCGTCGCCCGCGACGCCGCCGATGTGCTGGGCAGAGCATAACAACACATAACGCACCTTTTCAGGAGAACACGATGACACAACCTGTTTCACGCAAATGGTGGCTGGCGCTGAGTATCGCGGCGGCCCTGGCGAGCGCCCCCGCTTTTGCCGCCAAAGATGTGGTGGTGGCGGTCGGGTCTAACTTCACGACGCTCGACCCCTATGATGCCAATGATACCCTGTCGCAGGCGGTGGCGAAGTCCTTTTATCAAGGCCTGTTCGGCCTTGATAAAGAGATGAAGCTGCAAAATGTCCTTGCCGAGAGCTACACCGTGTCGCCGGATGGCCTGGTGTACACCATCAAACTGCACAGCGGGGTGAAATTCCAGGATGGCACCGACTTTAACGCCGAGGCGGTCAAGGCTAACCTCGACCGCGCCAGCAACCCGGAAAACCATCTTAAGCGCTATAACCTGTATAAAAATATCGCCAGCACCGAGGCGGTCGATCCAACCACGGTGAAAATCACCCTCAAGCAGCCGTTCTCGGCGTTTATTAATATTCTCGCCCATCCGGCGACGGCGATGATTTCGCCGGCGGCGCTGAAAAAATATGGCAAAGATATCGGCTTCCACCCGGTGGGCACCGGGCCGTATAAGCTCGATACCTGGAACCAGACCGACTTCGTGAAGGTCAGCAAGTTCGATGGCTACTGGCAGCCGGGGCTACCGAAGCTGGATTCCATTACCTGGCGACCGGTGGTCGATAACAATACCCGGGCGGCGATGCTGCAGACCGGCGAGGCGCAGTTCGCCTTCCCGATCCCCTATGAGCAGGCGCCGCTGCTGGCGAAAAACAGCAAACTGGAGCTGGTGGCCAGTCCGTCGATCATGCAGCGTTACATCAGCATGAACGTGACGCAGAAGCCGTTCGATAATCCGAAGGTGCGCGAAGCGATCAATTACGCCATCAACCGCCAGGCGCTGGTCAAGGTGGCGTTTGCCGGCTATGCCACCCCGGCGACCGGCGTGGTGCCGCCGTCGATTGCCTACGCCCAGAGCTACCCCGCGTGGCCTTACGATCCGGCGAAAGCGCGCCAACTGCTGAAAGAGGCCGGCTACCCCAACGGGTTTAACACGACGCTGTGGTCGTCACATAACCACAGCACCGCGCAGAAAGTGCTGCAGTTTACCCAGCAGCAGCTGGCGCAGGTGGGCATTAAGGCGCAGGTGACGGCGATGGACGCCGGTCAGCGAGCGGCGGAAGTGGAAGGTAAAGGGCAGAAAGAGAGCGGGGTACGGATGTTCTATACCGGCTGGTCCGCCTCCACTGGCGAAGCCGACTGGGCGCTGTCGCCGCTGTTTGCTTCCCAAAACTGGCCGCCGACCCTGTTCAACACCGCCTTTTACAGCAACCCGCAGGTAGATAGCGCGCTGAGCGAGGCGCTGAAAACCACCGATCCGCAAGAGAAAACCAAACTCTATAAAGCGGCGCAGGATATTATCTGGAAAGAGTCGCCGTGGGTGCCGCTGGTGGTGGAGAAACTGGTCTCTGCCCACAGCAAGAATCTCACCGGCTTCTATATCCAGCCGGACACCGGCTTTAGCTTCGAACAGGCAGATTTAACACCGTGAAGGTCGAGATGATGCCCTCCGGCACGGGTGGGAGGAGGGCGGTTTTTCCGCGGGGCGGGTGGTGGAGGTACGATGCTCAACTATGTGATTAACCGCCTGCTGGGGCTGATCCCCACCCTGCTAATCGTCGCGGTGCTGGTGTTTCTCTTCGTCCATATGCTGCCCGGCGATCCGGCGCGGCTGATTGCCGGACCGGAAGCCGACGCCCAGGTGGTGGCGATGGTGCGTCAGCAGCTGGGGCTTGACCAGCCGCTGCACGTCCAGTTTTGGCACTACATCACCAACGTGCTGCGCGGCGATTTTGGCATGTCCATGGCCTCGCGGCGTCCCGTTGCCAGTGAGATAGCCAGCCGCTTTATGCCCACCCTGTGGCTGACGCTGGCCAGCATGAGCTGGGCGGTGCTGTTTGGCATGGCGGCGGGGATCGCGGCGGCGGTGTGGCGCAATCGCTGGCCTGACCGTCTGGGAATGGCGCTGGCGGTGAGCGGCATTTCGTTTCCGGCCTTTGCCCTCGGTATGCTGCTGATGCAGGTGTTTTCGGTTGAGCTGGGCTGGCTGCCGACGGTGGGGGCCGACAGCTGGCGGCACTATATTTTGCCTTCGCTGACCCTCGGCGCGGCGGTGGCGGCGGTGATGGCGCGCTTTACCCGCGCGTCGTTCGTCGATGTGCTGCATGAAGACTATATGCGTACCGCCCGGGCGAAAGGGGTGAGCGAAACGCGGGTGGTGCTCAAGCATGGTCTGCGCAATGCGATGATCCCGGTCGTCACCATGATGGGGCTGCAGTTCGGCTTTCTGCTCGGCGGCTCGATCGTCGTGGAGAAGGTCTTCAACTGGCCGGGGCTGGGGCGACTGCTGGTCGATTCGGTAGAAATGCGCGATTACCCGGTGATTCAGGCGGAAGTGCTGCTCTTTTCGCTGGAGTTTATTCTTATCAATTTAGTGGTGGATGTGCTGTACGCGGCCATAAACCCGGCTATCAGGTATAAGTAAGGTGCGATTGCTTAACTGGAGAAGGCAGGCGGCGCTGAACGCCATGCCGGGCATCAGGCCCGGCGAGATCCATACCCCCTGGCATGAGTTCTGGCGGCGCTTTCGGCGTCAGCCGGTGGCCATGGGCGCCGGTATTTTTGTGCTGTTGCTGATTGCGGTGGCCATCGTCGCCCCATGGATAGCGCCGTACGATGCGGAAAATTATTTCGACTATGACCGGCTTAACGAGGGGCCTTCGCTGGTGCACTGGTTCGGCGTCGACTCGCTGGGGCGCGATATTTTCAGCCGGGTGCTGGTGGGCGCGCAGATCTCGCTGGCCGCCGGGGTGCTGGCGGTGCTGATTGGCGCAGCCATCGGCACGGTGCTTGGGCTGCTGGCCGGCTACTATGAGGGCTGGTGGGACCGGCTGATTATGCGTCTGTGCGACGTGCTGTTCGCCTTTCCGGGGATCCTGCTGGCGATCGCGGTGGTCGCCGTCATGGGCAGCGGGATGGCCAACGTGATTATCGCCGTGGCGATCTTCTCGATCCCGGCGTTCGCCCGGCTGGTGCGCGGCAATACCCTGGTATTAAAGCAGCAGACCTTTATTGAATCGGCGCGCAGCATTGGCGCCAGCGATGCCACCATCCTCTTCCACCACATCCTGCCGGGGACGGTGTCGTCAATCGTGGTTTATTTCACCATGCGCATTGGGGTATCGATTATTTCGGCGGCCAGTCTGTCGTTTCTCGGCCTCGGCGCGCAGCCGCCCACGCCGGAGTGGGGTGCCATGCTCAACGAGGCGCGGGCGGATATGGTGATGTCTCCGCACGTGGCGCTGTTTCCGGCGGTGGCGATTTTCTTGACCGTGCTGGCGTTTAATCTGCTGGGAGATGGCCTGCGCGATGCGCTGGATCCGAAGTTAAAGGGGTAGGGGACGTCGGGGGACGGTCTGGCGCACGACGGGGGGATAAGCTGCATCGGTTGCCCCTTTCTCATCCGGGAAAAGCGTTTATCACGTGTGGCGTCAGCGCATATTGCGCTCCCGGTTAATTTTCTGCGTTATGTCAATCATGGCGCAGGGAGCGCACAGGGGGCGGCCAGTCGCCGCCGCCCCCTGTACCCCCGGGCTCCGGCCAGCAAAATCGCCACTGCGTGGTGCCTTCGACTTTTCCCTGCAGGCTTCGGGTCGGGCCGAGGCAGCGTCCATGCAAAACACGGCCCTCAGCCCGCATCCATGCGGGCTGCCCCGGCCTTCCGGGAACGTCTCAGCGATTTTGAGGCCGTCAGCACCGGCAGTTTCAGCAACCATGGTGAATAAATTAACGACAGGTCGCACGAACCCCAGGCCGGGTCAGGCGTAGCCGCCACCCGGCATAAAAACGGCTCCGTGCCCGCTGTCATCGCCCGGTGGCGCAGCGCTTACCGGGCCTACGAGGTATGAGCCTGTGAGAGGACCCCGTAGGCCGGGTAAGGCGGAGCCGCCACCCGGCATAAAAGTGGCTCCGTGCCTGCTGTCATCGCCCGGTGGCGCTGCGCTTACCGGGCCTACGATGTGTCAGCCTGTGAGAGGACCCTCCAGGCCGGGTCAGGCGGAGCCGCCACCCGGCATAAAAGTGGCTCCGTACCTGCTGTCATCGCCCGGTGGCGCTGCGCTTACCGGGCCTACGATGTGTCAGCCTGCGAGAGGACCCTCCAGGCCGGATAAGGCGCAGCCGCCACCCGGCAAAATAACGGCGCAACAGGGTTGCCTGAAGGTAATCAATGCTTGCCCGGCGGCGCTGCGCTTGCCGGGCCTGGGGGGGAGCCTACGGGAGGACCCCCCAGGCAGGGGAATGCGATAAGCTGCTATCCGGGAAGCTGGACTAGATCCGGGTTCCCCACAGATCGTATTCGTCGGCGTGCTCGACTTTCACCCGCACCACGTCGCCCGGCTTAACGCGGGTTTCGCCGTTCAGGTAGACCGCGCCGTCGATTTCCGGGGCGTCGGCCATGCTGCGGCCAATGGCGCCTTCTTCATCCACTTCATCCACCAGCACCAGGATTTCGCGGCCCACTTTTTCCTGCAGACGCTCGGCAGAGATCTGCTGCTGCAGCTGCATAAAGCGGTTCCAGCGCTCCTCTTTCACCTCTTCCGGCACCTGGTCCGCCAGCTCATTGGCGGTGGCGCCTTCAACCGGGCTGTACTTGAAGCAGCCGACGCGGTCGAGACGCGCCTCTTTCAGGAAGTCGAGCAGCATCTGGAAATCTTCTTCCGTTTCGCCCGGGAAGCCCACGATAAAGGTGGAGCGCAGGGTCAGATCCGGGCAGACTTCACGCCACTGCTTGATGCGCGCCAGCTGACGGTCCGCGGATCCTGGACGCTTCATCAGCTTCAGGATACGCGGGCTGGCGTGCTGCAGCGGAATATCGAGGTACGGCAGAATTTTGCCTTCCGCCATCAGCGGGATCACATCGTCGACGTGCGGGTACGGGTAGACATAGTGCAGGCGCACCCAGATGCCGAGCTTCGCCAGCTCTTCGCACAGGCTGACCATGCTGGTCTTCACCGGCATACCGTTGTGGAAACCGGTGCGGTGCTTGACGTCGACGCCGTAGGCGGAGGTGTCCTGCGAAATCACCAGCAGCTCTTTCACGCCAGCGTCAGCGAGGCGTTTGGCTTCCGCCAGCACTTCGCCAATCGGACGGCTCACCAGATCGCCGCGCATGGACGGAATAATGCAGAAGGTGCAGCGATGGTTGCAGCCTTCGGAAATTTTTAAGTAGGCGTAGTGGCGCGGCGTCAGCTTAACACCCTGTTCCGGCACCAGGCTCAGGAACGGGTTGTGCTTCGGCTTTGGCGTATAGTGGTGGACGTGCTCCAGCACCTGCTCATAGCTGTGCGGACCGGTGATCTCCAGCACCTTCGGGTGCACTTCGCGGATCTGATCCTCTTTTGCGCCGAGACAGCCGGTGACGATCACCTTGCCGTTCTCTTTCAACGCTTCGCCGATCGCTTCCAGCGATTCCTGCACAGCGCTGTCGATAAAGCCGCAGGTGTTAACGATCACCATATCGGCGTTGTCGTAGGTAGGTACGACGTCATAACCTTCGGTGCGCAGTTCGGTCAGGATACGCTCTGAGTCCACGAGGTTTTTCGGGCAGCCCAGGGAGACGAAGCCGATTTTCGGCTGGTGCGTGACATTGCTCATAGCTTAAAAAGTGTTCAATTATTGGAATGGTCAGGGCAGGAATTCTACAGATCTTTGCGAAAAAGAGTATAGCTCCGTCACGGTTAATGGTGAAAAAGCGCACCCAACCCTGCCTTTCACGACCCTGCCGCTACAGCGGATCCCGCACGCCCCGGGGCAGAGGGGCGGGAAACGCTTCCGGCACGCCGTGCGCGCGGGCGGCGACTCATGCCCGGCGTTGCTGCCGGGCAGAGACTTATTGCGCCGGGGTGACGGCTCCGGAGGGGGCGACGCCGGGCTTTTTCGGCTCGCGCTTATCCTGCAGCGTGAAGACAGAGATCAGAGTAAAGAGCCCGGCTATGCCGCCGAGGATCAGATAGGTGTCGGCGAAGCCAATGGTATCGTACAGATAGCCTGCCAGCGGCGAGTAGATGGCGGTGGCGATCGAGGCGACAAACAGCACCAGTAAATAGACTGTTGAAGAGAGCTTGTGGTCGAAGTTGGCGGCGATGAATTTAAAGACCGACACCAGAATTAACGGTTTCTCCAGGGCATGCATCATTTTTACTGCGCCAATCCACACCGGGCCGAGAGGCACCGCCGAGCCAGCAATACGTACCGACATGATCAGCCCGGCAATGATCAGCGCCCATTTGGCGCCGGTCCGGTTAACAAACCACGGCATCAGGCATAAGAACAGCGTTTCGCCGCACACCTGAATGGAGGCGAGGATCCCATACCAGCGGTTGCCTTCCTCCGGCGTCGGGAATTGCAGCGAGAAGTACTGGGCAAATTGCTGATCGTAGGTGTCATAAATCTGCGTGACGAACAGGGTAAAGATCAGCAGCATCCAGAACTGGCTGTTCTTCGCCAGCTCAAGGGCATGGGAGACCTTCAGCGATTCGCTTCGCGCCACATCGGCGTCAGTTAATTCGATTTTGGTCAGCATAAAGCAGACGGCGGCGATGACGATGGCGAGGCTGGCGAGCCAGAAGGCCAGATTGGGATTGCTGTCGATATATTTACCGACGATCCAGGCCGCGGCCGCCCAGCCTAACGAGCCCCACATCCGCACCCGACCGTATTCGAACTGGTAGCGGCGGGAAATCTTATCGATATAAGAGTCGATCACCCCGCAGCCGGAGTTAAAGATGATCCCCAGATAGATGCCCCCCAGCAGCGCGCCAATCCAGAAGCTATGCATCAGCAGCGGCGCGTAAACGTAGATAAAGAAGGGGCCTACCGGCAGGAGCAGCGCCACCAGCAGCCAGATAAGGCGTTTTTTCAGGCCGAACTTGTCGGAGATAAAGCCGAAGAAAGGCTGCATCAGCAGGGCGATAAAGGCGTTGATCGAATAGAGCAGGCCGGTTTTCGTGGCGCTGATGCCAAGGTGCTGGGTGGTCCAGATGACAAAGAAAGCCATGGTCGACGACCAGGCGAACAGGTAGAGGAAATCGAAAAGACTCAACAGAAGGTAGTTTCTTTTACCGGGCGTCATGGTTCAGTTCCTTGCAAAGGGGCAGAGAGATCATCAGCGAACCGCGGTCGCTGTTTTTATTAAATGTTATACGTATTACATTAATGATTTGTTATGGCATCCTGAGTGGCCATCGCGCAATAGCTCCAGCGATATAGTGTGATCATTGCAGCACTATTTTGGCCTTTTTATGGCGGCGAATGCGAATTAATTTCTTTGTGAAATCAAATGTGATCGTATAACATAATCTTTGTTATATACCTGACAATGCGGCAAGGTTGTTACATTGTAAAGGGTGTTAAAGGCTTGGGAATAATTGACCTGGCGCATCATTTTGTACAAAAAATAACCGTATTATGGATGAGGTAAAGGACGACAGAGGAGGAACCGTGATGACCGTTGACAGACTATACCGCCACCTTTTGCAGAAGCTCATTAACGCCAATATCGATATTGACGCCTATCTGCAGCTGCGAAAGGCCAAAGGCTACATGTCAGTCAGCGAAAATGACCATCTGCGTGAAAACTTGTTTGAGCTTTGCCGTGAAATGCGTGCCCAGGCGCCGCGCCTGCAGAATGTCATTTCACCGGAGGAGAGGGATGCCCTTCGTTTGGCCGGCGAGTCCGTCGCCGCCGCTGCAGTATGCCTGATGAGCGGACATCATGATTGTCCGCTGTACATCGCTGTTAACGTAGAGAAGCTAGAACGCTGTCTGACAGGATTGACTTCAAATATTCATAAATTGAATAAATTGTCGCCAATCCCTCATGCCTGATCGGCTGAAACCCAGGGGAAGTGGACGCTTCCCCTGTTAAAGGTTATGTAAAAATCCCCGCGCAAATCTCCCCGCTGGCTACCCTTTAGCGCAGAGCTGACGAAAGGAGAATGCCATGCGTCCGATCCCGCTGCTGTTGCTATTGAGCGCCCTGTCGCTGCCGGCCCTGAGCCAGGCCGCGGTGCGGGTGGAAGTATTGCAGAACCGGCTGGCCCATCCGTGGAGCCTGGCGTTTCTCCCCGGCGACCAGGGCATGTTGATTACTCTGCGCGGCGGCGAGCTCAAGCGCTGGCAGCCGGGTAAAGGCCTGTCGGCGCCGATAGCCGGCGTGCCGCAGGTGTGGGCCAACGGCCAGGGAGGCTTACTGGACGTGGCGCTGGCCCCGGATTTCGCGCAGTCGCGGCGGGTGTGGCTAAGCTATGCGGAGAGCGACGCCAGCGGCAAAGCGGGCACCGCGGTGGGCTACGGGCAGTTGAGCCAGGATGCCACGCAGCTGACGAACTTCACCGTGGTGTTTCGCCAGCAGCCGAAACTCTCCGTCGGCAATCATTTTGGTGGCCGGCTGGTATTCGACGGCAAAGGGCATCTGTTTATTGGCCTCGGGGAGAACAATCAGCGTCCCACCGCTCAGGATCTCGGCAAGCTGCAGGGAAAAGTGGTCCGTCTGACGGAGACCGGGGGCGTTCCGCCGGATAACCCCTTTGTTGGCCGGGCCGACGTGAGGCCGGAGATCTGGGCCTACGGCATCCGCAATCCGCAGGGTATGGCGATGAATCCGTGGAGCGGGGCGCTGTGGCTGAACGAGCATGGTCCGCGCGGCGGGGATGAAATTAATATCCCGCAGGCGGGAAAAAACTACGGCTGGCCGCTGGCGACGCACGGCATTAACTACAGCGGCCTGCCCATTCCGGAGGCCAGGGGCAAGACGGTGCCGGGGACCGAGCCTCCCCTGCATGTCTGGCCGGTCTCACCGGGAGTGAGCGGGATGGCCTTTTACGCGGCGCAGACCTTTCCCCAGTGGCAACATAAGCTGTTTATCGGCGCGCTGAAGGAGACGTCGCTGATTGTTCTGGCGGTGGACGGCAATCAGGTCCGTGAGGAGGAGCGCCTGCTGGAGGCGCGCGGGAAACGGATCCGCGACGTCCGCGTGGGACCCGACGGCTATCTGTATGTGTTAACCGACGAGTCTAACGGCGAGCTATTGCGGCTGAGTCCGGAGAGTTAATTTCAGGTGACCGGGATCTGCACCACTTCGCGCCAGGCCGGACGCTGGCTAATCTGCTGATACCAGCGCTGCAGATGGGGACGCGGTTGCCAGCTGTCGAGGATCGACAGCAGGTTGTAGACGAAGGGGGCGACGGCAATATCGCCAAGGCCGAACTGCCCGCCGGAGAGCCACGGCGTTTTCGCCAGCTCGTCATCCAGCATGGCGAACAGCGCTTCGCAGGCGCTGATCCCCGCGGCGATGGCCGCCGGGTCGCGTTGCTCCGGCGGCGTCCTCACCAGGCCCATTAACACCGGGCGATGGGCGGGAGAGAGCGTGCCGTTGGACCAGTCCATCCACTTATCGCCTTGCGCGCGCTGCGCCGGCGCGGCCAGCCACAGACGGTCAGCGCCATACTGGGCGGCAAGGTAGCGAATAATCGTATTTGATTCCCACAACACCACCCCGGTGGCGTCGTCCTTTAACAGCGGCACCAGCCCGTTGGGGTTCATCGCCAGATATTCCGGGTCACGATTGAGACCAAACTCCAGCCCGGCGAGGATTTGCTCATACGGCAGATCCAGCTCCTCCAGCACCCAGCGCACTTTCTTCACGTTGGTCGAGTTATTACGTCCCCACAGTGTAATCATTTTCGCTCCTGAGTTTGTTTCACTGCCGTTGCAGCGCGATCGGCGATCATGTTGGGATAAAGTTAATATTCCGGCAAGCTTTTTTATTTTGCTGAAATCAAACGTTTTTTATACCAACTACCTTGCGTTTGGGGCACCCTTGGGACACAACGTCAGAAAAACTGCTATTCAGCATCTCCACCTGGTTGCGGTCCATCTCTCCGATCCACTTCGAGTAAATCTCATAAACCATCTTCGCGTTTTCGTGACCCATCTGTCCGGCGATAAACGACGGGTTAGCACCGGCAGTTAATAACCAGCACGCAAAAGTGTGGCGCGACTGGTAAGGGCGCCTGTTCCTGATACCTGCCTTCTTTAATCCTGCCTCCCAACTATACCCCAGAGACTGAGATCCGTAATACTTCGTTTCCCCGCGCCAGTTTTTGGGCGGGATAAACACGAACCGCAGTTTTTGTTGTTCAGTTAAACCATGTTCGCGGTGATGGAAGGTGATTTCGGTTTTGCTTAATGCGCCAGTTAGCTTGAATTGCTCACGTAAAGCGTTCAGCGCAGGCTCAAGCAGGGTTACAGTTCTGATCCCCGCTTCGGTTTTAGGTGGCACAAACAGTCCCTCGTTAGTCTGATTACGCCTAACGTGAAGTTCACCCTTATCAAGGTCCACATCTTCCCAGGCTAAAGCTGTAAGCTCTCCATGCCGAAGGCCGGTAAAGATAGCTGTAGTCCAGAGTAAAACATAACGAGGAGATAGCGCTTTTATAAAACCTTCGAACTCACTCTGGAGAAGCGGATCCGGGTCTCTCCTGGAGCGCTTGAGCATCTTTATACCTTCGTGCGGGGTATGCTCGATAAAACCGCTCAGGTTAGCCAGTTTGAGCAACGCAGTCAGGTTGTTCATCAGGCCGTTGACCGTGGATACAGCCCGACCTTTTCTTTTTAACCAGGGCGCATGATCGCTAAAGGTGTTTCCCGTCAACAGCAAGTTTCTGTAATTCAACAGATCGGTATGCTGAATATCTGCAATATGCGTATTACTTCCGACGATAGCGCAAAGTGTTGCTATTCGTGATTCTGCACCTCTGTATGAGGCAGCTGAAACCTCAAGCTTTTTGGCATCAAGATAAACTTTGCATAATTCACCAAAGGTTTTAACTTTTTGTGTCGTGGTAAATTTTTTAATCGCTTTTGATTCAGGAAAATGCTCTGCATAGTCAAACTTCCCCTGCTGAATCTCACTTACTATTAAAGCACGGAGGTTACCAGCCTTTCGTATATTGCTATTTGATACAGTCCAGCCCCGCAAAACTTCGCGGCACCGTATGCCGCGATATAGAAAGCTAATTCTTATTCCCTTCCCATGCAGCTCTACGCCAGCTGGCATATTCATTATGTTTCCCCGACAAGCCTATTAATCCTGGTGTAGTTGTAGAGAAGAGTCACCCTTCCTTCTGAAGCTTCGGGGTCAGGTGAGTGCTTCTTATAATGAACCCCCTCAATCCATCTCCCCTCCCGGTAAGATTTAATTTGCCGGGGAGTCATATACATCTTCGCTACAATTCCCTTTTCCATCACCCATTCATCTTCTTGAGTAATATCGGCCATAAATAACCTCATGGCCGGGAAACTATAATCAGTTCCCCGGTTTAATGTTGATTATTGGAAATCAGTTTAGTATTGATACTCGATATTTCAGTCGTTCCATGCATCAAGTTCGTTCTCGATCTCTTCGTCGATTTCGTCGTTGGTAGCGTCTTCGTCCAGGTAGTTACGCGCTTCTTTCAGGTACTGCTCATGGCGTTCCCGATACCAGGCCGAAAATTCTGGCGTCCAGCCACACAGCGATCCGTCATAGTCAACCTTGGCGTTACGTTCAGCCATGCTCTCGACCATGCTGTAAGCGGTGGTAAGCGCCGCTTCGCGGATATACCCGCGCAGGTCGCTTTTGCGCCAGTAGGGGTTAACTTTTGAATCGCAGATAGATTTAAATTTCACTTTCCAGCGGCGGATACAACGCGCATTTAAGGATTTGCTCATCGTGATGCCTCCGCTTTAATCGCTTTATACGCACTCAGTACGTGAGAGGTTTTACCCGTAATTACCGTTTTTTTAAAATAAAGAAACCGCTACGCTTAGCGCGAACCGAAGGAGCAAGAAATAGCGCTGTATCAACAGCGCGGTTATGAAGACGGAATTCAAAAACCGTGCTGGTAATCGTGGCGGTAGCAATTGCACATTTATCGTTAAATTCTATTTTCATGATTGTGCTTTCCTGTCTTTAAGTTGGTTGTATTTTTCATGGCTCATAACTTCCCAGCAGTTCCCGTTATTGCGGGATAATAAACGCCATTTTCTTCCAATCTTTAAACTTAAATTTCCGCATTTGATGCGACATGGCTTTATGTTTCCTTTGCTATACAAGCTGAGGATTTGCGATGCCTTTTCGTTTACATGCGGTGGAATACGGTTAGATGTGATTATCATCCTTCACCTACCAGCGCTTGTTGGCAAGGTGTCCAGGTCGTGACGGCAAGGTTTTACGAAACGAGGAAGCAGCAGCGGAGAGGGCGATTTTCTGCTTTTCTTTCTCATTGCATACCGGGCAGAAATAAAAGTCTCTCCGATAAGCACCTCTTCCAGAGGGGCGGTATTGCAACTCATCGCGAGCAAAATAACCGCCGCAACCATGACAGTGCAACTTTAATTCTTCCATTTACATATCTCCGGTTGAATTTAATGTGTGTTCATACCTGCCAGTTAAGGCATTAAATAAAAGATGATGGTATTAGTAAGATACTTCGGTATTTATTTTATAACGTACATTGCCAGAGTCTGCGTTAACAGAAACCAAATCGCCATACATGTCATAATTCAAAATGACATCATTTAATTTCAGGGCTGAGAGAGATTCTTCGCGACTGCAAAACATAAAATCTTCTGCGTGCTTTGCTTTCTCAAAAATATCTTTCATAGACGAAAAAGCTTCGGCCCACATTTCACCATTGCCAATAAATTGCGCAATAGCCAGCTTGCTTTGCGCTGCTTTAAAAGCCGGGTTACCATGCAGTAAATTAGCCATTGAACACCCCTTTGATATACATAATTTCGACAGCCAGGCCGCCCCAGAAAACCAATCCGATGGCCAGCGCGATAACCAGGGAACGAATGCCGTTTTTGCTCATGAGGCACCCCAGCAAAATTCAAAGCTTACCCATGCGACTGCAACCACAAGCAGAGCAACCTTTATGCAGAACCGGTACCACGAAGGTACTTCATGTTCGCGGATCATTTCCTACCCCTCATTGTCATGTGAATTTGAGTACCAACAGACCTTGCAATGCAGTGCCGGGTGCCTCCCGGTGATACCAGCCAGTTAACAACTGGTATCGGCAGCTTTCTTTCCACCCCACTTTGGGAAACAAGTGGTACTGCTTTAACTGAACCGCGTGCGCATAGCCGCATTCACTGCATTGCAAGGTCTGTTGCAAAGGTGGCCAACCTGAAAAATCAGATGGCCGTGAGTTTTAGGTAGCGCTGTTTTGTGTCAATGCAGCCAGTTGACAGGGTACGGCCATGGGTAAGGCGAACTTCTTTTTGCGCATTGCGTGCAACGCGGGTACGACCGAAGTAAACGGGGTTGCCGGATTTCCGAACGGTGACCTTCAAGAGTCTTAATTTGCTCATACTTACCTCGTTTAGTTAGCCCTTATCGCCGGGTAGCGGAACGTTTAACCTATCGCACCGTTGTGTCGATGTACTTATGGTGAGCTACAGGCTAAATAAAATCAACCAAAAGATAAGTCAAAGGCTAAAAAAATACCGCCAATCGGCGGCATTCTTTTGAAATTGAAGTGAATTTATTTTTCTCTGGTAGTCGGATCTACGTTGTCAGAGTAAAAATCTTTGAGTTTTTGTAGCCGCATTTGGAATGCAGCCAGCATGTTGCGCCTCTCGATAGGCGGCAATTCGCGGAAAACTTCAATAAGTGCAATTTCGTCTTCAGTGTATGTCCCGCCGAGTTCCTCTGCTCCTGTAAGTATCCATGAGAGCGAGGTTTTAGCGGCCTTGGCTAGCTTGGCTGCTGACTCCTTGCTTATGGTTTCCCTCTTAAACCAGTTGGTTACAGAGGTAGGACTAACTCCCGCAATCCGAGCCATTTCTGTGCGAGACCAATGATTCACTTTCATCAACTCATCAAGTCTTGCGGCAAGCGTGCTTTGTGGCTTTGAGCCTGATTCATGCTGGGTTTCTGTCTTCATAGCAACAATTGTAAGCCACTGGCTAACACATTAATAATTTCTTGTTGTTGATTTTTTTTAGCCATTAGCTCAATATAATTGCACAATGGCTAAAAGAGAGGTTCATATGTCAGGTCTTGATAAGGCAATTTCAGCTGCAGGTGGAAAACGTCGGCTTGCACTTGCCTTGAACATTAAACCGTCATCGCTGAGTCGATGGATTCACAAGTACCAGGGTCAGGTTCCACCAAAGCGAGTAATTCAGGTTTACGAGGCAACTGGAATTACCCCGCATGAGTTGCGGCCTGATCTTCACCCAAACCCAACCAGTGGCCTTCCTGAGAATGATACGGCTACAGCAATGAAGGAGTCTGATTGATGGAAATCAAACACGAGCACGTTGAAATGGTCCTGCTGGCATGGGCTGCGGAAGTTGGTCAGGCGTTCGCGGCAAATGCTATCGCTGAAGAATATGCACGTATTGGTGGCGATCAGCTGCGCCTGGTGCCGGGGAAAACCTGGAGTAACCAGCAGAACATTTTCCATCGCTGGCTGAAAGGTGAGACCGAACTACAGCGCGAAAAAATCCGTTTGCTGCTCCCGGCAATCCTGCGTGTTCTGCCGCGTGAAATCCGTCATCGCTTGAGCATCTACGACACCATTGAGCGCCGGGCGCTGCTTGCGGCTCAGCACGCTATTGGAACGGCAATTGATGCTCACGATGACGCTATTGAAGCCGTCTACAGAAAGGCTTATCAGCCTGGAGCTGTTGAAGTGCCGAAGTACCACTGATTCCGGAGGTGACTATGTGTAACCAGTCTGCTGCTGAATTGATTGCACGCCTTAAAAAGGCTTATCCGGCGTATGTGCCATCCGAAGGGGATTGCGCAAGTAACGGGATACCCAAGGCGGGAGCACGCTTTCAGCACAGACACAAGGGGCACATGGTGACGGTACTCACGGCAACTGAGAAAGACGTCTCCTATCGAAAAGTCTGCGGGACCGTTGGCTGGGTGGGATTACGCGAGTTTTTACGGTTACACAACGAGGTTTCGGAATGAACAATCAGGTCTTTGAAATTGTTCAGGCCATGTCGGGGCAGGGGAACTGCATAACGATTCCTGGACCCTATCTGGATTTATTTGCTGGAGACAGGCAGCAGCATTTGCTGGCAGCGATTCTCAATCAGCTGGTGTTCTGGTCGGGTAAGTCGAGTCTGGATGATGGCTGGTTTTACAAGGAACATGCGGCGCTTGCGAAAGAGGTTCGCGCTAAAGATGGCGATGTTGTCCGAAAAGCGATGTTCAAAATTACGGATCAGTACCTGTCTGGCGTTATCGAAGAAGAGCTTCGCCAGGTGGGTGGAACACCCAAAAAGCATTACCGAATTGACCAGGAAGCGCTCATTTCCCGGATATTCCCGCAAATACTGGATTCGGCTCAAGAGCCGAATGGGAATAAGTCACTGAAAGTAATGGAAACGGCTTATAAGCCGAATGGAAACGACGCAAAAGCCGAATCGAAGCAAGTTGCTGAAAGTAATGGAATCGGCTCTCAAGCCGAATGCATTCGTCCCAAGAGCCGAATGGAAACGGCTCATGAGCCGAATCCTGGAATCGGCTCTCAAGCCGAATCCTATCTCTATACAGATCTTAAAAACAGATCATTACATACAGATCATAAAAACCTCGCGGGAGAGATTTCTCCTGTGGATAACTTTTCTGAATCGACTCAGAAAACCGCCATCCCGGAAGCAGTCATTCCTGACGCTACCGAAGCCAGTAACCTGGCTACCGATGATGATTTCGACCTCGCTACGTGGTTCTGGTCGACCATCATCGAGCTGTACGAACGCGCAGCAGAGTTCGACGGCACTCTGGCAAAACCAAGAGAGCCGAACTTCGCAGCCTGGGCGCAAGAAATTTGCATGCTGCGCCAGGAGCACGGCTGCAGCCATGACCAAATCCGCACCATGATTGAGCGCATTCAGCGCGATCAGTTCTGGTGCTCCCGAGTTCAATCCGTGAAAACCCTACGCAGCAAATGGCAGGAGCTGGCTCTGAAGTTATGCCCGGCGAACCTGGCAACCGGCAGCTCGTTCGGTGTGAGCAGCAAACTGGATACCGACATCCCGAAAGGTTTCCGGGGCTAACAAATTTAACCGTGAGGATATCTCTGATGGAAAAAATTACTGACGTGCTGAAAGAGCTGGAGAAGGTCACCTGCCGTGAGCTGGCTGTTTATTTCGACCTGACAGCACCTGAAATGCTGGCCCGCCTGATGGTGCTGGAGCGCGAAGGCAAAGCGCAAAACCTGAATGGCTACTGGATGCCGGGTGGAAGTACCGAGCCCGTAGCGGTAACCAGCAATCTCACAGCGCTGGATATCAAACTGCTCCAGTCGGTGCCGGTTGGCGTCTGGTTTGAGTGGCAGTCCCTGGCTGGTTTCGTTGATCGCCCTCGCTACCGCTGTGAACGTCTGGTGGCCGCCGGGTTTATGAATTCGAAGGTTACTAATCCTGGTAATCCGCACCACGGCACTAAATTCCAGAAAATCCGCGAGGTGACCCGGTGATGCGAGAGATACCTGATTGCCCGGTCTGTGGTTCGGCTGCGGAGTTCTATTTTCGGGATTACCAGGCGGGCGCCTGTTCCGGGGCCCTGAGATGCCCTTACGGACATCTCCGCGTACAGGATAGCTACTGGGCTGGTGGCAAGAGTAAATCGAAAATCCGGCTGATTGAAAAATGGTCTCAGCAGGTCGAACAGAAAAAAGGTGAAGTGAAAAATGGCTAAAAACTCGATCGACGCGTATGGCGCCAGCGGAAAAACCAACGTTCTGATGTTCGAACCGGAAAACCTGCACTTGGTTACCGACAAAACACACCCGCTTTACGATGAGCGTATCCACCTGCCTATCAGCGAAGCAATGGTACTGAACATTATGGACCAGGGCGTTCTTGAGCCGATTATCGTCTGGAAAGACCCCGAAAGCGGGCTGGCCTGTGTGGTGGATGGTCGTCAGCGCGTGCGTCATACCCTGGAGGCTAATAAGCGCCTGGTTAAACAGGGTGAATCTCCATTACTGGTTCCTGCGGTAACTAAACGCGGTTCAGCCGTTCGCATGGCGCAGGCGATGGTGAGCGCTAACGAAATCCGCCAGGCAGATACACCACTGGGCCGAGCAAAGAAAATGGCTGATGCGCTGGAGCGCGGGCACGACGAGGACGATTTAGCGCTGATGTTTGGCGTGAGTGTCCAGACCGTACGTGCAACCCTGTCACTGCTGGATGCCACCCAGGCAGTCAAAGACGCTGTAGAGTCCGGCACAGTGACGGTTACACAGGCGCGTCAACTGGCGTCACTGAAACCCGAAGAACAGCGGGAAAAGGTAGCGGAAATCGAGCAGGCGACCGCAGGCACAACTGGCCACGAAAAAGCCCGTCGGCAGCGCGCTGTTCTTGGCGAAACTAAGCCACGTCTCAAATCACGCAAAGAAATAACAAAAGCCCTCGAAGGTGCCACTGGCGATTATGCTGCGGCTCTGCGCTGGGTGCTTGGGGAGGCCAGTCATGACTGATATCACCGAACTGGCGCAGCGGAACGAGTTGCTGATTGCAAACGGGCAGCAGACAGCCGACCTGCTACGCCACCTGGCAGATAACGAAATTGATTCTGACTATTTTGCCGTTGTTTCAGAGTGCGAAAGCTACGGGAAAGAGACTGAAGCTGAGCTATCGATCACGGAGTTTGCCCTCCGTGCCGCTGGCTACGTTGATGCGCTGGTAGAGGCGCTGGAGAAGGCGCAGCAGCGGATCGTCGAACTGGATAGAAAAAACTGCGAGCTTGATTCGCTTACTCAGCGCTGGGCTGTTGAGCGTGCTGAAAATGCAGACCGTATCGCCGAGCTGGAGTCCCGCACCGTGAAGCTGCCGCATCGAAAACTTGGACACCCTAAATTATTCCTTCTTTGCCCGTTCCCTTACTACAACGCAGAGGATATGGAGAAGGCTCTGGCCGCCGCTGGCATCAAGTGGGAGGCTGAGTGATGGCACTGACCAAAAAACAGCGCGCAGATCTGCGCATGAAGTTTGGCGGCCGCTGTGCTTACTGCGGCTGTGAGCTTGGCGATAAATGGCACGCTGACCACGTCGAAGCAGTGCGAAGGAATATTAGTAACGGCTACGCAATGGACAGGCCAGAAAACGATACAGTCAGCAATATGGTTCCGGCATGCATCCCATGCAACCTGTTCAAAATGTGCAGCACGGTTGAGGATTTTCGCAATCGCATTGCAACTCAAGTTGATGTGACTCGCCGAGTATCGAGAAGCTACCGTACAGCGGAATCATTCGGCCTGGTTCAACCAACTAACGCGCCGGTAGTGTTCTGGTTCGAAAAGTATCAGGCAGAAGGAGCCAACCAATGACCAAATCAACCATAACCAGAGAAGAAAACGTTCAGGCAGTATTTGATTTAAAGGCTGGCTATCGGCTTGGGTTTGCCGACATAGAGATTCTCAAGCGAGTGGCCCGCATGGCGCTGGCCGCAATGGACAGCGAGCCGGATCGCAATCCTGTGCTGGCGTATGCCGACAGTTATCGTGATATGGCGAAACAAGGCGCCGAGTCAGTACCAATTTGGAGCGTCATTACCGACCTAGAACGAAACATAGCGCCGCTCTATCGCCACGCGCAGCCAGCGCCGGCAGTGCCTGATGATGTGCTGGAAGCATTGCAGAAGGTGGCTCGTATACGCCTCGACCTGGATGATTTCGACGGCGATCGCCGTGGCATCGCTGATTGCCTGTGTGATGCCGAAGAGGCGCTCATCGAGGTAGTAAACCGCCGTGCCGCCATGCTCGCAGCAGCGCCGCAGGAGGTGCCAGATGAAAAATGACAGCGACAACGTCATCACTCTGGTGCAGCCAAAGCGCGACGAAGAGAAGCTACTGAACATCACCGTAACCGACAGAAAGGACTACAGGCAGCAACACTGCAAGCATAAAGCCGTTGAAGTCGATGAGAAGGGGCGAATCATTCTGTGTCTTCAATGCGGCTGCGCTGTTGACCCATTCCAGTACGTTCTTCAATGCGCGACTGATGGCGAGGCTGTGGTGAGAGAGATTCAGCAGCTTCATAACCGTCGTGATGAGTTGCGCGAGGCCGTCGCCAACCTCGAACGCGAAGAGAAAAACGCAAAGGCCCGCTTGCGCTCAGCCAAGACCGCAATTCTCTTTGCAGAGAACGACCTGAAAAACACTGAGCAAGGGGCAAAACAATAAAACGCAAACGCGATATTTGTTATCAACAAATCACAGGTTTGTATTTATGCGAATGATAACCAGGAAGAAGCCCGCATTTACGGAGCTGTATCAGACCGGCGTACTGACTCGCATAGCCGCTGTAAAAAGTCCTGATGGTGGCGGCTGGCGATTGTTCGGCTTGTGGCGGGGTAAAGATATAGCTGTGTTTGTGGAGGCTGCTCGCGGAGGGATTCGCGAGTGGTCTGGGCTGGACTACCTTGCTAACTTCTGCGCGAGCTGCGGCATTAGCCTGTGGGAAGTTCACAGCAAGGTCGCCGAAAAATCCCCTCAATGAGACCCCGCTTCGGCGGGTTTGTTTAATCATAAGAAAATCTTGAACATTTCTATTCATTATGTGAGTAAATAGGGAGTTGCACGCTATCCAAAATATGCATCACCCATTCTTATGGTTTTTTATGCTGCATAGTACAGAATTGTAATCGTTAAGCTCTGAAGTTACATGAAGACCTTTAGTTAGGTTAAATAGGGGGTTGCGCACAACACAAAATGTGCATTCTTTGTCGCGGTAGTGTTTTCTGCTACTCAATTTTTCATGTAATTAATTAAATCCTGAAATTGGCTAAATTCTTCTATCTGAGTGAAATAGGGGGTTGCGCCAGAGAAAAAATGTGAATGACTTTTTTATGTTTTTTCCTTTCATTTAAGATATTGAATTTATATATTTTTATATTTTTGTTTTCATTCATCCCTTCCCGTGAAAATAGGGTCTTGATGGGCGATTTAAATATGTCATTGTATTCCAGAACGTCGCGAGTTCATTTTTAGCCATCCCTGTACAGGAAAAGCAAGAACCAATATTTATGGAATAATCACAAGGTGCTAACTAATGAGTGAGAAAGAGATTATTGAAGCAATTCGCATTCTGGGGCGTTATGTCGTTGATAGTCTGCCAGGGGGGATTTTTGTTCTTACCCCATTAGAGGATGGGGAAATCATAAATACCGAGGAATCTCACAAGCAATGCAAAAGCTTCTTCCGGAAGAAGAAAAGCTGATTTATACTAATCACTTCGGCTGAACACCGAACCTATCGCGCCATCACCGGAGAAAAGTGATGACGCAAAAACGAAGTAATTCCATTCAACGCCGTGCCTTTGTGCGCGGTGTTTTTGCTTGTCTGTCGCACCATGGCGGTGCGATATGAGCAAATCCAAAACCAAGGCTGAAAAGCTCCATCTGAGCCGCGTAGCTGCGCTGGGTTGCATCGTATGCCGGAACCTCAATTACGGCGAATCGCCTGCTGAAATCCATCACTGCAGTTCTGGTACTGGCTTATCTGTCCGCGCTGATAACTTCCATGTCATTCCGCTATGCCATGCCCATCACCGTACTGGTGGCTACGGCGTTGCTATTCATGCTGGCCGTAAGTCATGGGAAGAAAAGTTCGGTGCTGAGGCTGAGTTACTGAGTCAGGTACTCCAGGAGTTAGGGGAGAGCGTGAATGACTAATTTTTACTGTGAGGCCCTTACGGCGCTGCGTTCAGCACCCCATCACTATTTGAAAGAAGTCGGCGACCAGTGGCGAACTCCGGACCTGCTGTTCTGGGGTATTAACGCGATGTTTGGCCCGTTGATGCTGGACCTGTTCGCAGACGACAGCAACGCAAAATGTCCTGTCTGGTACACCGCAGAAGATAACGCGCTGATACAAGACTGGTCGGAAATGCTTTCCTCAATCGGCGGCGCAGCCTACGGAAACCCACCTTACAGCCGCTCTCAGTACCACGAAAAGCAGGCCATCACTGGCATGACGCACATCATGAACTATGCAGCTGCTCAACGAGAGAAGGGCGGTCGCTATGTCTTCCTGGTGAAGTCAGCCACAAGCGAAACATGGTGGCCGGAAGATGCGGATCACGTCTGCTTTATTCGTGGGCGAATTGGTTTCGATCTGCCCGAGTGGTTTAAGCCAGCCGACGACAAACAAAGGCCGACCAGTGCGTTTTTCGCTGGCGCCATTGTCGTGTTTGATAAGTCATGGGCTGGAGAGCGGTTTAGTTACATCAATCGAGCGGAACTCGAAGCGAAGGGCCGCGCATTTATGTCACTGGCGCAGTTTGCTGCTGGCCAGAGCAATACCCAAAATGAGGTGAATATATGATCAACCCTTCTGAAGTTGGTAAGTCAGGTGAAATGATTCGCCTCCGTACGCTGGAAAGCATCTGGATACAGGGAAAGCTGCGCATGTGGGGCCGCTGGTCATACATTGGAGGCGGTAGCGGCGGCAACATGTTTAACCAGCTGTTGGCATCCGGGAAGATAACGAAAACTGCCATCAATGATGCACTGCGCCGTATGAAGAAATCGGGCATTACCAAACCTGAGTTGGAAGCCTTCTTCAAGGAAATCCTCAGCGGTAAAAATAAAAGCGGCCTGGCGTTTTGTACTGACGAGGAGGGATTGAAAATTGATTCAGTGCTTAGCACCGAGCTTGTGCGCTCCGGGAATAAAGCTCTCTATAAGCTAATCAAGGATCGGTATGTTTATCGCATGAGCAAGAAGGCCATGGCAAAAGAGCTAAACGAAAAGCATCCAGAATGGTGCTTGAGGACTTGCGAGAGCAGGGTTGATGTTTGGCTAAATTTAGCAGAATCGATGCTTTACGCACCAATGTGTGACGCGTTTGGCACAAATAGCGACAGATTTTACTTGAATAGTTGCGCGGAAAGTGCTTGAATTGTGATAGGCTCGGGACGTTAAAGCGAACTGAGCAGCAAGAAAAAATTAAAGGCCCAAGGCTAACCCCCTTGGGCTTTGTCGTTTCTGCAATCCGGTAAGGGCTCTTGGGTAGATATGTGCTGCACGACACGTTAAAGCCCTTCCGCGCAGAGCCCTGAACCAGATTGCATCTGTCGTAGTTTGGTAATTACGTCTGGCTTCCACCCAGAATATGCGGGTTCGATCCCCGCCAGATGCTCCAATCCCTCAACCTTGGGACCATTACGGCTACCGCGCCGTCACTTTTACCCTTGGTATTTCTTCCCGCCTTGAGCGGGTTTTTTATTGAGCATGCCCAGACCCTCGGGAATCATCCCTGACGTGCTTTGTTGATAAATCAGCCCGCAGGGTCTGGGCCTCTTTCCCCCTTTTACGCACAGCGCCATCCGTCATCAACGGAGGTGAGGTTATGACAAAAATGAGCACCATTTACAGCAGACTTTCATACGGCACCGGGACCGCACTGACGGGCTGCGGTGTCTCAGCAAAGGCGTATGCCGGGGCAGTTAAGGCAGAGGTATGGATTTTGGCCGACAAAATAGCGGGGATGACCCTAAGTGACTGGGCAATTATTGTCGGTATCGCCTGCACCATTACCACCTGTGGGGTGAACTGGTACTACCGGCGGAAAGAACGCGAGGATCGGCTCAATGGCTATGACACCAAAACTGAGGAATAGCGTTATCGCTGCCATCGGCGGTGGCGCCATAGCCATTGCTTCTGCACTCATCACCGGCCCAACTGGTAATGATGGTCTTGAAGGTGTGCGCTATGACCCCTATCAGGATGTGGTAGGCGTCTGGACTGTCTGCTATGGCCATACTGGCAAAGACATCATGCTCGGCAAGAAGTACACCGAGGCTGAATGCCGTGCGCTTCTCAGTAGAGACCTGAACACCGTCGCTCGCCAGATTAACCCATACATCCAGAAGCCGATCCCCGAGACAATGCGTGGGGCGCTTTACTCATTCGCGTATAACGTCGGCGCTGGCAATTTCCAGACCTCCACGCTGCTGCGCAAAATCAACCAGGGCGACCAGAAAGGTGCATGTGACCAGTTGCGCCGCTGGACCTACGCCAAGGGCAAGCAGTGGAAAGGCCTGGTGACTCGCCGCGAGATTGAGCGCGAAGTTTGTTTGTGGGGGCAGAAATGAGCCGCACAATTGCAGTTTTTGGCGCCGCCATAATTAGCCTGATTCTTATCCTTTGGTGGGGCCTGAGTCACTTCCATGAGGCGTATCAGGCGGAAAAAACTCGCGCTGACAATGCAGAACAGCAGGTAAACGCAGCCCAGACCATCACATCCAACGTTCTGAGCACCATGACCATCTTCAACACTATCGTCGAGGCCAATCAGCATGCAAAAGAGCAGATCGCACTGGACGCATCGGGAGCCTCGGCTGATATCCGGGTTGCTGTTGCGAATAATGATTGCACTAATCGCCCTGTGCCTGCTGGCGCAGTTAAGCGGCTGCAGCAATACGCGAACGGTCTACGTCAAAGTGCCGGTGGTCCCGTTACCAGCCAGCCTGACGGCTGACACCCCGCAACCGGAAATCCCCGACAACCTGACGTGGGGCCAGAGCCTGGATTTAAACGTCAGTCTGCTATCAGCGCTTGGCCAGTGCAACAGGGATAAGGCTGACATCAGGCAGGCGGAAACAAAACGTCAGTAGGGCATTACAGAGCCACTTCCAGAGGTGGCTCGATAATGTCAAGGCGAGGACAAAATTATGGCAAAACCGGACTGGGAGGCCATCGAATCGGCATACCGGGCCGGAGTCCTTAGTCTCCGTGATATAGGCGATAAATACGGCGTTACTGAAGGGGCTATCAGGAAGAGGGCTAAAAAATTTGACTGGGTACGCAATAGCGGTACGCAGGTACGCAAAAATGGTACGCAAAGTGGTACGCAAAAGAGTAAGGCGCGTACCAGCGAAAAGCCTGCCAGCGCTGGACGTACGCAAAAAAGTACGCAACCAAAATCCGAACCTCCACCAGATACGAAACCGATACGCGGGGTGCGTACCGATCCGCCGACTAACCCATTTCAACCCGGCAACCAGCAGGCGTTAAAGCATGGTGGTTACGCCCGCCGCCTTTTGCTTAAAGATGAGGTCATTGAAGACGCGAAAGCGTTGACACTCGAAGACGAATTATTTCGCCTTCGGGCTAACAACCTTGTCGCCGCAGAGAATATTGGCCGGTGGTTGACCAAGCTGGATGATGCTGAAGGGGACCAGGAAAGAAAGGTGTTGATGGAAAATATCAGCGCCGCCGAGAAGGCGATGATGCGCAATACCGTTCGTATTGAGTCCATCGTCGGCACGCTTGCGACGGTAGGCAAAATATTTGCTGATACGGACTATCGCAAAGCTGCTACTGATAAGGTGTCGCTGGAGGCCGATCGTCTTCGCCGTGATGCAGGTATTGATGATGGCAACGGAGAGCGTGACCTCAATGACTTCTACTCTGACATCCAAACCGACGCTGAATCCGGTCCTGCGTAGCTTCTGGACGACGCAGGCGCGTAACAAAGTGCTTTATGGTGGCCGGTCATCGTCAAAATCGTGGGATGCCGCTGGCATAGCCATATTTCTGTCGAATAAATACAGCCTGCGCTTTTGCTGTGCACGTCAGATCCAGAACAAAATTGAAGAGTCGGTGTATACCCTGCTCAAAATTCAGATTGACCGCTTTGGCCTGCGGCATCGTTTCCGCATTCTGAACAACAAAATCATTAACCGGGTGACCGGGTCTGAATTCGTCTTTTATGGGCTCTGGCGCAACATTGAAGAGATTAAGTCTCTGGAAGGTATCAGCGTTCTGTGGCTCGAAGAGGCCCACGCGCTGACGGAATACCAGTGGAAGATACTGGAGCCTACCATCCGTAAAGAGGGCTCAGAGTGCTGGTTTATCTTTAACCCCGGGCTGGTGACTGATTTCGTGTGGCGTAACTTTGTGGTCGATCCGCCAGAAGATACGCTGATACGCAAAATCAACTACGATGAAAACCCCTTTTTGTCCGACACTATGCTGAAGGTTATCGAAGCCGCTAAGCGCCGGGATCCGGATGGGTTTAAGCATGTCTACGAAGGCGTGCCAGAGTCGGATGATGATGCGGCCATTATCAAGCTGTCATGGATTGAGGCGGCCGTTGATGCCCATAAAGTCCTTAATTTCGAGCCGAGCGGGCGCAAGCGTATTGGCTTCGACGTTGCTGATAGCGGCGCCGATAAGTGCGCTAACGTCTATCGTCACGGCTCCGTCGTGTACTGGGCGGATGAGTGGAAGGCGAAAGAAGACGAATTGCTGAAGAGCTGCCAGCGTACCTATCAGGCGGCACTGGAGCGTGATGCTGATATCGTCTACGACTCAATCGGCGTTGGGGCATCTGCTGGCGCGAAATTCTCAGAAATTAATGAGGATCGTAAGCGCGAAAACATGAATGCATCCCGCATCAACTATCAGCGTTTCAATGCTGGCGCTGGTGTGAATGAGCCGGACTACGAATATATTGGCATCCCGAACAAGGATTTTTTCGCCAACCTCAAAGCGCAAGCCTGGTGGCTGGTAGCGGATCGCTTCCGTAACACCTTCAACGCGGTAAAGAACGGCGAGCAGTACCCGGTAGATGAGCTGATTAGCATTGACTCATCCTGTCCGCTGCTGGAAAAGCTCAAGCTGGAACTTACCACCCCGCACCGTGATTTTGACAAGAATGGTCGCGTAATGGTGGAGAGCAAGAAAGACCTCGCTAAGCGTGATGTTCCGTCACCGAACGTGGCTGATGCATTCATTATGGCATTCGCCCCGACTGATACGGCAATGGATATCTGGGAAGCCTTGGGAAGAGGTTAAACATCAGGAAATAGCCACCTCACGCCGAAAAATCCCTATTCACTTTTTGACCCTGTTTATGCACGTTTTATTCACGCACTTTCTGCTACTTATCCTGACGAAATAAGCCTTTGGCGGACATTTCATCATGGGAGGGATCCGGCTGGTGCGGGTAACAGTCATTATGTTAAATCGGGTCGTTTTTTAACAAATTATCCTATCCGCCACGAGTACCGAAAAAGCCGGAGAATAGTCACCATGGCGAAGAAAACAGGACGAGTCGCCACGGCGGATTCGTACGATAACTTTGTTGCCCGTGTCGGTATGCAGCAGCCTAACCAGCATGCCGCATCGACCTACAGGGCGAACTATACCAGCCGCAACCGCCTGCTCATCGAGTGGGCTTATCGTTCCTCCTGGATTATTGGCGCCGCAGTCGATTCTAAAGCGGACGATATGACCAAAAAGGGAGTGCGGATCACCAGTGAGATAGACCCGAAACGCCGTGGCATTCTGGAATCGCGGTTCGATGAGCTTCAGCTTTGGGATTGCATCAACGAGACGCTGAAATGGTCCCGGCTGTATGGCGGGGCGGTGGCACTGATTCTGATTGAAGGTCAGGCGCCGCTGACGCCGCTGGTGCTGGATAAGGTTGGCAAGGGCAGCTTTAAAGGTCTGGCTGTACTTGACCGCTGGATGATTAACCCACAGCTCACCAGGCGCATTAAGGCGCTTGGCCCTAACCTCGGCAAGCCTGAATTCTATGAAATCGTGACAACGGCGCAGGGGCTTCCTCCTTGGACTGTTCACCACAGCCGCCTGATCCGCATGGATGGTGTGAAACTGCCGTATCAGCAGAAAATCACCGAAAACGAATGGGGGATGTCCATTGTCGAGCGCATCTTCGATCGTCTGACTTCCTACGATAGCACCAGCGTCGGCGCCGCCCAGCTTGCATACAAGGCACACCTGCGAACAGCAAAGATTAAAAAGCTGCGTGAAATCATAGCCATTGGCGGTAAGCCGTTTGAAGCGCTTATTAAGAATATGGAAATGGTCCGCCAGTACCAGACAAACGAGGGTATATCCCTGTTTGATTCGGAGGACGAATTTGAAACGCATGCTTATTCTTTCGCGGGCCTGTCTGACCTGCTTAGCGAGTTTAAAGAGGATATTGCGGGTGCTGTTGGCATCCCTCTTGTCCGCTTGTTCCGTCAGTCACCGAAGGGTTTTTCAACCGGTGACGCTGACCTCGCTAACTACTACGACGACGTGGGAACGCTTCAGGAGCGAGATTTACGGCCTCACATCCGCCTGTTATTCGATGTACTGCATCGCTCAGAGTTTGGCGAGCCGTTGCCGCAAGATTTCACCTTTGAGTTTAACCCCCTGTGGCAGATGAGCGACACCGATCGCTCTACGGTGGCGACCAACACGACTACCGCTCTGGCAACCGCGGTGCGTGATTTGGGAATGTCCCCGGCTGCTGCGCTGACCGATTTGCGCGAACTGTCTGACGTTACCGGCATCGGTGCTTCAATTAGCGATGAGGATATTCAGAATGCGGCGAAACAGTGGCAGGAGACTGAATCTGAAACCAGCCCTCCGCCGCCGATCGGAGGTCCAGTATCAGAAAAGCCTACTGGCGATAGTCGACCAGATAAACCAAATCGTAACGGGTTCATACGATGGTTCACAGGCAAGCGCTGAGAGCATTGCTAAATCGCTTGTTGACTACTCCGGGGTGATCGACGACTGGGCCGAAATGGTCGGTCGAAAGATGTTTGCCCAGGTGGAGCGTGAAGAGTGGAATCAGTGGCGTTCTGTTTCGGAAGAAATATCTGCTGGTCTGCGTGACGTGATTGGTAACACTCCTGTCGGCATGGTCGCACAGGACATCGTTTACCGACAGATTCGCTACATGAAGTCTCTGCCATTAGAGGCGGCCGGACGAGTCAGGGAAATTCAGGAGCGTGCGATACAGGCTGTCATTCATGGTGAGCGCCCCGATCAGCTTTACGAGATGATCATGCAATCCGGTGACGTGGCGGCCAGCAGGGCGCGGATGATAGCCCGCACTGAGATAGGCCGCGCCACTACCGCATTAACTCAGGCTCGGGCACTGTCCGTTGGTTCTGAGGGGTACTGGTGGCGCATCAAGGGGGCGGGTACCAGGCCATCGCACCGAGAAATGAAAGATAAATTTGTGCGCTGGGATAACCCGCCAACGCTTGACGGTATGACCGGCCACGCCGGATGCCTGCCGAACTGCGATTGCTGGCCAGAAGTGCAGATCCCTGAGTTTAGAAAATAATGCATAATGCATTAGTAACAACTCGATAGGGATAGCAAATGAAGCAAAACATACATAAGCTTAACGGGTTAGAATTCACCCATGAACGCGATTATATCAACGGGCAATGGGTATATTCTTGGTATTTTAGACCCCTAGAGCAATCTGAATGGTGCCCATTCTCGCTGCCAACGGGGAAAACAAGAAAATCTGATATTGAGAATTTCTTAAAAAATTGTGAAGAAGCTACCAAGTTCTATTTAGAGTGGTTAAGAAATGCCTCTGATGTGGAAGGTGCTGAACGCTATTTATTATCCGCAAAACAAGCTTGGGAAAGGATATCTAGCCCGGACTGGGGAGGGCGTGGAAATAATCCAAACAAGGATGCCAGGAGGGTGCAACAAGCAAGAGAAACTCTCGAATCGGCAAAAGTAAAGCTTAAGAAAGCCAAGATATTACGAGAAAGATTAAATAGTAACTAACAACGAGGCCGCTATTCAGCGGCCTTTTCTTTGCCCGCCATTCAGCAGGTAACCCATGAAATATTTCTTTAAAACCCGCCTGGGTAATACTCGCTTTCAACTTGCTGATGGGTCAGTCCTGTTTAAGGACGTCCCGATCGCAAGGACTGGTGAGCAGGAGTACGACGCCACAGAGCGGCCTGAGCTTGTCCCAAACGACAGAGGGAAAGTCATCGTTCGCCGGATGCCAGAAGAGGTGTTCAGCGAGCGAGCCATGGCGTCATTCGAAGGCATGGCAGTCACTATCGGCCATCCGCGAGATTTTGACGGGCAGATCATCTTTGTTACCCCTGATAACTGGCGACAGCTGGCTCACGGGCACATCCAGAACGTACGACGTGGCACGGACGATAAAACCGATCTGCTGCTGGCTGATGTCATCGTTAAAACCCCGGAAGCCCTGCAGGCCATTGATGATGGTGATGACGAGGTCAGCTGCGGGTACGACGCCGATTACGAACAAATTTCACCTGGTCTCGCAAAGCAATCTGCGATTACCGCTAACCATCTGGCCCTTGTCCCTAACGGGCGGGCCGGTTTCCGTTGTGCAATAGGGGATTCTATGCCAAGCACTACTAAAAACTGGTTTACCCGGCTCCTGAAGGCCCGTAAAACCGGGGACGCTGCCGAAATGGCAAGTCTCATTGATAACCCGCCTGATGATGTCACGGGCGATAACGATGTGTCGACCTCTATGACACCTGGCGGCGTGGTCATCAACCTTGCGCCGCAAAATCCGCTTCCCGGCCCGGCATTGCCTGGTACCGGCGATGGCGAGGAAGAAATTCCTGCATGGGGTAAGGCGCTGATTGAGGCGGTTGCCAAACTCACGCCTGCGGCAGCTGCTCCTGGTACCTGCGATGCCGAGGACGAAGAGGAGAAAAAGGAAGAAGAGGGTAAGGTTACCGGCGACGCCGCTTACCGTGCCGATCTGATTCAGCCAGGCATCCAGTTGCCAGAGAAGGCGAAGCCGACAGCATTCAAGCGTCAGGTGCTCGCCTCTGCAGATCAATCTCTGGTGCGCTCTATTGTCGGTGATGCCGATATCAGTAAGCTGAAAAAAGCCACGGTAGATATGGCTTTCACGGCTGTTTCTGAGCTGGCGAAAAACCGCAATACCAAAACCGTCGACAGCCTGCAAACGCAGACTGCCACCACTGTTAAAACCATTGCCGGTATGAATCAGGCCGCGCAGGAATTCTGGTCTAAACGAGGCTAACCAATGGGTAATACATTTCTTTACCGGATGCCAGCGGGCATCGCCGGGGCAATTTCTCGTCCGCAGGATCTGACGGTTGAACCTCAACTGCTGGACTCCTCCAACCTTTTCCCCGCTTACGGCCTTGGCGGCAAGATTTCCTCCGGGAAATTTGTGCCAATCGCTGCGAGCGATACAGCGTCGGTGCTGGTGGGCATTTACGTTCGTCCGTATCCGACCGCCAGCCAGCCGGATAAAGTCCAGCAGGTAGGTAGCGGTAAAAACTTCACCGGCGATTGCCTGGTACGTGGTTACGTCACGGTAAACATCGGCGCGGATGCATCCAGCGTTGCGCTGCATGGCCCGGTCTACATGCGAGTGGCCACACCATCCGCCTCAAGCCCTCTCGGCGCGTTCCTTGCCGCCGCTGATGGCTCGAATACCGTCCAGATCACTAACGCTTACTTCAATGGCCCTGGCGACACCAGCGGCAACATTGAGCTGGCCTTCAATATTTAAGGAAATCGCAAATGCCAATGACATTTGACCAGGCGACAGTCGACGGCACTGGTGCCTTTCTTGTCCATGAGCTGGAGCGTCTCGATCAGACACTGAATCTGCCGCTGGTGAATTTCACCTGGTCGCGCGATATCCAGTTGCGTGAAGACGTGTCTATTGCTGACGAGATCAGCTCGTTCACTAACACCACCTTTGCCGCTGCCGGTACACCGAATGCCAACGGTAAAAACTGGCTGAGCAAAATCCCTACCGCGCTGGCTGGCGTTAACGTCGACATCGCAAAAACTGGCTTCCCGCTCACACTGTGGGGTATGGAGCTTGGCTGGACCGTTCCTGAATTGCAGGCAGCTGCGCAGGTTGGTCGCCCGATCGACACGCAGAAGTACGACGGCATGCAGCTGAAGTGGAACATGGACACGGACGAGCAGGTTTATATCGGCGATTCCGGTCTGAACGTTAAAGGCCTGATGAACCTGACGCAGGTAACGCCGACCAACGCAGCGAAGACCTGGGCGACCTCCACCGCTGACGAAATCCGGGCGAGCATTAATGCCGGGCTGAGTGCAGCGTGGGCCAACTCGGCTTACTCCATGGTACCGACGGACCTGCTTATCCCGCCGGAGCAGTTCTCTCTGCTGGCAAGCACCATCGTATCCAGCGCTGGTAACCAGTCACTGCTGACCTATCTGGAAACCAACACCATCGCATACCACCAGAACGGGCGTCCTCTGAACATCCGTCCGGTGAAATGGGCGAAAGGTCGTGGCGTGTCGAACTCTGATCGCATGATGTTCTACACCAACGACAAGAAATACGTTCGCTTCCCGATGGTTCCGCTGATGAGCGTGCCGATCCAGTATCGCGGCCTGTATCAGCTCGTAACCTATTACGGCAAGCTGGGTGCAGTAGAGCCGGTTTATCCGGAAACTCTGGCCTACGTCGACGGCATCTAACCTGCGGCGGCCCGAAAGGGCCGCTCCTGAGGACTTGCAATGAAAAAGATTTACGTACTCTCCCCGTTTAACTTCAACGACGGCAAAGAGCAAAAGCATTTCCAGGTTGGCTTCCACGACGTCGATGACACCGTTGCTGAGCACTGGTTCGTAAAAGCGCACTGCTCACCGGATGGCGAAGCGCCAGCGGTCGCAGAGGACCCGCGCATTGCTGAGCTGGAAGCAAAAATCGCTGAGAAAGACGCGCGCATTGCTGAACTCGAAGCGCAATTGCCGGAGGCTAACGTTAATGGCAAGAAATCAAAGTCTGCCGACGCCTGAGCAGTTCAGGGCAACCTTCCCCCAGTTCGCTGACGGAACAAAGTACCCCACGCCAATGATCCAGGCTCGACTGAATCTTGCTGATGCCATGCTGAGTGAGTCGCGTTTTGGCGTGGATATCTTTCCCTACATCGTCGGGCTGTATGTTGCGCACTACATGTACCTTTACGCCGCCGATATGCGTGGTATGGCTGTGGGTACTGCTGGTGGTGTAAATAGCGGCATACAGACCGCGAAATCAGTGGATAAGGTTTCAGCCAGTTATGACGCAAGCGCAACTCTGGACCCTAATGCCGGTTTCTGGAACAACTCCCGTTACGGATCGGAGTTCTGGGAATACCTGATGATGTTTGGTGCCGGAGCGGTTCAACTGGGGACGCCGGAATGAAAAGCGGGCTCACAATTCGGGAAGACAATTACAGTGTCGTTCTGGATGCGCTGAAACAACTGTCAGGCACTGATGTGCTGGTTGGTATCCCGGCAGGTCCTCCGCGCGATGATGCGCCGCTGAGCAACGCAGAAATTGGTTACCTGCAATCAACCGGTGCCACGGTGGAAATTGACGCGGAGGTTGTGACGCTTCCACCCAGGCCTTTCCTCGATATGGGAATTGAAGATTCGCGGGATAAAACCACCGAGCGTTTAAAGCTTGCCGCTCAGGCTGCTCTTGAAGGTAATGCCGGTGTGGCAGAGCAGCATCTTGAAGCCGCTGGACAGATTGCCAGCTCAGCTTCTAAGGCGGTAATAGGTGCTGGTGATCGTCTGACTCCATTGTCAGAAAAAACAAAGGCCAAGCGTCGAAAAAACGGGCAGGACTTCAAACCACTGTATGACACGCACAGTCTGATGGACTCAATCACCTACGTAGTGAGGAAAAAATAATGCCGTTTCTCGATGTGACTGATGTTCTGCTTGATCCGGACTTTGTCGACCTGTCTCTGGTGTGTTATCGACAGGTGCAGACGGTGGATGAAGATAATTTTCCGACCAATACCGCGCAGGCTATTCCGTTCTCTGGTGTCGTAACCGTCGATCGCTCGCTTGAGGCAAAGCGAATGGCCGCCGGGCAAAACATCAATGGCGCCATCCTCATTGTTACCCAGTTCAGGCTAACTCAGGGGATGCCAGCCAGTGACTCAACGCCAGAACTGGACGCTGATATCGTTTTATACAGCGGCAGACGGTACCGCGTGACCTTTGTCGATCCGTACACCCGATACGGTGCCGGGTTCGTACAGGCACATTGCGAGCTGCTGGAGTTTAACGGAGGGATCCCCGTTGAGTAACGACAGCACAGAGCCTGGGTATCTAACCCCCGTCGGGGAAGCTCCTGAGTACGATAAGGAGCTGGAAAAGCAACTGAGTCGCTGGGTAAGAGGCGTGACGGGGATATCAGTTAACCTGGTGTTGCCCCGGTTTACCGATCCCCAGTCCAAAATACCACCGAACGGTGAGACGTGGTGCGGGTTTAACTTCTCCACGCTCTTACGTCCCGGCACTCCTGCAAATGTCCAGGTAAGCGAAGAGCAAAGCGAGCAATGGTCATGGGAGAGCATGCAGGTGCTTTTCTGTTTCTATGGCCCCGGCGGTTCCGGGATGGCCACGCGGTTTCGCGACGGAATGTTTATAGATCAAAACGCAGATACGTTGCGACGAATCTCAGGTTTGTCGCTGGTGAGCGCTGATGATATACGAAACCTCCCCGAATTGATCAACAACCAGTGGGTGCGCCGGTATGACCTTGCCGTGACCCTTTCCCGCAAAAACACCCGTACCTACAACGTTAAATCTGTCGTTGACCCTAACGTCACGATAGTTACCGGAGACTAACATGGAAAAAGGGCTTCCCCTTAACCGTATCGCTAACGTGACGGTGACGCTTTCTGCTCGGGCCGCGCAGGGGCGCAATTTTGGCTCAATGCTCATCCTGGGCGACTCAACTGTTATTCCGATTTCTGAGCGGCTGCGCCTTTACTCCAGCGCTGATGATATCGGCGATGACTTTGGTGTAGACAGCCAGGAGTATGCAGCGGCTGTTATCTGGTTCTCCCAGCAACCTCAGCCGACTCTGGTGTATGTCGGTCGCTGGGCGAAAACGCTGGCTACTGGCGAAACAGGCAGCGCAGAAAGCCTCCTGCAGGCGGTTAACGCTTTGCTGGACTGGAATTCATGGTATGGCCTTCATCTTGCCGTGCCGGTAGCTGATTATCCTTCCGACACCGACATTATCAGTGTGGCGGCGGCTATCGAAGCCGCGAGTGTATCCCGCATCTTTGGCGTTACCTCGGCTGATTCAACGATTCTTGACGCGGCTACCACGACGGATCTGGCTTCCAGGCTGAAAGCAGCGAAATATAGCCGTACCTTTATCCAGTACTCGACCAGCAGCCGCTATGCTGCGCTGTCCTCGTTTGCGCGTGCGTTTACTGTTGACTTCACTGGAAGCAACACGACGATCACCCTCAAGTTTAAACAGTTGCCGGGCGTGACCTACGAAACCCTGGGCACCTCGCAGGCTAACAACCTGGAGGCGAAGAACTGCAACGTTTACGTGTACTACGAAAACGATACAGCGATTCTTGAGCAAGGCGTTATGGCAAACGGCGATTTCTTCGACGAGCGCCATGGCCTCGACTGGTTGCAGAACGCCGTGCAGACGGCTGACTACAACACGCTCTATACGAGCACAACCAAAATCCCCCAGACCGACGCCGGTACCACAACCCGTATCGCCAACATTGAGCTGGTGCTCGATAAGGCTGTGCAAAACGGTTTCTTTGCGCCGGGCAAATGGACTGGTGGCCCGATTGGACAGCTCAATACCGGTGACATGCTGACGAAGGGCTATTACACCTGGGCAGAAAACGTTGATGACCAGCTTCAGGTCGATCGCGAAGCGCGTAAAGGTGTGCCAATTCAGGTTGCCGGGAAACTGGCCGGAGCCGTTCATTACGGCACCGTCGCAATCACGGTCGTGCGCTAAGGAGCCATAGATGTCTACGTATTCGTTTCTTGATGTTTCGGCCTCTCTCGCAGGGCCTACCGGGTTAGTTGAGCTTGGCTACGGCTCAGCGAACGCCGAAGAGGGCATTACTGTCACAATGACAGAGGCCAAAAACACCATGACCATCGGCGCCGATGGCGAGGTGATGCACAGCCTGCACGCCGGAAAAAGCGGCACTATCACGGTAACCTTGCTGAAAACCTCCCCGGTAAACAAAAAGCTCTCGCTGATGTACAACGCACAGAGCCTGTCCTCGGCAACGTGGGGCAATAACGTCATCGTCATTCGCAACAAAGTATCAGGTGATACCACTACAGCGCGTTCTTGTGCTTTCCAGAAGCAACCCGATCACGCTAACGCCAAAGTCGGCAATACGGTTTCCTGGGTCTTTGACTGCGGCAAGATTGATCAGCTGCTTGGGGAGTTTTAACAGATGGAATTTGAAATCAAAGGCGTTAAATACCGCACCGCAAAGCTTGATGTTTTCCAGCAATTGAAGGTTAGTCGCAAATTGCTGCCGGTGCTGGCCGGGCTGGTTTCTGACTTTGGCACGCTGAAATCCATGATGGTCAGAGATAGCGAGGGCAAGCTGGTTTTCGGTGAGAAAAGGGCATTCGACGCTCTGGATATCGTCCTGCCGAAGATTGCCGATACGCTGGCAGCACTGCCTGAAGAGGACGTTAACGCGATTATTCATCCGTGCCTGGGCGTCGTTATGCGCCAGCATGAAAAAGGGTGGGTGAAAATTTTCGATCAGGGCGCGCTGATGTTCGACGATATCGACCTGTTCACGATGCTGCAGCTGGTGGCGCGGGTGGTCGCCGACAGCCTGGGAAATTTTTTGAAAGAACTCCCCGGCAGCGGGACGCCTACCCAGCCATAGGTCCTGTCCTCGAATCCATGCCAGAAGGTGAGGATTTCCTGATGCGCCCGGTGGATGCCGGGCTCATCTCTTACACCGCCCTGAAAGATGGATCAGTCGATCTGGCTGATATTGCCCGTTTGAATGACTGGCTGGACCTGAAAGCCGATAACGAAAACCGTATAGCGAAATGGAGAGAGGCTAATGAACGCTGAAACGCTCAAGGACTTTCTGATCTCGCTTGGGTTCAAAGTTGATGAGGCTGGCGCCAGAAAATTCGATGCCGTCGTTGCCGGGACAACGCTTAAAGCGATTGAACTGGGCGTCAAAGTTGAGGCGGCGGCGCTTTCCGTCGTTGCATTCACCGCGAAAATTGCCAGCGGTCTCGACGACCTGTACTGGGCCTCTCAGCGCACAGGCGCGACGGTGGAGGGCATTAAGCAGATTGGGTATGCGGTTAGTCAGGTTGGCGGCAGTGTCGACGGGGCCCGCGGCTCTCTCGAAAATCTTGCCAGGTTCATGCGTAACAATCCCGGCGCTGAGGGTTTCCTGAACCGGCTGGGGGTTCAAACGCGTGATGCCAGCGGCAACATGAGGGATATGGCGACGATCTTTACCGGCGTCGGCCAGCGTCTTAGCAGCATGCCGTATTACCGCGCGAACCAGTACGCTCAAATGCTGGGCCTGGATGAAAACACCCTGATGGCAATGCGTCGCGGTATCGGCCAGTTTAGTGGCGAATACACCGCGATGACGAAGGCGATCGGCTATAACGCCGATGTGGCCGCCGTCAGCTCCAATAAATTCATGACCTCGCTGCGCTCCTTTGGGCTGATGGCAGGCATGGCGCGGGATAAAATAGGCTCTAGCCTCGCTGATGGCCTTGCTGGCTCTCTGGACAGGCTGCGTCGACAAATTCTGGAAAACTTCCCGAAAATTGAAGGCGCGATAACCAGCACCGTCAAAGGGATTCTCTGGGCTGGTGAGATGGTAGGCAGGGTAATTTACCGCCTCATCCAGCTGGGTCAGAGTATCAGCGACTGGTGGGACTCTCTTGATAAGCAGTCGCAGCAGCTGATCGAACTAATTGGAGCGCTAACCGCAGCGTGGTGGATGCTCAACCGCGCTATGCTCGCATCGCCGATTACGTGGGTTCTCGGTCTTGCCGCTGCCATCGCTTTGCTATGGGAGGATTACCAGACCTGGAAGGAGGGCGGTAAGAGCCTCGTTGACTGGGGGAAATGGAAGCCTGAAGTAGACGCAGCACTGAAAATGGTCGGTGACCTGAAACAGACTGTCCTCGATCTCGGAAAAGCGCTGGCAAAGCTACTCAATATCGATCCTAAATCCTGGTCTTTAAAATGGGATTTCAGCAACTTCATTACCCAGATGGGTGAGTTTAGCAAGATGCTGAGTATGATCGGCGACCTGCTTAACGCTATCAAGGACGGTCGATGGTCAGATGCTGCAAGTATTGGTAAGGCTCTTCTCAAACAAGGTAGCGATCAACCTGACGTCCTTCCTGGTGTTACCAGTAGCGCAGTCAATGCGCGAGGTAAAGTTCTGGGATTTTGGGAGGAGGTTAAATCCCGTTTCAGTGATGGCGGCTGGTATCAGCATGAGCAGAACACGCTTGCCGATCGCAACAATAACCCCGGCAATATTCGGCCCGTAGGCGGTGGTGGTTTTCGTGCGTTTGGTTCTGCGCTGGAAGGCTGGGAGGCCATGAAAAACCAGCTCATGCGGTACTTTACTGGTAAAACGACCGGGCGCCGCCTGCAGACTATCATGGATATCGTCAGCACCTGGGCACCTGCGGCCGATAACAACGATCCTGCCAAATATGCCCGTGATGTTGCTGGCTGGATGGGTGTATCGCCGACGGCAGCATTAAACCTGTCCGACCCCAATACGATGGCTATGCTCATGCAGTCTATGGCCCGCAAAGAGGGGTATTCGAACTGGAATAGCCCGCTTGCCCATCAGGCTGCTGGAGCGCAGGTGAATCAGCAAAACACCTACAACATCTATGGCGGTAATGCTCAGGAAATTGGGCAGGAAGTCAGTCGCCGACAGCTTGATGCTAATGCCAGGGTGCTGAGAAATAACCAAACTGGAGCAGGATGATGGATATTCTTTCTACTCTCTTTCAGCAGCAGAGCAGGCGGATCGGGCTGATAGTCCCCAGTGTTGTTATTTCGGAAAAGCACGATGACTCTCTTGAAATAACTGAGCATCCCGTAGAGGTAGGCGCAGCAATTTCCGACCATGCATTTCGACGTCCTTCGGAAGTGGTAATGCAGGTCGGTTTTGCTGGTGGCGGTTCCTTACTTGACTTCGTAGATACATCTTCTCTTGGGCTAAGCGTTGGTATTGGCCCGAAGGAGACTTATCAGGAGCTGTTAAATCTGCAGAGCAGCAGGGTGCCTTTAGATGTGGTGACCGGTAAGCGGATTTACACCAATATGCTGATCCGTGCGCTTGAGGTCACTACCGACAGGACGTCGGAAAATATTCTCTCTGCCGTGCTGACGCTCCGGGAAGTGATTATCACAAGCACAACCACCACGCAGGTGGCTCCAAAGTCCAATATGAAGTTAGGAGCGAACACCTCTGCTGTGCAAAACTCCGGGGTGAAAACGCCAGTTCAAAAAAATGAATCAATATTGAGCCGGTTAAGTGGCTTTGTAGCGGGAGGGTAAATGACGATCAGCGAAATCCCTCTTTCCCCGGAAAACCAGCGATTCTCCATATCCGTGGCAGGTCAAAGTCTGCAAATGGCTGTGACCTGGCGTGCTGCTTTCTGGTGTCTGGATATTATGGATAGCAGCGGTGCGGACCTGATAAAGGGGATCCCGCTTATCACCGGCACCGACCTGCTGGCGCAGTATCGCTATCTCGGGCTTGGCTTTTCGCTTTATGTGGGCTGCGACAACCAGTCCAGCGAAAATCCCACTGAGGCCGATCTGGGGATTTATAGCCATCTTTATGCGGTAACGGAGTAAAAATGTCTCAGAACTGGATGCGGCACTTCGAATTGCAGTTAGTCGATTCGAAGGGGAATGCTACTGATTTTGGTAGCTTTAAGAGCACTTTTACTATCGACTGGTTTAACCTCAGCAGCGAAACGCGAGTAGGAACTTTTAAAATCTATAACCTTTCAGCTGATACCGTAAACCGGATCGTCGGAGAGGAATTCTCCCGGATTAGGGTTATCGCTGGTTACGATGGCATTGCAGCTGACGTTCCCGCCAGCCAGGTAGGCGTCGTCAGGACAGTAAACCCCGATGAAGTCGGGCAGATGGATGGTCGAAATTATGGGCTGATTTTCGACGGGGAAATCCGGTACACCATCACAGGGAAAGATAACCCCGTTGATAGCTTTGTCCTCATTCAGGCGGCTGATTCTGATCGGGCATTCGCCACCTCGATCACTGCGCAGACGCTGGCGGCTGGCTATACGGTCTCTGACGTCAATGCAGTGCTCATGAAGGACTTCAACGCTAACGGGGCCACGGAAGGGAATACCCCTGCAATGCCTGCAACGGTGTTTCCTCGCGGCAGGGTGCTTTTTGGTATGACCCGGCATCTGATGGATAACGTCGCCGAGCAATGCAAGGCTGACTGGATGTTTGTCGACGGTAAGCGGGAAATGGTGGCGAAAAATGAGGTTGTTCACGAAGCCATTAAACTGAACAGCGCCACCGGCCTTGTGGGTATGCCTCAGCAGACCATTGGTAGCGGCGTTAACGTCCGTTGCCTGATTAACCCTAACATCCGCGTTAATGGCCTGATCGAGCTGAATCAGGCTTCCGTGTTCCGTACCGCGCTGGGGAATAACGATATCGCCATGACCCAAGGGCGTATCACTGACCAGAACAACAACGGAAACATCACCATTGAAGGCACCACTGCGCAGCCTGCCAGTATTGCGACTGACGGCGTTTATATTGTCCGTGGCATTATGTACACTGGCGACACAAGGGGCCAGGCGTGGTACATGGATATGATGTGTGAGGCGCGTGGCGCGATGGATCTTGTTTCCTCATCGGCGAGGGAAAGAGGGCTTTAATGAAAATTTTCTGTTTGGCGTTGTTCTCGGTGATTTCAACCCCAGTAATGGCTGCAATTCAGTGTGGAAATTATGTGATGACAGGTGATGGAATGACCGTTATCAACGGAGAAACAGTCACATCTCAGAAAATAAAGTTTTTGGGTAAGAGTGGCGACTACGCGAACATGAAAATGGACATGGGCCTTATGCCTGCGCGTGATGGTAACAACTATGGCTTTGAGTTTGTAAAGCGCGACGGAAAGGCATTCCTCAACGTCCAGCTATTGCAAAACAGCATGGATGCCCCGAAGATCATAGGTTCCTTCCCCTGCAAAAAGGTCTCTGGCTAAGCTATAAGGCCGCCTTGGTATGGCGCTCTAAAGGTTAGATCCTGTATATTCCAGATGATTCTAATTGTTAATCTGGGGTAACTGTAAATGGAAGCGCTGTATCCAATATTGATAGTCTTAGGAGTGGGGGCTGCTATAGGTGCTTATATAACTTATAGGTATTTGATAAGCAAGCATAAAAAGGTTGTTGAGTATCTTGAGCTAAGGAATCAAAAATCACTGGCGGCTGAAATTGAAGAAAAAGAAGAAGTAATTGAAAAGTATAAGAATAAAGATATTGCTCGTGAAGTTGAGCATAACAATCTGAAAAACGAGCTCAGGCAGATTATCGAGATAAATAGGATAAAAAGTAAGGAAATCCTCGGTAAGGCTGTCGATTTTGCGTTTGATTTTGAAACCATATTCCGTGAACAGCACCACTCAGCACAAGAAGAGATACAGAAGGTTCTTGATGATACCTACCGATACAAACGTAAGACCCTTCTCGCTTCTGTCACTCTGAGAAACTTCGAGAAAAAACTCGAAGATATCAGAAGAGAAAAAGCAATTTACCAGACGTTAATTGCTAAATATGATTTCTTCCAACTACGCGACCATTCTGACTGGAAGGTGGTAGAAAAAGAATTTAGGGATAAGGTCCTGGAACTGCAGGCTGCACAGGATGAGCGTGACGCCCAGAATGAAATTAAACGTCAAATGCGAGAGGAAAGGCAGCGTGCTGAAGAGTTGGAAAGGCAGCAACAAGAAGCTGAAGCCAAAGAGCAAGAGCTTGAAGCACGGCGCAAAGCAGTAGAAGAAGCGCTATTGGCTGCTGATGAAGAACACCGCCAGGAACTAGAAGAAACCCGCCGTCAGTTGGAGCAAGAGATTGAGGACGTTCACAAGCAGTATGAGCGAGCGAAATCAATGGCTCAGATGACTAAACAGGGCCATGTTTATATCATTTCAAATATCGGTTCATTTGGTGAAAATGTATTCAAAATAGGCATGACGCGCCGCCTGGAGCCACTCGACCGAGTAAGTGAGCTAAGCGGAGCAAGCGTGCCATTCGAATTCGATGTGCACGCAATGATTAGCTGTGACGATGCGCCAGCCCTTGAGTATGCATTGCATAACAAACTAAGCAGTGAGCGAATGAATAAGGTTAACCTTCGCAAAGAGTTCTTTAAAACGGAATTAAACAAAATAATTCAGTGCGTTGAGGAGCATCACGGTAAAGTTGAATACGTTGCAGATCCCGCTGCATTGCAATACTACCGCTCTCTTGAGATAGCAGAAGAAGCCCAAAATAATAAAGAACTATTAGTTGCGTCTTAGATTTTACTAATACATAAAACAGACCCGCTTCGGCGGGTTTTTTAATGCCCGGAGTAAAGCAAATGGCCGTATCCGATAAAACCCGTAGTGGTGCGCTGGCGGAGGTTCTGGCGTCTGAACGGAAGACACTAAACGAACAGTTGCGCGTTGCGCTACCTGGTATCATCCAGTCATTCGACCCCGCATCAATTACGGCTGTTGTTCAGCCGGCGATCCGCTACATCGAGCGTGACAACGACGGCAACAAAAGCACAAAGGACTATCCGCTGCTGGTGGATGTTCCCGTCGTCTTTCCTCGTGGCGGCGGCTGTACGCTGACTTTCCCGATCAAAGAAGGTGATGAGTGCCTGGTTATCTTTGCCGACCGCTGCATTGATTTCTGGTGGCAGAGTGGCGGGGTACAGGAACCAGTAGACGGCCGCATGCATGATTTGTCGGATGCATTTTGTATCGTGGGTCCGCAGTCGCAAGCGAAGAAAATCGGCGGTATCAGCACCAATGCGGTAGAGCTGCGCAGTGATGACGGGGAAACAAAGTTGAGCCTCAATCCTGCCAGTGGAGCTATCAACGGCACGGCGCCGGGAGGTTTTAACCTGAACGGGCTTAAAATTCTTTCGGACGGCCGCCTGCAGCTGGTGGATGGCTCAATCGTTGATAAGCATACGCATGGTGGCGTTGAGTCTGGTGGCAGCAGTACAGCACCACTCGGAGGATGATATGCGATACCGTCGAGAAGATGACGATGGGGATTACACCTTCGGTCAGGGTGATGATACCTGGCTGGTTAACTCCCCCGAGGCTGTCGCACAGGCCATTAAAACGCGCTTTCTGCTTTGGTACGGGCAGTGGTTCCTCGATACCACGGAGGGAACCCCGTGGATTCAGTCCGTTTTGGGTAAGCAAAAGCCGGATACCTACAACCTCGCTATCCGTAAGCGGATCCTCGAAACGCAGGGGGTTAGCTCAATCACTGCATTTAATACCACCGTTGACGGCACCACGCGCCGTGTAACGTTCACAGCAACGGTGGAAACCATCTACGGGACAACCACAGTAACTTCGGAGGCGTAATGTCTTTGGACCTCGACACACTCGGCTTATCGGCAACGGTAACCGCTGAGGGGATAAGTGCGCCCGACTATCAGACCGTTCTGGACACCATCACCGGCTATTTTCAGCAGATTTATGGCAGTGATGCCTATCTCGACCCTGACAGCAAAGACGGCCAGATGGTCGCTCTGGTGGCTCTGGCCATTCACGATGCCAACAACACGGCCATTTCTGTTTACCGGTCATTTTCTCCGTCGACGGCGCTGGACGATGCATTAACCAGTAACGTCAAAATTAACGGCATCACTCGCCGTGCTGCGACAAACTCTACGGTCGATGAGCTGATCGAGGGTGAGGCCGGAACGTTAATCACAAATGGCTCTGTGAAAGATGCCAACGGCATCATCTGGAATCTTCCTGCTCAGGTGACAATTGGTATTGATGGGACGGTTATTGCTACAGCGACGTGTTCTGTTGCTGGCGCTGTGGCGGCCCATGCCGGGTCAGTCAATAAGATAAACACCCCGACACGGGGCTGGGTATCAGTAACTAACCCGCAAGCGGCCACCGTTGGCGTTGCTGCCGAAACAAATGCTGAATTGCGTGTCCGGCAATCACAGAGCGTTGCTTTACCGTCTCTGACGCCGTTTGAGGCGGTAGATGGCGCGATAGCAAATATCAACGGCGTAACGCGACACAAGCTGTATGAGAACGATACAGATACCACTGATGCAAATGGCCTGCCGCCGCACTCAATCGCCGCCATTGTTGAAGGTGGTGATGCGACGGTCATTGCAAACAGCATTCGTGGTGTGAAAGGGCAGGGCGTAACACCCTACGGTAGTACGGTGATTGTTGTGCCTGATAAGTACGGAAACCCTCATCCGGTAGGTTTTTCAAGGCCGGTAGATGTACCCATTTACGTCAAAATCACTATCGAGCCTCTTACGGGTTACACATCCCAGGTTGGCGAAGAGATAAAGGCGGCTGTATCTGCCTACATTAACTCTCTGGCAATCGGCGCCAGCGTTCTTCTCAGTCGCGTTTACTCACCGGCTAACCTGGGCGTCGTTAGTGGAGGCAATGCCCGGTATTACGACATTACCGAGTTGCTGATCGGGACGTCTGCCAGTGGCGTAGCTGCGGCAAACGTGGATATTGCCTTTGACCAGTCGGCATCCTGCGCCGTCAGCAATATTAATCTGGTGGTCTCATGAGCAGATACACTGACCGCATAACCAACTACCACGCCGGTAAACCAAAGTTCTTTGCCCACGTCGATCTATCCACCAGGCCACTGAGTGATGTTTCCGATGCAATGTCGCGGCTAATCCCTGATTTTGATATTGATACCGCCGTAGGCGTACAGCTCGACGTCGTGGGCGAATGGGTTGGGCGCTCCCGGCGCGTGGCTACACCAGTAACCGGGATTTATTTTTCGTGGGACACCGAGCGGGTTGGCTGGGACCAGGGAGTCTGGCAGGGCCCATATGACCCAAACGACGGTTTTATCGATCTAAGCGATGAAATATATCGGCTAATGCTGAAGGTGAAAGTGGCGATAAACAACTGGGATGGACAGAACGACTCGCTTCCTCCAATTCTTGATACCGCCCTTGCCGGGTCCGGGATCCGAATGGCTATTGTCGACAACCAGGATATGTCGATTTCCATCTGGATACTCGGTGACCCATCGGTAGCTCTAAGTGAAATAGACCGGTTAATTCTGGATAGCGCCGTCAATAAAGGCCCCTTTATCGCATTACCGGCAGGTTACGTACCATCGCGCTATGACATTAACCCGATTGACCAGGTTAACAGCGAGCTATGGTGGGCGATTCAAAACGGTTATATGACGGTTAAGGCCGCCGGAGTTCGTGTCCGTGAAATAGAGGCCGTCAGTGATGGTTATCAGTTTTTTGGCTTCGATATCGAAAATGACTATATCGCTGGTTTCGACCGCGGGTCATGGGGAGAGAGATTTTAATGGCGACTAACGATTTTAAGCCCTTCGCTACTGGTAGCGGGGCAAACGTATTATCACAGGCTGATTATGAAGCGCTATCTGCACTGGCATCAGGGTTTCTTTCCGGCAAAGCCTCGTCAGCACAAGTAAATAAAGCACTCCGGCAATCCTCTACAATTGCTGCCGTCCTTGCACAATTTATGGCGGATAGCACAGGAAGCGATGTCCTGGATAATGGGAACATTGCCACGTTACTAAATATTCTCAAGTCCGCACTTAATAATCAGGCAGAAGGACGCCTGCTCCGCATTCAGGTTTTTACCGCTAGCGGAGCATGGGTAAAAACTGCTGGCACTAAAAAAGTCAGAATTAAGGCATGGGGTGCAGGCGGGGGTGGGAAGGGAACGGACACAGCAGGGGCGGGAGCATCAAGTGGCGCTGGTGGGGCTTATGTGGAGGGCTTGTATGATGTAAGTAGCATCACTGGAGCAAATATCGTTATCGGTGCTGGTGGCGCTGCTGTTGTGGCAGGAAATTCCGGAAACGGTGGCGATGGTGGTGATACTACCATTGTTGATCTTGGCATTTCTGCAGGCGGTGGGAAGGGCGGCAATTCAACGGGTAATTCTGCTGGAGGTACTCCCGGCGCGCCCTCTGTAGGGACTATTTTTTCAGTGGTCGGGCAAGGTGGCCAGGGGGCGGTCGGCGCATTGGGCGGTGTGGGTGGCGCGTCTCACAGCAGTTATGGTGGTCTTCCTCACGTCAGTACATCTGGAGATGATGGTTTCTTTCCCGGTGGCGGCGGTGCTGGTGCATCGTATGACTCAGTGGCCAGGGCGTCAGGGAAAGGGGCTAATGGCTACGTTATCATTGAGGAGCTGGCATAATGGCAGGAAATTATGCGGTCATTGAAAACGGGATAGTCATCAATATAATTATTGCAGAAAATGGTTATGAGTACGCTGGTGCAGACCTTGTGGAATATCAAGAAAACATATTTTGCCAGCCCGGAATGTTTTATAACAAAGATGATGGTTTATTCTATGACGACAAAGAGTTCTCAAAAATAAATAACATCATCTAAGTGCATGTAAATTACCAATCAACCGGCATATGCCGGTTTTTTTTATTGGGGCGACCATGAGTGAATACGATACCGGCAATCCTGTGCCGTCTGCATCCATGCCTGATGCATGGGATAATATGCAGTCTATTGACAAGTTCGTTAATAGCAGCGATGAAACCATTACCACACGCACAGGCGAACAGTTAGATACTTTGCATGGCGTTAATGTTAAGGCGGACAACCAGCTAACGCAGCAGCAAGCAGATTTTGAAACCTCGCAAGAAGAAAGGGATGCTGTAGTTGAGGAAACCAGGCAGAACCTGATCCCTCTCAGCCGGCAGTATATGACACTTGCGGCAGCGCAGGCTGATATTGCCAACATTCCCGATGGTAGTGCCACCTATTACCGCAGCCCTGACGACAGCGCTCTTGCGGTTGAGGTGATCAATAACGGCGGTACACTTGAGGAAACTGGAAGGAAAATGCCTTCCACTGAATTGGTTAATGTAAAAGTAAGCGCTGCTTATGAAGACTTAAATGCTAAAATTGGTTCAACAAACGTTTTGCTAAGCGAGATTTTAGCGCTTCCGTTAACTAAGTTTACAAGCATTACCACCCCTGGTGACACTGTAGTAAATGTCGGCAAAGAATCCGTTTTACTTATTAATTCTCTGTCAGCAGCTGAAACGTCTGATGCTCGCAATCAGAAAAATACGCTGAAGGTAACTGATTTACAAAGTGGTGTAACCACTATAGTTGCTGAATTACTACCAGCTGAATACTTTGCCGATAATGTTCTTAATTCTCCTTATCACTCTGTTCAACTGGCAAAGTTAAGACCAGCAACAGTTTTGTTTGATGCGACCAATTCAGTTGCCAGAGCAATATTTACCAACGTACCGCTTATCAATACCTACAAATCGATCACTGCTTATGCCGTCATCGACAAGTCTGGTGATTTTATTTCTGGTAATGCCGGTGCGTATGGTACTGATGGTAACTATTGCACGCTGTACACCAACTCTGACAGTTCAACGTCAATTCAGCTGACGTTCCCGTACTCTGTTATTACCGGGGCTGGATATGACCTTACAAAGGAAGGGGTTAAGAATTATTTCTATAATTCATTCAATGACGTTAATCTTTATTACAGAAGTACCGATGTTTCGGTAGCTAAAACTGCATATATTGCTAAGTTAAGCGCTGAGCCTGCGACTATTTCTGTAAATGCTTATCTGACTATTGATGCTGACATTCTTTATTACAACGGAGTGTCCAGGCAGGATACTAACAACAATCCGTTTACCCGTTTTGTTACGGATGTGGCAAACGACAGTGCATCTAATTATAGCGGACCTATCGAGCTAAAGGTAAGCTTCCCTGAGGGAATGGTCTTTGGTCAAAACTGCATTAAAGTATCAGACTCTGCTGGAAACGTATTCGACGCTCAGTTCTCTGCGGATGATTTCGTTAACCTTCGGTTTCAGTCAAATGAGGGTTATCACCCTGATGGATCGTTCAAGACAGGCTCGGTTTGGATTATTGACTCTGTAGCTGCGGGACAAAAGAAATATTATAACGTCGATGTTTATGGTTATCGCTATGACGATACAGTGTACACAGATGGGCTTGAGTATTACGCCCCTTCTGATGCCCTGAAGCGCTACAACATTAAAGTGGGTAATTTATATTACCGCTTTGGCTTTGCTGGCGGAGCATATGGGCTCACGTCTATTGATGCCGCTAAAAATGATGACACTAACAGAATTCGTTGTTCCCTTAGTCCGCAACACCGCTATGTGAACGCAGGTGCTCAGGTTATCGAGTATTTCACCGATAACGTTACGCTGAAGGTCATCAATTCCGGTCCGCTTTTTACCGAAGTTGAGCGCATTGGCTACAATGCTGCCAGTGCTGTTTACTCTGCCGGTGTTCTCAAGGCGACCACTCGTTACCGTATCTTTAAGAACGGCGTGGTCATTGTGAAAAACATGGTTACCGCCCTTCAGGAAATACCTGTAGGAAAAATGTATGGTGAAACCATTGGATCAAATATCATATATCCAACTGGAACGACTCCTGCCTATACGGGAACAGCGGCAGCTGCAATTACCAATGGAAATACCGCAGGCGGTGGTAAATTCTCTTACGTGCCCACCATTGTAAATGGTGATATTCACAGGGACGGAACATCTGCAGGCCCGACAAGGCCTACCGGCATCACGATGACCAATACCGCTTCGTCTTATACGCTGGGTGTAACCACTGGATGGCAATATTCATCCTTTACCGATTACTCTTTACTGAACTGGCCAGTTGAGAAAAACTGGACGTGGTCAATCGAGATTTGGCTGAACGCCAATGAAACAGAAACTGACCCACTGACACTTGCGAAGAAAGTTTATAACCGTCCGGTTGGTTTTGCCCGGGGCGGAGCGCTTCCAAACTTCGCAGTGAAAGAAGCGGAGCGGAAACTGCAGGAGCTGCTTGATGGGGTTGCTGACTTCTGGATGAATGGAGATTCAGCTGGAATTGGCGGCATGGATGCTAACGCCGGTCAATATGACGTAGCCACCCCGTGGGGATATCTTGCGTATCGTGAACTGCAAAAGCCATCACCTAATATTGCGGCAGTATGGGCAAGATTTAAACGGTGCTGGGATGATAACTGGCGCACCACAAATATCGGGACGCGTTATCTGGAGGGTGTACTTAACGTCGCTGATTTAGTCACTCCTGTATTCAAGCCGTGTGTTTCTGTATATCGTGCGGCTGAGTTTATGGGGGACACTACAACAACGACAGCGATGCAGCCGTATATTAAGTCCTGGGCTGACGCGATGGTAACAGCGGTCGCAGCAAAAGGAGGTGTGCCTAACACCTATTCATCGACTGCGGTAAGCGCAGCTGTGAATATTAATATCTACGGCATGCTGCTTATCGCGCTGGCAATCCACGCCGGGATGGATACTGATGGTTCGTACCAGTCATGCTATAACACGGTGATGACGAATCTGACCAATAGCAGCACTGTTGGTCGCTATCTGCCAAGCATGCTGGATTCGATGCCTGTCAGCACCTCCCTGGCAAGGAGCCGGTGGTACAACTACGACATGGACCTGGCGCCTGACTACCTCATGATGACGGAGTTACTCGGCGGAACGCCCCTGTTTAACAACGTCAACTATGGACTTCAGGGACTGTGCGGTGATGGCAGGCTACGGGGGATTGATTTCATTATCTCTGAAAGCCGAAGGGGGATCATTTCGACTCCGGTTAGCGTTGCATTGACGATGATGCTGGTTCGACGAGTATCTACCGGGAACGCCTTGCTGGCTTGTGTTCAGGCCTATGAAAAAGATTATCTTACCAACCCGTATTCGTCCGGACGTTTCTATGACTTCTCTCCGCGTCTTGCCTCTGGCATACCAACGACAATCTCAAGTCATAACAAGGTTATGATTGAGATGATGGCTGGGTATTTTGTGCATCAGCTCGCAAAGGGGAGAGTTGTAGGTTAATTGTGATAGCGGCTGCCATGGAGTTGATGGCCGCGCTTTATCAAGAACAAAGAAGAATTGATATTTGGGGCATGGATGGGGCATGAAAAATCATTAAATTTCGCCAAACATTGCAAACAACGTATGTTGGATGCTATCTCCAGCCATTAAAAATGGCGCTCCTGGACGATATTTGTCGATTTTTAAATTTACCGCGTCACGCAATTGAAGTGGCGGGCATACTCTTCAAGGCTGGTGATGCCAAGGCGCACCCATTTCGGGTGCACCAACTTGGGAAGCCCAATATAAATCAGAACGCGGCGAGGATCTCCTCGGTGCTGCGCACGTGCCAGGGAGAGTCGGCGGCCGCCGCCGGGTAATGACTGAAGAAGTGGTGGAGCGGTGCCGCAGGATGTTGAGTACGGGCGCAACCCGGCAGCAGGTAGCTGATGTAATAGGTGTAGACGTGAAAACAATCTACAAGTACCTCCCGGCGACTTGAAGACAAAGATTTCACTACTTTTCCTGATATGTTACGTTTGGCTTAATCAATTCATTCAGCTTTGAAAACAGTTTGGTTTGTTCGTGAACGGTAAGAAAACAATAAGTTTTGAGCAATTTTTAACTATTAACAGCAATCTTGTTTCCATCTCAGATACATGGGCTGACTTGTGGGCGTTAATTTTTCACACGGGTTTAAGCGCTGGAAGGCTGCTGAGTATTCGATATGATGATATTGATGGTGACTTGATACTGATACGAAAACAGGGTCACCTGAAGGAGCTACGTGTTAAATCAACCCCTTCAGTGGAGGCGATGATTGCTCGTAGAAGAGAACGCTATCCAGAAGATGTTTATTTATTTCAGAGTCATTCTAACCGTGTGAAGTACCATCGCCGGCCGGTCACTATAATTGCTTTCAACGCCGCTTTACGTCGCGCCGCTAGATCATTACCAGACGTTAACGTAAGCAGTAGTAGCGCGAGAAACATACCGGACTAAGCGCCTGTCCAGTAGCGTGTGGCCGATGTGACAGGCGTGGGAGTGAAGACGATTTACAAATATTTGCCAGTACAATACGGCGATAAAAAATCCCCTTGAGCAGGCACACTCAAGGGGAAAATACTACATAACATCATTGCTGTGTGCGTCTTTGCGCTCGTCTATCTTCCAAGAATATGCCTAAAGCTTCCAGATATTTCAGGTCTGAGCTGTTACATCATGGAGTAGGTGCCGATGTGATAGGTTAAGAGCGAAGATGATCTGTAAGTACCTTCCGACGTCGAGGGGCAAGGACCATGAATTTGGGTCTATACCATCCCAATTCATATATTCTTTGTAAGTCTATGAAATATCGATAAAAGTATTCTGCTCGAAATGAACCATATGGAATAGCCAAAGGCTAAAATGCCCAGAGTAAAAACAACAATCAGCAAGTCCGTCTGTGACATCTTAAATCCATTTTGCAGTAGCAGGTTTTGAGAAAAGATAGTTCATCGCTGGCACATAGACAACATAATCACTAAGTGAAACCAATTTCTGTGTCTCAAAGGTGACAGGTTTCCTCTCGGTGCGCCTGATTGATAGTTGAAACCTCTATTGATCAGATTAGAGAATAAAAATACTGTATATATAAACAGTGTTTTCAGAAGGTGACGATCGCACGTTCCAGCTTTACAACCCGAATGAAGGGCTGTAATCGTGGGGCAGATTTTGGGGCAAATCGGCTTTTGGGGCATGATTTGGGGCAACCAAATGTCCGCATTTGTCCGCATTTGTCTTGCCATAAATTTTTGTATCTTATTGAAATGTGGCTATATCATTGATTTTTGAACGGTAAGTTTTTTCTTGCCATAATAAAGTTAATATTTAGGCAATCACGATCAAAAAAATTGTTCTGATTAAAGCACAGCGGCATGTTATTGCGTAAACTTTAAAAACTTTACCAACTCGCTGTTTCTTTAAGGTCATTTGTACGCTTTACTCACCGGTTGCTGCGGCGCGGTCAGAGTGGCGCGGCATATTTTGTTTGGAAAGGATACTTGGGTGGCTCTTATGATGCATGACGCTTTTTCCCTTCGCGGCCTCGCGGCAGGTTGCGCGCTGTTATTTCTTGTCGCACCTGCGGTGCAGGCTGCAGAACAACTCCCCGACGCCCCTTCGATTGACGCTCGCGCCTGGATCCTGATGGACTACGCCAGCGGGAAGGTGCTGAGCGAAGGCAATGCCGATGAAAAACTCGACCCGGCCAGTCTGACGAAGATCATGACCAGCTACGTGGTGGGGCAGGCGATAAAAGCGGGAAAAATTAAACTGACCGATATGGTGACCGTCGGGCGCGATGCCTGGGCGACCGGCAACCCAGCGCTGCGCGGTTCATCGGTGATGTTCCTCAAGCCCGGCATGCAGGTTTCAGTAGAAGATCTGAACAAAGGGGTCATCATTCAGTCCGGAAACGACGCCAGCATTGCCATTGCGGACTACGTGGCGGGCAGCCAGGACGCTTTCGTCAGCCTGATGAACGGCTACGCCAAAAAAATGGGGCTGACCAACACCACCTTTATGACCGTCCACGGCCTCGATGCGCCGGGGCAGTTCAGTACCGCCCGCGATATGGCGTTACTGACCAAAGCGATGATCCACGACGTACCGGAAGAGTACGCGGTACATAAAGAGAAAGAGTTTACCTTTAATAAAATTCGCCAGCCAAACCGTAACCGCCTGCTGTGGAGCACCAACCTCAACGCCGATGGCGTGAAAACCGGGACCACCGCCGGGGCCGGCTATAACCTGGTATCTTCGGCCACTCAGGGCGATATGCGTCTGATTGCCGTGGTGCTGGGGACCAAAACCGACCGCATTCGCTTTAACGAGTCGGAAAAACTGCTGACCTGGGGCTTCCGCTTCTATGAAACCGTGACGCCGATTAAACCGGATGCCACCTTCGTCACCCAGCGCGTGTGGTTTGGCGACAGCAGCGAAGCGAAACTGGGGGCCGGCGAAGCGGGCTCTATCACCCTGCCGAAGGGCCAGCTGAAAAACCTGAAAGCCAGCTACACCTTAAACCAGCCGCAGCTTACCGCGCCGCTGGAGAAGGGGCAGGTGGTCGGGACTATCGACTTTAAGCTGAATGATAAAACCATCGAGCAGCGCCCGCTGATCGTCATGGAGCCGGTGAAAGAGGGCGGCTTCTTCAGCCGGATGATCGACTTCGTACTGATGAAACTGCACGGCTGGTTCGGCAGCTGGTTCTCCTGATGCCATGACCGCGCCCGGCGGGGCGCGGTCAGTTACGCTTCAATAGTGACGCTTCAATACAGCAGGGAGATCTGCTGTGCCTTCGCCAGCGCCACCAGCTCATCATCCGGGCAGATATCGCTGGCGATCACGTCAAACTTCGCTAACGCCCCCATGCGCGCCGGACGCACTTTGCCAAACTTGCTGTGGTCGACCACCAGCACGTGGTAGCGTGCGTGTCGCATCGCCCAGTGTTTGACCGGCAGTTCCTCCAGGTTATAGCAGGTCGCCCCCTGTTCGCAGTCAATGCCCGCCGCCGAGTAAAAGGCGATGTCAGGGCTCAGATGGCTGAGGGTATCCTCAAGGCTCAGCGGCATAAAAATCGCGTTGCTGGCATGAAATTCTCCACCACACAGGACCGCGCGGCACTGGGGCTTTTCCTGCAGGGCCAGAAAGGTGTTCAGGGAGTAGCAGACGCCGGTGAAGGGCAGGGCATCGTCAATGGCGTCGATGATCCACGGGGTGGTGGTCCCGCAGTCGAAGAAGGCCATCTGATGGGGCTCCAGCAGCGCAGCCGCATGGCGGGCGGCGCGGCGTTTCTCCTCGACCAGCCGGGTCTTTTGGTCGCTGAGCAGGTAATGGGTGGCGCTGCGCGGCTCCAGCACAATGTATCCGCCGAGCAGCACGACCGGACCGCTGTGGCCGTTGAGGTCGCGACGAATGGTCATTTCCGACACCCCAAGCAGGGAGGCCGCTTCTTTCAGATGCAGCTTATCGCTGCGCTTGAGTGCCTGAATGAGTTGACTGATGCGTTCGTCACGGCGAGTTTCCATATTCCCTCTGCGCTAAAATCGCCCTGCGGAGGCAGGGCGTTAGCGGGATTTTACCTGTCGCTTGCGGGTTAGTCACGCGGTGGCCGCCGCGACGGTCGGCGTTTAGCCGCGCACCCAGCCTTTGCGGATCGGCAGGGAGAAGCAGAGGCGATAGAGGCGCTGCAGCTGACGGTACAGCGCCGGGCCGACAGTATGCCAGATTAGCGCCGCGCCAAGGCAGCCGCACATCCCGGCCAGCAGGCCGCCAACCATGTCCAGCGGCCAGTGGACGCCGAGATAGACGCGGGACCAGGCGATGGCGGCGGCAAGGGCCATCAGCAGGGCGCCGGACCACAGGCGATGCCAGAACAGGAAGGCCAGGGCAAAGGTAAAGCTGACGGTGCCATGGTCGCTGGGGAAGGAGTCGTCCGCCGCATGGTGCAGGAAGTTATAGCCCACGCCGGCGACAAATGGCCGATCGTGCGGATAGAGGTGGCCGATCGCCCATGAGACGGTCAGGCTGATCGTCAGCGCCAGCATCAGCTTAAAAACCATCTGCCGCTGGGCAGGCCCCCACAGCCACAAGGTCACCACCAGCAGGGGCACGATCAGAATCAGATCTTTAGCGATGAAAATCGCCACCTCAATGGCCCACTGCGGCGAGGCCGGGGTCGCGTTGAGCAGGGCGAACAGCGCGTAGTTTATATTTTCCAGCATAGACTTCCAGGCTCGTTGGTCCGATAGCAAATAAGCCGCCTACCCTAAATAAAAGCGGTGCGGAGATAAAGCAGCATTGTCTTAAAGATCAGGTTGTTATGAAATGTCGCCTCCTGAGGCGCGGCGCTAACCCCCTGAAAAGCGTCAGTATATCCTTTGTCACATTGCTGAAACATAAACGGAATATATACGCCGAGTGAATTGCAAAGAAGAAGCCTGACGGTGGCGCGCAACTCGCAATATTGTGCGGTGTCACCCACAATTCACTATCTCCGCGCCGGGAGTTTCATTACACTTTGCGCGATTTTTGATAGATAAGAGATTTCATGCAAAATTATTCGCTTTCAGGCCGCCGCCTCGGAAGGCAGGCGCTGCTGTTCCCGCTATGTCTGGTGCTGTACGAGTTTTCCACCTATATCGGCAACGATATGATCCAGCCGGGTATGCTGGCCGTGGTTCAGGAATTCCAGGTGGGCAACGAGTGGGTACCCACCTCGATGACCGCCTATCTGGCCGGCGGCATGTTTTTACAGTGGCTGCTGGGGCCGCTGTCGGACCGTATTGGCCGCCGTCCGGTGATGTTGACCGGGGTGGTGTGGTTTATCGTCACCTGCCTGGCGACGCTGCTGGCGCAGACCATTGAGCAGTTCACCCTGCTGCGCTTCCTGCAGGGGATCAGCCTGTGCTTTATCGGCGCGGTCGGCTACGCGGCGATCCAGGAGTCCTTTGAGGAGGCGGTGTGTATTAAAATCACTGCCCTGATGGCCAACGTGGCGCTGATTGCTCCGCTGCTGGGGCCGCTGGTGGGCGCCGCCTGGGTGCATATCCTGCCGTGGGAGATGATGTTCGTGCTGTTCGCCGTGCTGGCGGCCATCTCGTTTGTCGGCCTGCAGCGGGCGATGCCGGAGACCGCGACGCGGCTGGGTGAAAAGCTGTCGGTCAAAGAGCTGGGCCGCGATTATCGCCTGGTGCTGAAAAACCTGCGCTTCGTCGCCGGCGCGCTGGCCACCGGCTTTGTCAGCCTGCCGCTGCTGGCGTGGATTGCCCAGTCGCCGGTCATTATTATCAGCGGCGAACAAGCCACCAGCTATGAGTATGGCATGCTGCAGGTGCCGATTTTCGGCGCGCTGATTGCCGGCAACCTGGTGCTGGCGCGCCTGACTTCGCGCCGTACCGTGCGCTCGCTGATTATCATGGGCGGCTGGCCGATCGTGTTTGGCCTGCTCCTCTCCGCGGCGGCGACGGTGGTCTCTTCCCACGCCTATCTGTGGATGACCGCCGGCCTGAGCTTCTACGCCTTCGGGATTGGCCTGGCGAACGCCGGCCTGGTGCGCTTAACCCTGTTCGCCAGCGAGATGAGCAAAGGCACGGTTTCGGCGGCGATGGGAATGCTGCAGATGCTGATCTTCACCGTCGGCATCGAGCTCAGCAAACATGCTTACGAGCTGGGCGGCAATGGGCTGTTCAGCCTGTTTAACCTGCTGGGCGGGGTGCTGTGGCTGGGGCTGATGATCTACTTCCTGAAAGATAAAAGCGTCGGCAATTCGCAGCAGGGGTAACCGGTTTTCAACCCGGATGCGCTTGCATCCGGGTCTTATCAGGCGAACGGCGCTTCGCGATCCAACACCTTATCGATAATCTGCAGAACCCCCTCTTCGTTGTTGTGCGGCGCATGATAGCGGGCGACGGCTTTGACGTCTTCCCGGGCGTTGGCCATGGCGAAGCCAAACCCGGCGTGCTGCAGCATTTCGATATCGTTGCCGCTGTCGCCGAACGCCACCACCTCATGATCCTCGATGCCCCAGCGCTGCTGCAAAATACGCAGGCCGTTGGCTTTGTGCACCCCCGGGATAATTAAGTCGATGCTGCCGTAGCCGGTGGCCACTGCGGTCACCATGTCCCCCAGCGCCGCGTGCAGCCTCGGCTGAATTTCCGGGATCAGGCGATCCGGCACGTTGAGACCAAATTTGAGGATGGTGTCATCGAGATGGTTAAAATCAACCACCAGTTCAAGGCGGTGATAATACTTCGCCGCCACCGTCTTCAGCGCGTCGTTGTAGCGGTTGAGGGTGTAGGCGCTGCGCTTCCCGCAGGCGATGATTTCGATATTCGGCAGCGTCTGCAGATGATCGACCACGGCGTTGAAATGGTGAACCGGCAGCTGGCAGTTGAAGACATCTTCATTGCCGCTCACTACCCAGCCGCCGTTTTCCGCCACGAAGGCGATCTGGTGGGCGATCTCCGGAAAGAAGGAGATCAGCTGGTAGTACTGGTTGCCGCTGGCGACCACGAAGCGAATGTTCTGCTCGCGCATTCGTTGATACTGGGCGAGGAAGCGCGGCCGGTTGTAGGTTTTGGCATCGCTTAAAAAGGTGCCGTCCATATCCACCGCAATCAGTTTGATGCTCATTAGCTGTTCTCCATAACGGGTTCAGACTGTGGCTTAGCCACCGCGCGGGCGACCAGCGCCGCCACCATCACCAGGCCCAGCACCACCAGCATCGCGCTGCGCAGGCCGAAGTGCTCGCCGAGGAAGCCCAACAGCGGCGGCCCGACGAGGAAAGCAAGATACCCGGTAATCGCCACCACGCTGACGCGCTTAGGGGCATCCGGACCGGTATCGCTGGCGGCGGAAATAGTCAGCGGGAAGCCGAGCGAGGCGCCGATGCCCCACAGCAGCACCGAGATGCCCGCCACCCAGGGGTTATCGACGAAGATAATCAGGCCGATACCCAGGGCGCCCATCACCGCGCTGCCGCGAACCACCGTCACCCGGCTGTAGCGATCGATAAACCAGCCGCCGGTAAAGCGGCCCAGCGTCATGCCGAGGGTGAAGCCGGCATAGATCAGCGAGCCGGAGGTGGGGCTAAAGCCGTGGCCGTCCACCATCAGCAGCGGCAGCCAGTCATTGGCCGAGCCTTCGGCAAAGGCCATCGCCAGGACGATGACCCCGATAAGCAGCAACTGCGCGTCGCGCCATACCGGCAGACCTTTCGCCTCGCCGTGGGCGGCTTCGGCGGCATTTTTACCGGTACCCTCCGGAATGGCGCGGATGGCAATGGCGATGGGCAGAATGGCCACCAGCGCGGCCGCCAGGATATGCGGAGCGGCGGGCAGGCCGAACCCGGTCACCGCCATGCCCACCCCGGCGCCGAACAGGGTGCCAAAGCTGTAGAAGCCGTGCATCATCGGCAGCACCGTTTTATTCATCTCCCGCTCAACCGCCGCGCCCTCGACGTTAATGGCGACCTCTGCCGAGCCAAAGCTGGCGCCAAAGATGGCCAGACCGAAGGCGAACAGCGGGGCGGAGGTGACCCACAGCGCCAGGCTGAGCACCAGCATGCCGAGTACGGCGAAGGACATGGTGGTGCGGATGACCTTGCGGGTGCCAAAGCGCTTCACCAGCCACGCCGAGCAGAGAATACCGCTCATCGATCCCACCGACAGGCCAAACAGCACGACGCCCATCTCTGCGGTAGAAAGCGCCAGCAGATCGCGGATCGCCGGCGTGCGGGTGGCCCAGGAGGCCATTAATAAGCCGGGGATGAAAAAGAACATAAACAGCGCCCACAGTCGAAGCTGGAGCGCTCTGCGCGAAGATTGCGTCGTCATCCGTAAACGCCTTAAAGGAGAAGAGTGAAGACAACAGTAGCAAGCATGTGTACATTTGTACATAAACCGGAAGAGGAAAATCATGGCCCGTAGACCGAACGATCCGCAGCGCCGCGAGCGCATCCTGCAGGCGACGCTGGACACCATCGCGGCGCACGGCGTCCATGCGGTGACGCACCGTAAAATCGCCACCTGCGCGAATGTGCCGCTGGGGTCGCTGACCTACTATTTCAGCGGCATCGAGGCGCTGATCGCGGAGGCGTTCAACCTGTTTACCGCCGAGATGTCGGCGCAGTATCAGCAAAGCTTCGCCGGAGTAACGAACCGGCAACAAGCCTGCGATGCCATCGCGGAGCTGATCTTCAGCGCCCAGGTGACCACGGCGCGCAATATGGAGCTGATGTACCAGCTGTACGCGTTCTGCAGCAGCCAGCCAGCGCTGAAGGCGGTGATGCAGAACTGGATGCGGCGCAGCCAGCAGACGCTGGAGCAGTGGTTTGCCCCCGACACCGCCCGCGGCCTTGACGCCTTTATTGAAGGGATGACCCTGCACTTTGTCACCGACCGCGCGCCGCTGTCGAAGGCGGCGATCCGCATGATGGTCGGGCAGCTGGCAGGGGAGAGGGCGCAGGAAGAGGGGCGCTGAGGCGGCGTTTCAGCCGGAATGGCTAAACGCAGGCAACAAAAAACCCATCAACCTTGAACCGAAGTGGCGGGGTTGATGGGCTCCACAAAATGGGGACATCAAAGAAAAGCAGTGGCATTACTTATGACTGATGCCCTGAGAAAAAGTTCTGCCTGTGGCGGCTTTTTTCGCAAAAAATTTATTGTAGCCCTGGCCAGATGATCACGATGAGCGTCCCGGCGAGGGTGAGCAGCACGTTGGCGATGGCGTAGGTGCCCGCATAGCCGAGCGCCGGGATGTTGCTGCGCGCGGTATCGCTGATGATCTCCATCGCCGGGGCGCAGGTGCGGGCCCCCATCATGGCGCCGAACAGCATCGCCCGGTTCATGCGCAGCACGTAGGCGCCGAACAGGAAGCAGATCACCACCGGCACCAGGCTGACGATAAGCCCGGCCGCCAGCATCTGGCCGCCGACGGCGCCCAGCCCGTTATTGATCCCGGCCCCGGCGCTGAGCCCGACCCCGGCCATAAACACCATCAGACCAAACTCTTTCACCATGTTCAGCGCCCCCTGCGGGATATAGCCAAAGGTTGGGTGGTTGGCGCGCAGGAAGCCAAGCATGATGCCGGCGAACAGCAGGCCGGCGGCATTGCCGATGCCGAAGCTGAAGGAGCTGAACTGGAAGGTGATCATGCCGATCATCAGGCCGACGATAAAGAAGGCGCAGAAGGCGAGGAGATCGGTCACCTGGCTGTGAATGGAGATAAAGCCGATGCGGTCGGCTACGGTCTTCACGCGGCGGGCGTCGCCGCTGACCTGCAGCACGTCGCCTTTATTCAGCACCACGTTGTCGTCGATAGGCATCTCGATCTGGCTGCGAATGACCCGGTTCAGGAAGCAGCCGTGATCGGTAAGCTTGAGCTGCGCCAGGCGGCGGCCGACGGCGTTGTGGTTTTTGACCACAATCTCTTCGGTGACGATGCGCATGTCGAGCAGGTCGCGGTCGAAAACCTCTTTACCGTTGCGGAAGCTCGGGTCGAGGCGGGCGTGCGCGTCCGGGTAGCCCACCAGCGCAATATCGTCGCCCATCTGCAGCACCGCGTCGCCGTCCGGGTTGGCCAGAATGCCGTTGCGGCGGATGCGTTCGATATAGCAGCCGGTCTGGCGATAAATGCCCAGCTCGCGCAGATTTTTGCCATCCGCCCATGCCACCAGCTCCGGGCCGACGCGATAGGCGCGGATCACCGGCAGGTAGACTTTACGTTTGGAATCGGTATCGAGGCCGCGCTCGCGGGCGATTTGCTGGGCGCTGGTCTGCAGATCCTGATGCTGCAGCTTGGGCATATAGCGGGCGCCGACGATCAGGCTCACCAGACCAACCAGGTAGGTCAGGGCATAGCCGAGGCTCAGGTGGTCAAGCGACTGCGCCAGCTGATCGCTGGGCAGGCCGAAATGGCGCAGGGTGTCCCCCGCGCCCACCAGCACCGGGGTGGAGGTCATCGCCCCCGCCAGCATACCGGCGGTGAGCCCGATATCCCAGCCGAACACTTTACCCAGCACCATGGCGATCAGCATCGCGCTGCCGACCATCACCAGGGCCAGCATCAGATAGTTTTTCCCGTCGCGGAAAAAAATCGAAAAAAAGTTAGGACCGGCTTCCACGCCGACGCAAAAAATAAACAACATAAAGCCGAGATTAAGGGCATCGGTGTTAATCGCGAAATGCTGCTGACCTAATAATAGAGAAACGACTAAAACGCCAATGGAATTACCAAGTTGTACTGAGCCGAGACGCAGTTTTCCCAGGCATAGTCCTAATGCAAGTACAACGAATAATAACAGGATGTAATTCCCGTTTAACAAATCTGCGACGTTTATATTCACGAAAGCCAACTTCTCGTTTACTAGTAAGTTGTTGAAGGAAATGGTTATTTGGTCTAAGGTTGCTCAGGCGTTCGCGTTGTCGCGAACCTATTCTGGCACCCTGTTATAACCAGCAAAAATATACCCGCTAGTTTAATCCTTCCTGGATGCGGCGGCTAGTGACAATCGTTTTTAGGCTGGTAGGGGAGTTATTGGCATGGATTGCCGAAATGCTTTATCTGACTGGGCGACGTGGACGTGAGTTAGAGGCAACATCAGGAGGATACGGTGAAATCTGAGCGTAGTTGGGCCGGCATTATCTGTGGCTTCGTTCTGTTCATTGTGGTGTGCTTATCGTTGTTGTTACATATGAAAGGGGCCTTTCGCGCCAGCGGCAACCCGGAGCTGGGCCTGCTCTTCTTTTTGCTGCCAGGGGCGGCGGCGAGCTGTCTCTCTCCCGGACGGCGGGTGCTGCGTCCTTTGCTCGGCGCGATACTGGCGGCGCCGGTCTGTATGGTGACGATGCGGCTGTTTTTCGTCACGCACCGGACGTTCTGGCAGGAGATGGCGTGGGTACTGAGCGCGGTGTTCTGGTGTGCGCTCGGGGCGTTGTGCTTTTTGTTTATCTGCGCCTGGCTTGATACCTGGCGCAGTCATTCATCGAGTAAATAAATTTACTCAGGCAAACAGGCCAAGGTTCTCTTTCGCCCAGGCTTCGAAATCGGTGCAACCGCCGATGTGTTTCTGGTCGACGAAAATCTGCGGTACGGTTTCAACCGGTTTGCCGACGGTTTTTTCCAGATCAGCTTTGCTGATGCCTTCGGCGTGAATATCCACGTAACGGTAGTTAAAGTCATCACGCTCGTTGGTCAGTTTTTCTGCCAGCTCTTTGGCGCGAACGCAGTAAGGGCAGCCTGGACGACCAAAAATAACGGTAAACATTGCTTCTCTCCTTAAACCTCAGCCGGATGGCGAATGGCGCTTATGATGCCTGCATTGGCCGGTGAGGGAAAGAAGGTTCTGCCTTTTGCTTCGATGGTTTACGGCTATGTTTGATAAATGTCGTACTATCAAAACCCGTATACTGACCCGGCGGCGCGGTGGCATTGGCTGGCGCGCCGCGTTTATCAACCGGAGAGGCGTGATGCGAAAATTTGCCCCGTTGCCAAAAAGCATACTGCTGGTTGAGATCCTCGGGATGGGGCTGTTAACCCTCGCCTGGCTCTCGCTTAACCAGTATGTCCAGCTGCCTGCGCCCATTGCCAGCCCGACCGCGGCGCTGGTGATGCTCTTTGCCGGGATCGTGCTGATGATCCCCGCCGCCATCGTCGTGATGTGGCGGATGGCGCAGATCGTGGCCCCGCAGTTAACCCACTCTCCTGAGCCTGAATCCTTGTCTGACAGAGAAAAACGAAATGACGCCGACCATTGAGCTGCTGCGCAGCCACCGTTCTATCCGCCACTTCACCGATGCGCCCGTGAGCGACGAACAGCGCGCGGCGATTATCGCCAGCGCGCAAGCGGCATCTACCTCGAGTTTTTTACAGTGCACCTCCATCATCCGTATTACCGACCCGGCCCTGCGTGAACGTCTGGTCCCGCTGACCGGCGGCCAGCAGCACGTCGCCCAGGCGGCGGAGTTTTGGGTCTTCTGCGCCGACTTTAACCGCCACCTGCAGATCTGCCCGCAGGCGGAGCTGGGGTTGGCGGAACAGCTGCTGATCGGCGTTGTCGATACGGCGCTGCTGGCGCAAAACGCGCTGACCGCCGCCGAGTCCCTCGGGCTGGGTGGCGTCTATATCGGCGGGTTGCGCAACAGCATTGAGGCGGTGACCGAGCTGCTGGAGCTGCCGCAGCACGTCCTGCCGCTGTTCGGTCTTTGCCTTGGCTGGCCGGCGGATAACCCGGACATCAAGCCGCGGATGCCGGCCGCCATGCTGGTGCATGAGAACCGCTATCAGCCGCTGGATAACGCGCTGCTGGGGGAGTATGACGAACAGCTGGCGCACTATTATCTGTCGCGCGGCAGCAACGCCCGCCGCGATACCTGGAGCGATCATATCCGTCGCACTATCGTGAAAGAGAGTCGTCCGTTTATTCTCGACTATCTGCATAAGCAGGGGTGGGCAACGCGCTGATTACGTGTACACTGCTGCTCCGGCCAGGCGGTATCCGCCGCTGGCGGCAGGAAAGGTGGAAGTGTGTTCGATAGCTGAGGCCCGCCAGTGCGGGTCTTTTTGCAGAGGTGCAGGATGAAAATTGCCATATTATCCCGGGATGGAACGCTTTATTCATGTCGACGCCTGCGCGAAGCGGCGCAACAGCGCGGGCATCAGGTCGAGATCCTCGATCCGCTTTCCTGTTATATGAACGTCAGCCCGGTGGCCTCTTCGATCCACTATAAAGGGCGCCAGCTGCCGCACTTTGATGCGGTGATCCCGCGCATTGGCTCGGCGATTACCTACTATGGCACCGCGGCCCTGCGTCAGTTTGAGCTCCTGGGAAGCTATCCGCTGAACGAATCGGTCGCCATCACCCGCGCTCGCGATAAGCTGCGCTCGCTGCAGCTGCTGGCGCGCCAGGGCATCGATCTGCCGCTGACCGGCATCGCTCACTCCCCCGATGACACCAGCGATCTGATCGCCATGGTCGGCGGCGCGCCGCTGGTGGTGAAGCTGGTGGAGGGCACCCAGGGGATCGGCGTGGTGCTGGCGGAGACCCGCCAGGCGGCGGAGAGCGTGATCGACGCCTTTCGCGGGCTGAACGCCCACATCCTGGTGCAGGAGTACATTGCCGAGGCGAAAGGCTGCGATATTCGCTGCCTGGTGGTCGGCAATGAGGTGGTGGCGGCGATCGAACGGCGGGCGAAAGAGGGCGATTTTCGCTCTAACCTGCACCGTGGCGGCATGGCTACGGTGGCGCAGATTAGCGATGAGGAGCGCGCCATTGCCATCAAGGCGACGCAAACCCTGGGCCTGGACGTCGCCGGTGTCGATATTTTACGCGCCACCCGCGGGCCGCTGGTGATGGAGGTGAATGCCTCGCCCGGACTGGAAGGCGTGGAAACCACCTCCGGCGTGGACATCGCCAGCAGGATGATCGCCTGGATCGAGCGCCAGGCGACACCGGAATTCTGTTTGAAAATAGGCGGCTAACCGCCGGATGCAAGACTGTCATGGTATGCGGCGCTTTTTTTGCGTAAGCTATGGCGTCGTTTTTCCACTGTAAGAGGTCACAGGCACTATGGATTCACTGGTCGTTCCAGGTCTGGATACGCTACGTCGCTGGCTGGATGAGATCGGCATCAGCTTTTTTGAGTGCGATTCCTGTCAGGCATTGCACCTGCCGCATATGCAGAATTTCGACGGTATTTTTGATGCCAAAATTGACCTGGTGGATAACGTGGTGCTCTTTTCCGCCCTGGCGGAGGTAAAGCCGTCTGCTTTACTGGCGCTGTCGGCGGATCTCTCGGCCATCAACGCCAGTTCGTTAACCGTGAAGGCGTTTATCGACATTCAGGACGATAATTTGCCCAAGCTGGTGGTCTGCCAGTCGCTGTCTATCGGCCCCGGGGTGACGATGGAGCAGTTCGCCTGGTTCTTCCGCCAAAGCGAGGAGCAGATCTCGATGGTGATCCTCGAAGCCGGCGCCAATCAGCTGCTGTACAAAGGCGAAGAAGAAGAGCCGGCCGCAGAAAACGTGCAATACCATTTTCTTCACTAAACCTGCCTAAAATTAGCGCAGCCACTACCGCAGCGGCTGCGTATTACCCGCTTTTATTCTGCATTTAACCTTTCTTTAAAGCATTATTCACCGCCATTCAGGCCGTTTTGGCTTATCACGTAGACCGTTATTGCATAAAAATTTGATAAAAGGCGTTTTTTTACCTGGGCTATAGCCTCTTATTCTGGCTACAGTTATTCTGGCGATGCTTCCAGTTGCGAGCAACCACTCCGGGAGAGATCCGCTCTCCTTTTCTCAGGCAATGAAAAAATATGCATGATTTTTGCATGCGTAGAAATGCGTATATTTGAGCCCGTAAGTTAACGGGCGTTGAGAAGGAAAAGAGATATGACCGCCTTTGGTAAAAAATGGTTAACAGGTCTGGTTACGGGTGCGCTGATGGCCGTCTCTGCCGGTTCGCTCGCCGCCGAACAAAAAAACCTGCATGTCTATAACTGGTCTGATTATATTGCGCCGGACACTGTGGCCAATTTCGAAAAAGAGACCGGGATTAAAGTCGTGTATGACGTTTTTGATTCCAATGAAGTGCTGGAAGGTAAATTAATGGCCGGCAGCACCGGTTTCGATCTGGTGGTGCCATCGGCCAGCTTCCTTGAGCGCCAGCTGGCGGCGGGCGTGTTCCAGCCGCTGGATAAGAGCAAGCTGCCGAACTGGAAGAATCTCGACCCCGAAGTGCTGAAGCTGGTCGCCAAGCATGACCCGGAGAATAAATACGCCATGCCTTACCTGTGGGCGACGACGGGCATTGGATACAACGTTGATAAAGTGAAAGCCGTCCTCGGCAAAGATGCGCCGGTCGACAGCTGGGATCTGGTGCTGAAGCCGGAGAACCTTGAAAAACTGAAAAGCTGCGGCGTCTCCTTCCTCGACGCGCCGGAAGAGATTTTCGCCACCGTGCTGAACTACCTTGGCAAGGATCCGAACAGCAGCAAAGCGAATGATTACACCGGTCCGGCCACCGATCTGCTGCTGAAGCTGCGGCCGAACATCCGCTACTTCCACTCTTCGCAATATATTAACGACCTCGCCAATGGCGACATCTGCGTGGCGATCGGCTGGGCAGGGGACGTCTGGCAGGCGGCGAACCGCGCGAAAGAGGCGAAGAACGGCGTCAACGTCTCCTACTTTATTCCGAAGGAAGGCGCCCTGGCGTTCTTTGACGTCTTTGCGATGCCGGCCGACGCTAAAAATAAAGATGAGGCCTATCAGTTCCTTAACTATCTGATGCGCCCGGATGTGATCGCCAAAATCAGCGACCAGGTGTTCTACGCCAACGGCAACAAGGCCTCTACGCCGCTGGTCAGCGAGACTATCCGTAACAACCCGGCGATTTATCCGCCAGCGGATGTGTTCGCCAAACTGTTCACGCTGAAGGTGCAGGATCCGAAGATCGACCGCGTGCGCACCCGCGCGTGGACCAAAGTGAAGAGCGGTAAATAAACTCTGACGGCCCGGTAAGCGGGCCGTATCAGAACGGCACTCGCCGGGAAATGGCAGCGCGCCCGGCGAGCAGAAGCACCAGGATGGTGCACCTGCACTGTTAAGCACGAAGTATGGCACCGGACCATATGGTGATCGTTTTTTTGCCGGAGAGCACCCGATTGAACGACGTAATGCCCCGCCCACAGGCGAAAGCCCCCAAAGCGCTGACCCCGCTGCTGGAAATCCGTAACTTAACCAAGTCGTTTGATGGCCAGCACGCTGTCGACGATGTCAGTCTCACTATTTATAAAGGCGAAATTTTTGCTCTGCTGGGCGCATCAGGCTGCGGGAAATCGACCCTGCTGCGCATGCTGGCGGGCTTTGAGCAACCGACCGCCGGACAGATTATGCTCGACGGCGTGGATCTGGCGCGCGTACCGCCCTATCAGCGGCCTATCAATATGATGTTCCAGTCCTACGCCCTGTTTCCCCATATGACCGTTGAGCAGAATATCGCTTTCGGTCTGAAGCAGGATCGTCTGCCTAAGGCGGAAATCACCGCCCGGGTGCAGGAGATGCTGGCTCTGGTGCACATGCAGGAGTTCGCTAAACGTAAGCCGCACCAGCTCTCTGGCGGTCAGCGCCAGCGCGTCGCGTTGGCGCGCAGCTTGGCGAAACGACCAAAGCTGCTGCTGCTCGACGAGCCGATGGGGGCGCTGGATAAAAAGCTGCGCGATCGCATGCAGCTGGAAGTAGTGGATATTCTTGAGCGCGTTGGCGTGACCTGCGTGATGGTGACTCACGATCAGGAAGAGGCCATGACCATGGCGGGCCGTATCGCCATCATGAACCGCGGCAAGTTTGTGCAGATTGGCGAACCGGAAGAGATTTACGAGCACCCGACCACCCGCTACAGCGCCGAGTTCATCGGCTCGGTGAACGTCTTTGAAGGGCTGGTGAAAGAGCGTCTGGAAGATGGCCTGGTGCTGCGCTCGCCGGGACTGGTGCATCCGCTGAAGGTCGACCCCGACGCCTCGGTGGTGGACAACGTGCCGGTGTGGGTGGCGCTGCGTCCGGAGAAGATCATGCTGTGCGATGAGCCGCCGGCGGATGGCTACAATTTTGCCGTCGGCGAGGTGATTCATATCGCCTATCTGGGGGATCTCTCCATCTACCATGTGCGCCTGCAAAGCGGGCAGATGATCAGCGCCCAGCTGCAGAATGAGCACCGCCATCGGAAAGGAACGCCCACCTGGGGTGACGAGGTGCGTTTATGCTGGGATGCGGACAGCTGCGTTGTACTGACGGTGTAAGGAGAGGGCGATGAGTACCGTTGAATCCCCGTCAGGGGCGAAAAAACCGGGCGGCTTCGCGCTGTGGGCGGCGCGCCTGCAGATGGCGCATGGCCGCAAGCTGGTGATCGCGCTGCCCTATCTGTGGCTGATCCTGTTGTTTATGCTGCCGTTCCTGATCGTGTTCAAGATAAGTCTTGCCGAGATGGCGCGGGCGATCCCTCCCTACACCGATCTGATGGAGTGGGCGGATGGTCAGCTGACGCTGACCCTTAACTTTGCCAACTTCCTGCAGCTGACCGACGATCCGCTCTATTTTGAGGCTTATCTGCAGTCGCTGCAGGTGGCGGGCATCTCGACGCTCTGCTGCCTGCTGCTGGGCTATCCGCTGGCCTGGGCGGTGGCGCACAGCAAGCCGTCGACGCGCAATATTCTGCTGTTGCTGGTGATCCTCCCGTCGTGGACGTCGTTTTTGATCCGCGTCTATGCCTGGATGGGACTGCTGAAAAGCAACGGGGTGTTGAATAACTTCCTGCTGTGGCTAGGGGTTATCGATCAGCCGCTGGAGATCCTGCACACCAACCTGGCGGTATATATCGGTATCGTCTATGCCTATCTGCCGTTTATGGTGCTGCCTATCTACACCGCGCTGACCCGCATCGACTATTCGCTGGTGGAGGCCTCGCTGGATCTCGGCGCCCGGCCGCTGAAGACCTTCTTTCAGGTGATCGTTCCGCTCACCAAAGGGGGGATTATCGCTGGCTCCATGCTGGTGTTTATCCCGGCGGTGGGGGAGTTCGTGATCCCGGAGCTGCTGGGCGGGCCGGACAGCATTATGATTGGCCGCGTGCTGTGGCAGGAGTTCTTTAACAACCGTGACTGGCCGGTGGCTTCGGCGGTAGCGATTGTCATGCTGCTGCTGCTGATCGTGCCGATCATGTGGTTCCATAAGCACCAGCAAAAACAGATGGGAGAGCAGGGATGAACGACTTGCCGGTAGTACGCTCGCCGTGGCGCATTCTGATCCTCGTGCTCGGGTTCACCTTCCTCTATGCCCCGATGCTGATGCTGGTGATCTACTCCTTCAATAGCTCAAAGCTGGTGACGGTCTGGGCCGGGTGGTCAACGCGCTGGTATAGCGAGCTGTTCCACGATGACGCGATGATGAGCGCGGTGGGGCTCAGCCTGACTATCGCCGCCTGCGCGGCGACGGCGGCGGCGATCCTTGGCACCATCGCCGCGGTGGTGATGGTGCGCTTTGGACGTTTTCGCGGCTCCAACGGCTTCGCGTTTATGATCACCGCGCCGCTGGTCATGCCGGACGTGATCACCGGGCTCTCGCTGCTGCTGCTGTTCGTGGCGCTGGGACATGCTATCGGCTGGCCGTCGGATCGCGGGATGCTGACCATCTGGCTGGCGCACGTCACCTTCTGTACCGCCTACGTGGCGGTGGTGATCTCCTCGCGCCTGCGTGAGCTGGACCACTCGATCGAAGAGGCGGCGATGGATCTGGGCGCCGCGCCGCTGAAGGTCTTCTTCGTCATCACGCTGCCGATGATTATGCCAGCGGTGATCTCCGGCTGGCTGCTGGCCTTCACGCTGTCGCTGGATGACCTGGTGATCGCCAGCTTTGTCTCCGGTCCCGGGGCCACGACCTTGCCGATGCTGGTCTTCTCCAGCGTGCGCATGGGGGTCAACCCGGAGATTAACGCCCTGGCGACGCTCATCCTCGGCGTGGTCGGCGTTGTTGGTTTTATCGCCTGGTATTTGATGGCCCGCGCAGAAAAGCAGCGAGTGCGCGATATCCAGCGTGCAAGACAAGGCTGAACCACCTAAAATCGGTACAGCAGCCTCCGGTCGGCGCCACTCTGTGGCGCCGTTTTCATGGAAGACATTACGTTGGGATTGTTTACGAAAACTCGCTCATCGCATGCCCGCCTTAACGTCCCTGCGCTGGTGCAGGTGGCGGCCTTTGCGATTATTTTGATTCGCGGTCTGGATCTGCTGATGATCCTCAATTTGTTGGGCCTGCAGGGGCTGAACGAATTCATACACCGTAGCGTCCAGACCTGGAACCTGACGCTGGTCTTCCTCGGCAGCCTGGCGCTGGTGTTTATCGAAATCTGGTGCGCCTTCTCGCTGGTGAAAGGGCGCAACTGGGCGCGCTGGGTCTATCTGCTGACGCAGATGATAGCCGCCGGCTACCTGTGGGCGGCGTCGCTGGGCTACGGGTATCCGGAGCTGTTCAGTATTCCCGGCGAATCCAAACGGGAGATCTTCCACTCGCTGGTGATGCAAAAACTGCCGGATCTGCTGGTCCTGACGCTGCTGTTTGTGCCAGCGACCTGCCGTCGGTTTTTCCGCCTGCAATAACGGTGATACAATCCCCGCCCCTGGAATTTTGAAGGTCAATTATGCATTGCGCACTCTACGACGTCGGCCGCTGCCGTTCCTGTCAATGGCTGGAACGGTCGGTTCCGCAACAGCTCGCCGATAAAATGGCCGACCTGCGCACGCTGCTGGCGGCAATCCCCGTCGCCGACTGGGGCGAGCCGGTCAGCGGGCCGGAGGCGGCTTTCCGTAACAAGGCCAAAATGGTGGTCAGCGGCAGCGTTGAGCGTCCGCTGCTGGGGATGCTGCACCGCGATGGCACCCCGGTGGACCTCACCGACTGCCCGCTCTATCCCGCCGAGTTTGCGCCGGTGTTTGCCGGCCTGAAGCCCTTTATCGCCCGCGCCGGGTTAACTCCCTACAACGTCGCGCGCAAGCGCGGGGAGCTGAAATATCTGCTGCTGACCGCCAGCCAGCAGGGGGAGATGATGCTGCGCTTTGTGCTGCGCTCAGAGGCCAAGGTGGCCCAGCTGCGCGCCGCGCTGCCCTGGCTGCAGGCACAGCTCCCGCAGCTCAAGGTGATCACGGCGAATATCCAGCCGGTGCATATGGCAATCATGGAAGGCGAACAGGAGATCTTCTTCACCGAACAGCAGGCGCTGGGCGAGGTCTTTAATGAGGTGCCGCTGTGGATCCGTCCGCAAAGCTTCTTTCAGACTAACCCGACGGTAGCCAGCCGGCTGTACGCCACCGCCCGCGACTGGGTGCGCGCGCTGCCGGTCCAGCATATGTGGGATCTGTTTTGCGGCGTCGGCGGTTTTGGCCTGCACTGCGCGACGCCGGCGATGCGCCTGACCGGGATAGAGATTGCCCCGGAAGCGATCGCCTGCGCCAGGCAGTCTGCCGCGCAGCTGGGGCTCGGCAATCTGCATTTTCAGGCGCTGGACTCCACGCGGTTCGCCACGCATGAAGCGGATATCCCGCAGCTGGTGCTGGTCAACCCGCCGCGACGCGGCATTGGCGCTGAACTGTGCGACTATTTAAGCCGCATGGCGCCGCCCTACATTATCTATTCCAGCTGTAACGCCCGCACCATGGCGACCGACATTGCCCGTCTTAGCGGCTATCGCGTCGAGCGGGTCCAGCTGTTTGATATGTTCCCTCATACCGCCCACTACGAAGTGCTGACCCTGCTGGTCCGCGAAGTTTAAACAAAATGTGAAGGCTTTGCGCCGCCGAAATCGGGTAAGCTTGACGCAGCATGTTTTGTTATTGGTGGGGGGAATCTAATGGCCAAAACCATTCTGCTGGTGGAAGATGATGAGGATATAGCCACGCTGCTGCGGCTCAATCTGCAGGATGAGGGCTATCAGATTGTGCATGAGGCCGATGGCGGCCAGGCCCTCGCCCGACTGGAAACGCGGGTCTGGGATGCGGTGATCCTCGATTTGATGCTGCCCGGCGTCGATGGCCTGGAGATCTGCCGGCGCATCCGCCAGATGACCCGCTATCTGCCGGTGATCATCATCAGCGCTCGCACCAGCGAAATGCACCGTGTGCTGGGCCTGGAGATGGGCGCCGACGACTATCTGGCGAAACCCTTTTCGTTACTGGAACTTATCGCCCGCGTTAAAGCGCTGTTTCGTCGCCAGGAGGCGATGGGGCAGAACCTGCTGATGGACGCCGGGCGCCTGTCCTGCCATGGTCTGAGCATCGATCCGTTGTCCCGCGAAGTGAGGCTGCGCGGCGAGATGGTGGACCTCACCCCGCGCGAATTCGAGCTGCTGTATTACTTTGCCCGCCATCCCGGGGAGGTGTTTTCCCGGCTGGCGCTGCTGGAGCAGGTCTGGGGATATCAGCATGAGGGCTATGAGCACACGGTCAATACTCATATCAACCGCCTGCGCAGCAAAATCGAACGTGACCCGGCCGAGCCGGACATCATTCTGACCGTCTGGGGAAAAGGCTATAAGTTCGCCCCGGTGACCCAGGAGGCCGCCCCGTGATCCGCCGACTGAGCCTCAGCCAGCGGCTGGCGCTGGTGGTGGTCTCCCTGCTGATGCTGTGCGCGGCGGCGGTGTGCGCCGTTCAGTTACACAGCAGCGCGCAGTATGGCAACGCCATGGTGCAGCGCCTCTCCGCCGGGCTGGCTCAGCAAATTGTGGCCCGCGAACCGCTGCTGGACGCCCACGGCGAGGTCAACCGGCAAACCCTGAAGTCGCTGTTTGACCGCCTGATGACTTTTAATCCCAGCGTGGAGCTCTATCTGCTGTCGCCGGATGGCGACCTGCTGGCCGATGCGGCGCCGCCGGGCCATATCCAACGCCAGCGGATCGACATGGCGCCGGTACAGGTTTTTCTCACCGGCAGTACGTCGCCGGTGTATGGCGACGATCCCCGCAGCCTTGACGGGCGAAAAGTCTTCAGCGCCGCCCCGCTGCGCGTCAACGGCCAGCTGCGCGGCTACCTGTATATCATTTTGCAGGGGGAGACCTTTAATCAGCTGGCGGCCGACGCCTGGCAAAAAACGCTGTGGAGCATTGTTCTGTGGACCCTGCTGCTGGTGGCCCTGTTTGGTCTGCTGGCGGGAGGCCTGGCATGGTTCTGGGTTACCCGGCCTGTCCGCCAGCTCACCGCCCAGGTGGCGGCGAACGATCGGGACAGCATCAGCGCCATCAAAACCCTGGCGGCCCGCACGCCGGAGCCACAGCCAGGTAACGAGGTAGCGGTCCTTGAGAACCGCTTTATTGACCTTGCCCGGCAGATAGCCGGTCAGTGGGATCGGCTGGCCGACAGCGACCGCCAGCGCCGAGAATTTGTGGCCAATATTTCCCACGATTTGCGCACACCGCTGACTTCGCTGCTGGGGTATCTGGAAACGCTGACTCTGAAGGACGAACGGCTGACCGCCGAGGAGCGCAGGCAGTATCTCACCATCGCCCTGCGCCAGGGCAACAAGGTGCGCCATCTTTCACAGCAGCTGTTTGAGCTGGCGCGACTGGAGCACGGGGGCATTAAGCCGCAGCGCGAGCGTTTCGCGATGGGGGAGCTGATTTCCGACGTGGCGCAGAAGTTTGAACTCACCGCCCGCACGCGCGCGGTGAACCTGCAAATTGATGTGCCGGGGCCGTTGCCGCTGATCAACGCCGATGTGTCGATGATTGAGAGGGTAGTGACCAACCTGCTCGATAACGCGATGCGGCATACTCCCGTCGGCGGGGAGATCCGTCTGGCGGTCTGGCAGGAGAATCAACAGCTCCAGGTTGAAGTGGCAGACAACGGAACGGGCGTCGATGCCGCGCTGCGCGATGATCTGTTCCAGCGGCCGTCGGCGTTGTCTACCCAGGCGTCGCGGGAGGATCGCGGTGGGTTAGGGCTGCTGATTGTGAAACGGATGCTGGAGCTGCATGGGGGCGGGATCCGGCTGGTGGAGTCGGTAAGCGGGGCGCGGTTCAGGTTCTTCGTGCCACTTTGAGAAATTGCCGGGTGGCGGCCACGCCTTACCCGGCTACGGGGACGGAGCAGGCCGGGTAAGCGCAGCGCCCCCCCGGCAAAAAAGTTACTCCGGGAACCACTGGTTGCTGATTTTCTGGTAGGTACCGTCGGCTTTAATCGCCTTCAGCGCGGCGTTCAGTTTCTCCAGCAGCGCCTTGTTATCCGGGCGCACGGCAATCCCAAGGCCGGTGCCGAAGTATTGCGGATCGGTTACTTTCGGCGTGGCTGCCCCCAGCTGCGGGTTGGTTTTCAGCCACTCGTTGACCACCGCCGTGTCGCCGAACACGCCGTCGATACGGCCATTTTTCAGGTCGATAATCGCGTTCTGGTAGCTGTCATAGGCGACGGTCTTCACCTCAGGATGTTTATCCTGCAGATATTTCTGGTGGGTGGTGCCGTTTTCCATGCCGATCCGTTTGCCTTTCAAATCATCGAACGAGTGGAACGCGTCTTTTTTGGCGATCACCAGCGCGGAGTTGGCGTAGTACGGGTCGGTGAAGGCCACCTGCTTGCTGCGTTCCGGCGTAATATCCATTCCGGAAATCACCGCGTCATACTTCTTAAACTTCAGCGCCGGGATCAGGCTGTCAAACGCGTGGTTGGTAAAGGTGCAGTCTGCCTGCATTTGTTTGCACAGCGCATGGGCCAGATCGATATCAAAGCCGACAATCTGGTTATTCGCGTCCATCGATTCAAACGGCGGATAGGTCGCGGACACGCCGAAGCTGATTTTCTCCGCGGCGGCGGCGCCGAAGGTGAACGTGGTGAGCAGTGCAGCCAGAACTAACTTTTTCATCGTGGAACTCCCGTCTGTCAATCTTATGATTATTCGCCGTGTCTGCGGCATAGGGTGACAATGCCATTAAATGAATTTGTATGCAATAAAAATGATTAAATATTTTATTTGATATAAAAAAAGACGGACAGGTATTAGACTTGTCCGTCTTGTTGTTCGCTTATTATGCAAATACGCCAGGCGCTAGTTACGCCGTTCGAAAGCTAGCGCTTTGCGCTCCACCAGGCGCATCAACAGGGTCAGCAACCCGTTGACGATGAGATAAATAATCCCGGCGGCGCCGAACACCATCACGTCGTAGGTCCGTCCGTACAGCAGCTGGCCGTGACCCATCACTTCCATCAGGGTGATGGTGTAGGCCAGAGAAGTACTTTTGAACACCAGCACCACTTCGTTGGAGTAGGACGACAGCGCGCGTTTAAAGGCGTACGGCAGCAGGATCGCCAGGGTATCCTTTTTACTCATCCCCAGCGCGCTGCACGACTGCCATTGCCCGTCGGGGATCGCCCGGATGGCGCCGTAAAACAGCTGGGTGGTATAGGCGGCGCTGTTAAGCGACAGGGCGATCAGGGCGCACAGCCACGGCTCGGAGATAAGATGCCACAGCCATGGATATTCCTGCAGCGAAGGAAACTGCCCGGGGCCATAGTAGATCAGGAAGATCTGCACCAGCAGCGGCGTACCGGTAAACAGGGTGATGTAGCCGCGCACTATCCACACCAGCCCCGGCGTCTTCAGCGTCAGGATAATGGTAAAGATCAGCGACAGGATCAGCGCCACGATAATCGACGCCACGGTCAGCGTCAGGCTGGTATGCAGGCCTTTCAGCAGTTCGGGTAAGTAGTCGAGCATCAGCCTGGTCTCCGTTCGAAGCGCGTCGCACGCTGGTCAATCCGCTTAAGGATGTATTGACTCAACAGGGTGATGACGAGATAGATTGCCGCGGCAATGATATACCAGTTAAAGGGCTCCTGAGTGCGGGTGGCGATGCTTTTGGTCTGCAGCATCAGATCGTTGACGCTGATCAGGCTCACCAGCGCGGTGTCCTTCAGCAGCACCAGCCACTGGTTGCCGAGACCGGGCAGGGCATGGCGCCACATCTGCGGCATCACCAGGCGGAAGAAAATGGCCGCTTTCGACAGCCCCAGCGCCTGGCCGGACTCCCACTGACCCTGCGGAACGGCTTTCAGCGCGCCGCGCAGCGTTTGCGAGGCGTAGGCGGCATACAGCAGCGACAGGGCGATCGCCCCGCAGAGGAACGGACTGACGTCAAAGTTCTCAATCTGCATCTGCACCGGGATCTGCGTGAACCCGAGCGGGATGGTAAAACCGTCAGAGAGCGTCAGCAGCAGCTGGGAAGAGCCGAAATAGATAAACAGCACCACCAGAATTTCCGGTAGGCCGCGCAGAATGGTCACAATGCCGGTTGCAAGCCAGGCTACCGGGCGCCATTTCACTGACTCCAGTACCGCGAAGAGCATCGCCAGGACGAGGCCGATGGCGAGCGCGCAAACGGCAAGGCCGACGGTCATCCCGGCGGCGCTTGCTAATGGAAAAATTTCGTTCATTCAGTCTTACTTCTGGAACCATTTGTTATAGATGGTCTGGTAAGTGCCGTCTTTCTTCACTTTTTCCAGCGCAGCGTTAAATTTCTGCTGCAGGTCGGTGTTGCCCTGACGCACGGCAATGCCCAGCCCGGTGCCGAAATAGGCTTTGTCGGTCACTTTATCGCCCACGGCCGCCAGCTTCGGATTGCTCTTCAGCCATTCGGTGACCACGGCGGTATCACCGAAGACCGCGTCAATACGACCGTTCTGCAGATCCAGCTTCGCATTCTGGTAGCTGTCGTAAGGCACGGTGGTGATTTCCGGATGTTTATCCGTGATAAATTTCTGGTGGGTGGTGCCGTTCTGTACGCCCACTTTTTTGCCCTTCAGCTGGTCAATGCTGGTGAACTTGCCCTGCTGACCGACGAACAGCGCCGAGTTGTCATAATACGGGGTGGAGAACAGGACCTGCTTTTCACGCTCAGGCGTGATGTCCATCCCGGCCATGACCGCGTCGAAACGGCGGAATTTCAGGCCCGGGATCAGGCTGTCAAAGGCCTGGTTGGTAAAGGTACAGGTGGCGTCGATCTCTTTACACAGCGCGTTAGCCAGATCCACATCGAAACCGACGATCTGGTTGTTGGCATCCACCAGCTCAAACGGAGGGTAGGAGGCCTCGGTGGCGAAACGAATGGTTTGCGCGGCGGAAGCGGAGAGGCTCATGCCTGCGAGCAGGGCGGCAATCAGTACTTTTTTCATCGTCATTTCCCCGAAAAACATCAGTGTGAAAGATAGTTTTTAAACGCGTCAGTTTGCGGATGCGTGAAGCAGGAGGCATCCCCTTGCTCGACGATATGGCCATTTTCCATATACACCACCCGGCTTGCCGTCTTGCGCGCCACTTCAACTTCATGGGTGACGATAACCTGGGTGATGCCGGTTTCAGCCAGCTCGCGGATGATGCTAACGATCTGGGCGGTGATTTCCGGGTCGAGCGCCGCGGTAGGCTCATCGAACAGCAGAACCTGCGGCTCCATCATCAGCGCGCGGGCGATCGCCACACGCTGCTGCTGACCGCCGGATAAATGCAGCGGGTAACGATCGCTGTAGGGCTTCAGACGCAGGCGCTCCAGCAGCTTCTCTGCGCGAGCCAGCGCCTGATCCTTGCTTAACCCCAGTACGCGACAGGGGGCCTCGATCAGGTTCTGCTGTACCGTCAGGTGCGGCCACAGGTTGTACTGCTGAAAGACCATGCCGACGTTCTGCCGCAGTTCGCGAATCGCTTTATCGGACGGCGCTCTGGTGAAGTCGAAATGGTTACCGGCGATGGTTAATGAACCGGAACGAGGCATCTCCAGCAGGTTGAGTACGCGCAGCAGCGAGCTCTTCCCGGCACCGCTGGGGCCGAGCAGCACCAGCGTTTCCCCCTGCGGGCAATCCAGCGTGATGTCGAACAGCGCCTGGTGCGCGCCGTAGAAGCAATTAATGCCGTTTAGTTTAATACTCATCTGGGCAGTCTGATACGAATAGCTATTGAGGCCGCAAATACTACCTTTGGCAGAATAGTTATGCAATATTTATGCGTTAAAAGTTAAATCTAAACCACGTTTAGCTTTAAAGTTAGCACAAAATATTGCCTGGTGGGTGAGGGGGGAGTAAATGTCGGCATTCTCGGGGCGAATACCGACATTTTACCGGGGTTATCGTTTCAGCGACGTCGCTTCAACTCCGGAACTAACGTTTCTCCAGACTCTGTCGTAACGTCCCGGCCGGCGCGTGGCTGTTGTTGCCGAGATAGCGAACGTCATCGACGGCCCAGCACTGGCCTTCCTGGATCATCAGCACTTCGTCTTTCCAGCTCTGGGTTCCCTGCTTTAGCTCCACGCGCAGCGGAATGTTGCGCGCATCGCGATTAGGGATGGTTGAGGCGCTGGCGACGACGGCGCTGTCCGCCGGGGTGCTGCTGCTCGAGAACAGGTTAGCCTGCAGCAGTTTGCTGTTGGCCGGATCCTGACGGGCGTCATTGAGTAACTTCGCCAGGCCGTCGCTGAGATAGGGGCGCAGCGCCGCCGGATCCTGCGTACGGTTCTGGAGCTGGGTGTCGTAGAATTTTTGCGCTACGTCGTCAGGGCCGCCTTCGACACAGGGGCCGCTGCGGGTGCCATTATCTTTATAGGCCGGGGTGACGGTCGTACAGGCGCTGAGCGCCAGCGCGCAAGGGAGAAGTGCTGCAAGAAGTTTGTAGCGCATGATGATTTCCTTATAAGCGAACTACGTTTTCAGTTTCCGTTAAAGCATAGCGTATAGCGTGCGGATTGTACTTGACGCAAAGAGCTAAGTCCTTGATGTGACTACGGCCTTAGGGCAGGACATCGACAGGGGAGATCGCTGTATGATATTAAGGCAGGAAAATCTGGGGGCCGTTTAAAAATTAACAGACTTTTTGGGCAAACAAGAAACATTACCCGGGCAATATGATAATGTTTCTTGAAATATAAGATTAATTACTTCTTCTTATAGATGTTAGCGGAGATGTGCAGTTTTTTATCGGTATTACCGGAAGAGAGCACGATAACGTCTGCGCCTTTCTCATCGGCCTTTTTAATCAGTTCTTCACGGGCATCGCTGGGTGCAGTCTGACCGGTAGAAGAAATGGTACCGATTTTAGTATATTGCGTATGGACCTTATCGAAGGCTTCTTTCGTTAAAATTTCTGCAGAGAAGGCGTTCGCCGTTAAAAACAATGCTGCACCTGCCACTAAAGCTGCATATTTCATATTTTTAGACTCCATTGTTTATCTTGCTATCATCATGCTCTTGTTTTATCTCACCAATGAGCGGTTTCAGATTGTACTAACACCGTTTTTTTTTCAAGTGGAATACTGCAATTTTATGACGGTTAGTTAACTCTTTTTTAAAGAAAAGATGACGTATTTCGCATTGATAATGCTTGCTTTTTTTTGCCGGATACACATAGGGAGAGGACCAGACCCTTTTCATCTGACGTTAGCAGAAAATCAGCTTAAGGCGCCGGGGCAGAAAGGGGGGCAGCGTTGACAGACATTCCCGGAAACATGGTTTATCATAAAGCAAAGCAGGGTCTGCGCCCATGGTCATGCAGGTCACCAGGGAGATAAGATGTTAACAAATAAGCAAGAGGGCGTCCGCCAGCTGCGAACCGAGCTGTGGGCCACCAGAGATAATGTCCAGCGCCATGCGCTATCCATGAGTATGCCCTGGCTGGCCTTTGTCAATATCGCTTTTGCGTTAATGGTTTTCTTCCGCAATTTTATCTTTACTCATTTTGATAAGAAGCTGTTAACGCACCAGGCGGTTATTCCTTATGTCGAAGTCGCGCTGATCGCGGTTATTATTATTTCGGTAATTTTAGCCATTATTGCCGTCACGCCGCGCCTGGCGCAGGGGCGCTATACGTTGAGTATTATCACCGGCCTGCAGCTGGCACTCAGCCTGTGCTGGTCCCTGAGTAATTACTGTTTTATCTTTTTCTGGACACTGCCCTTCGCCTGGCCGCTGCTGGTGATATTAATGACCACCGGCCTCGCCGCGCTGTATCACCATTGGCCCGGCATTATCGCTTTTATGCTTCCGCTATGGGGAACCGCCTTGCTGGCGGGTATACAGAACCACCCTCACACTGAGGTCCGCTTTTTGATCCTGTGGGGCATTTTTACGGCGATTTTACTCTATGGCAGGCGTATTCTTAAGCGCTGGTATGATGAGGCCTGGAAGACGCATCAGGAAAATATGCGGCTTATTCAGCGGCTGGAAAGTATTGCCAACCAGGATGCATTAACCGGGACCGCGAATCGCCGGGCGCTGAATGCCTATCTGGCGGAGATTTGGCAGCAAAAAACGCCGTTGGCGCTGATGATGATCGACGTCGATTACTTTAAGCGTTACAACGACCACTATGGCCATCAGGCTGGCGACGATTGCTTATCGACTGTCGCCCAGGTGCTTAAAATGGCGGTACGGGCAGAGGGCGATCTGGTCGCCCGCTACGGCGGCGAAGAGTTTGTCATCGCGCTGCCGGGGGTTTCCTTAGCGCGAGCCACCTCCATTGCCGAGCGCATTCAGCAGAAAATTAGCGAGGCGGCGATCCCCCATGAGGCTTCGGCGGTGGCCTCGGTGGTGACCGTCAGTATGGGGGTCGTCGCCTCCGACGGCACGGTTCCGATGGAGACGCTGATCGCCCGGGCGGACAGCGCGCTGTACCAGGCGAAAAATAAAGGACGAAATCGATGGTCTTATTAACCCGGAGACGCTGCCGGGCAAGGATGAAAGAATGACACGGATTGCGCTGATCGCGCTGCTGGCGTTACTGCTAAGCGGCTGTGCCGGCGAAAAAGGGATTATCGATCGCGATGGATACCAGCTGGACATCCGCCATCCGGCGCAGGCGGCCTATCCGCGAATAAAAGTGCTGGTGATCCACTATACGGCAGACAACTTTGATACTTCTCTGGCGACCCTGACCGATAAAGAGGTCAGCTCCCACTATTTAATTCCTGAACAGCCGCCGCGCCACCATAATAAACCGCGGATCTGGCAGCTGGTGCCGGAAGAGGATCTGGCCTGGCACGCCGGTGTAAGCTACTGGCGCGGCAGCACGCGCATCAACGATACTTCCATCGGTATTGAACTGGAAAACCGCGGCTGGCAGAAGACCGCGGGAGGTAAAAGCTTTACCCCCTTTCACCCGGAACAGATCGCGGCCCTGATCCCGCTGGCGCGCGATATTATCACCCGCTACCACATCGCGCCGCAGAACGTGGTGGCCCATGCCGATATCGCCCCGCAGCGCAAAGACGATCCGGGGCCGTTGTTCCCCTGGCAACAGCTGGCGCAGCAGGGGATTGGCGCCTGGCCGGACGAGCAGCGGGTGGCTTTTTATCTGAACGGGCGGCCGCCCAGTGAGCCAGTGGACCCTGAGGAGGTGCTGGATTTGCTGGCGCGCTACGGCTATCAGGTCACGCCGGAGATGACTCCCGCGCAGAAGAAACGGGTAATTATCGCCTTCCAGATGCACTTCCGCCCCCAGCGCTGGGATGGCGTAGCGGATGCGCAAACCGAAGCGATAGCCGAGGCGCTGTTAGAGAAATATGGCCAGGGTTAGCGGTGAAGTTTACCGTGGTCGCGTAACCAGGCGGCGGTACGCACAATCCCGTCGTCCAGCGTCACCACCGGCTGATAGCCCAGCTCATCCTGCGCGCGCGTGATATCGAGCGTAAAATCAAAATTAAGTTTAGAGACGCCGTAGTGGGTAAAGGCCGGCTCTTTGGCCGTTTTATCGCCAAAACGCTCCATGCTGCGGGCGATAATATCCAGCATCGGGTAGGGAACTGAACGGATCCGGCATTTGATGCCCAGCTCATCGATCAGTTTCTGCACGATGCTGCGCAGGGTGCGCGGTTCGCCATTGCTGATATTCCACGCGCGGGCGGAGGGAAGATGATCGCAGGCAGGCTGGCTCGCCAGCCACATCGCGTGGACGGCATTTTCATAATAGGTCATATCGACCAGCGCGCTGCCGCCCCGCGGCAACAGGACGCTGCCGTAGTGCTGCATCATTTGCGCCAGCCGGGGAATAAAGACTTTATCGTGCGGCCCGAACAGGCTCTGCGGGCGCAAAATGGTAAAACGGGTGTGCGGGTTGGCCTGCGCCAGCAGGTTGATCACCTCTTCGCTGGCCGCCTTGCTGCGGGCAAACTCATTGGCGAAGCGGTGCGGGCGGAAATCTTCCTGAATATCGCGATGGTGGTGATAATCAAAATAGAGCGAGGGCGAAGAGATATGGACGAAATTGCGTACGCCCCATGCTACCGACCATTCGCCGAGGCGGCGGGTGGCGCGGACGTTAGCGAGATCGAAAGCCTGTTGCGTGCCCCAGGGCGAGGTGAAACTTGAGCAGTGCCACAGGGTATCGATACCGGCGAGCATCACTTTAGCCTGCGAAGAGACCAGCTCGGTTAAATCTGCCGGGATGAATTCCGCCCCCATTTTGCTCAGAAGCTTACCCATCGCTTCGTTGCGCCCGGTCGCTCGCACGCTGATGCCCTTGTTGCGCAGATATTCCACTGCGTTGCGGCCTAATCCGCTGGTCGCACCGGTAACCAGTACCTTCATATTACTCTACTGTCCCAGAAAAGAATTTCGTGCGCATTTTTCCGTGATTCTCCCGACTATGCAATGAGAATCATGAAAGAATAATGCTTATCCTTCGACTCTGCCTGAGATTTGTTCGGCCAACCGGGCGATGCGTTGCGCCATACCGCGGAAAATAAACAGGTGCGCCGGGATCATCAGCAGCCAGTAGACCAGGCCCGGCATACCGTGCGGGTGCCACCAGGCGCGGACGTCCAGTTCACGACGATCGCCTTTATCGTTAATGGTAAAGCTTAACCGGCCCAGTCCCGGCGCTTTCATGCCGAACAGCAGAGTGAGCTGTTTTTCTTCCTCCACGATAATCACCTTCCAGCTGTCGACCGTATCGCCGGTCTGCAGATAGTCGCGCTGCGGTCGCCCTTTGGCCAGCCGGTGGCCGACCAGCAGATCCATCGCGCCGCGGGTTTTCCACAGCAGATTGCCGAAAAAATAACCCTCTTTACCGCCGATTTGGTTAACGACCTGCCACAGGGCTTTGCGGCTCGCCTGAGTGGTGATGGTGCAGCCTGCCTGTTTCGGATAATAGCCATACTCCGGTCGCCAGCGGGCGAAAGCCTGGGCGTCGTAGCCCCAGTCGCTGGAGTTTACCAGCTGCTCTTCTTCTTTCAGGGTGCGGCGAACCGCCTGATCGAAGGGGACCAGCGTTTGCGGGATCAGCGCCCGCAGCGTCCGGTCATCGGCGATCAGATCGTGCTTCAACCCCTGAATTAGCGCTTTGGCGATGGTCGGCGGCACCGAGGTGATGACATTGAGGAACCACACCGAGATCCAGCGCGTCGGCAGGGGAATCGGAATGAGCGGGCGGTGTTTGCCGCTGACGGCCATAAAGCGAATGAACTGCTGCTGATAGCTTAACACCTCCGGACCGGCGGCTTCGAAGACGCGGTGCGCGTCGGAAGGATGATTCAGTAGCTCAACGAGGTCAACGAGCAGGTTTTCCAGCGCGACAGGGGTGGTACGCGAACGCACCCAGCGCGGGGGGGTCAGCACCGGCAGGTTATAGACCATGTCGCGCATCACCTCGAAGGCGGCGGAGCCGGCGCCGACGATAATTCCGGCCCGCAGCTCGGTTACCGGCACGCCCGACTCGCGCAGGAGATCGCCGGTGACCTGACGAGCGCGCAGATGGTCGGACTGCTCCTGCGCTGGAGCCTGCAGCGAGCTGAGAAAAATAATCTGACGCACCGGCGTCTGGCGCAGGGCATCGCGAACATGCGTCGCCACCCGACGCTCATGGGCGATAAAATCGCCGCCTTCGCCCATGCCGTGTACCAGATAGTAAAGGGTATCGATACCTGTGAGCAGCGCAGGCAGAGCCTGCGGCTGATTGAGATCGACTGACCGGCAGGTGACGCCGGGCAAAGCGAGTTTTTGCAGTCGGTCGGTATGGCGCGCCGCCGCCAGCACCGGATAACCCCGCGCGCTTAATTCGCGGACTAAATGTTGACCAATATAGCCGCTGGCGCCGAGCACCAAAACCGATTGCGACACGCCTGACTCCTTAGCGTTGTAAAAAAGCCTGCCAGTGGGCGACCACTTCGCTCAACTGCTGACGATTGACATCCAGGTGAGTGACCAGACGGACGATGGGCGAGGCGTTGATCAGCACGCCGCGCGCCTGCATAAACTCGCCGAGCGCCCGGGCCTGTTCATCACCGACGCGAACGAACAGCATGTTGGTATCGTGACGGGTGACGTCGGCGCCGGTGGCGCGCAGCTGATCCGCCATCCACGCGGCGTTATCATGATCCTCCTGCAGGCGCTGCACGTTATTTTTCAGCGCGTACAGCCCGGCGGCGGCCAGAATGCCCGCCTGGCGCATCCCGCCGCCGACCATTTTCCGCCAGCGAACGGCGCGGCGAATGTACGCCTCACTGCCGACCAGCAGCGAGCCAACCGGGGCGCCAAGCCCCTTTGACAGGCAGATGGTGAAGGAGTCGCAGTACTGGGCGATATCGCGCAGCTCACAGCCGTAGGCGACCACGGCGTTAAAGATGCGCGCGCCGTCGACGTGCAGCGTCAGATCGCGCTGGCGGGTAAACGCCCTGGCTTCCTGGAGATAGTCGCGCGGCAGCACCTTACCGTTATGGGTGTTTTCCAGGCTCAGCAGGCGGGTCGGGGCAAAATGGATATCGTCAGGTTTGATTTTCGCTGCGACTTTATCCAGCGGCAGCGAGCCGTCCGCCGCGGCGTCAATCGGCTGCGGCTGAATACTGCCGAGAACCGCCGCCCCGCCGGCTTCGTACAGATAGTTATGCGCCCCCTGGCCGACGATATACTCTTCGCCGCGCTGGCAGTGGCTGAGCAGGCCGACGAGGTTGGCCTGGGTGCCGGTGGGCAGAAACAGCGCCGCCTCTTTGCCGGCCAGGTCGGCGGCGTAGCGCTGAAGTTCATTGACGGTAGGGTCGTCGCCATACACATCGTCCCCGACCGGGGCGGCCATCATGGCTTCCAACATAGCGCGCCCGGGACGGGTAACGGTATCACTGCGCAGATCGATCACGGCTTTTCCTTGTTCTGGTTCAGAGTATTGCTTCTGTTTTACCTGAGCCAGTTGGTTTTCGCCAGTTCGATGACTTCATCGCCGCGCCCGCTGATGATCGCCCGCAGCATATACAGGCTAAAGCCTTTCGCCTGCTCCAGCTTGATCTGCGGCGGGATCGCCAGCTCCTCTTTGGCGACCACGACGTCGACCAGCACCGGACCGTCGGTGCGGAAGGCGGTCTGCAGCGCTTCATCCACCTCGGCGGCTTTCTCAACGCGAATACCTTTAATACCGCAGGCTTCGGCGATGCGGGCGAAGTTGGTTTCGTGCAGCTCCGTGCCGTCGGTGAGATAGCCCCCGGCCTTCATCTCCATCGCCACGAAACCCAGCACGCTGTTGTTAAAGATGATAATTTTCACCGGCAGCTTCATCTGCGCCAGCGACAGAAAATCCCCCATCAGCATGCTAAACCCGCCGTCGCCGCACATGGCCACCACCTGACGCTCCGGCGCGGTGGCTTTGGCGCCAATGGCCTGCGGCATGGCGTTGGCCATGGAGCCGTGGTTGAATGAACCCAGCAGGCGGCGTTTGCCGTTCATCTTGAGATAGCGTGCCGCCCAGACGGTCGGGGTGCCGACATCGCAGGTGAAAATGGCGTCTTCATCGGCAAAATGGCTGATCTGCTGCGCCAGATATTGCGGGTGGATCGCCTTCTCGCTGGGCTTCGCCAGATCGTCGAGTCCTTTTCGCGCGTCGCGATAGTGCTCCAGCGCCTTATCGAGGAAGCGGCGATCGGTTTTCTCTTCCAGCAGCGGCAGCAGCGCCTTTAGCGTTGATTTGATGTCGCCCACCAGCGCCATATCAACCTTACTGTGCGCGCCGATGCTGCCGGGGTTAATGTCGATCTGAATAATTTTGGCGTCGGTCGGATAGAAGGCGCGATAGGGGAACTGGGTGCCGAGCAGGATCAGGGTGTCGGCATTCATCATGGTGTGGAAGCCAGAAGAGAAGCCAATCAGCCCGGTCATGCCCACATCATACGGGTTGTCATACTCCACATGCTCTTTACCGCGCAGCGCATGGACGATGGGGGCTTTAATTTTCGCTGCGAACTCCACCAGCTCCTGGTGGGCGCCGGCGCAGCCGCTACCGCACATGAGCGCGATATTGCTGGAGTAGCGGATAAGCTGCGCCAGCTTGCGCAGCTCCTCGTCGGCCGGGGAGACCGTCGGCAACGGCGCATGATACCAGTGGTTGCTGGCGCTCTCCGGGGCGGCTTTCAGCGCCACGTCGCCGGGCAGAACCACCACCGAAACGCCGCGGTTAATCACCGCCTTACGCATCGCCACCGCCAGCACCTGCGGGATCTGCTCCGGGGTGGAGACCAGCTCGCAGTAGTGGCTGCATTCGCGGAACAGCTCCTGGGGATGGGTCTCCTGGAAATAGCCGCTGCCAATCTCGCTGGAAGGGATGTGGGCGGCAATGGCCAGCACCGGGACATGGTTGCGGTGACAGTCAAACAGACCGTTGATCAGGTGCAGGTTACCCGGTCCGCAGGAACCGGCGCAGACCGCCAGTTCGCCGGTCAGTTGCGCCTCCGCGCCGGCGGCGAAAGCGGCGACCTCTTCGTGCCGGGTGGCCATCCAGTCGATGGTGCCCATGCGGTTCAGGCTATCGCTCAATCCATTGAGGGAATCGCCGGTGACGCCCCAGATACGTTTCACGCCGGCCTGTTCCAGCGTTTTGGCAATGTATGCGGCCACGGTTTGTTTCATGATCTCCATCTCCTTTTTTTGATAACGCCTTCAAGCTTAGATGAAACTGCAGCGTACGTTGCCGATTTCCCTCAATTTTTCGCTGGTTTTATTGCTGAAGTATTGGGCATACTCTGGGGTCTCACAGGGTGTAAAACAGGAAGCACATCAAATGGTTAAAGGATTGTTAAACACAGTAAACAGAACGCTGTCGCATGAAGATGCCGGTAAACTCTTGTTACGACTCGCCGTCGGCGGGTTAATGCTGTTTCACGGTTTGCACAAGCTGCTGGATGGCGTGGACGGCATTAGCGGGATGCTGGTGGCGAAGGGGTTGCCGGGGTTTATCGCCTACGGTGTGCTGGTGGGGGAAGTGGTTGCCCCCTGTTTGTTGATTGTCGGCATCCTGACGCGCCCAGCGGCGCTGGTGTTGGCTTTCACCATGGTAGTGGCGTGGCTGATGGTCGGTCTCGGCAAGACGTTTGCGCTTGATGCGGTGGGCGCGTGGGCGATCGAGAATCTGGTCTATTTTTTTGTTGGCGCGCTGGCGATAGCGCTTTTGGGCGCCGGGCGTTACTCGCTGGCCGGTCAGTCGGTCTGGCGATAGCCATGCGCCGAAAGGCGGAACAACTGCGTACGACGTAAAGCAGAAACAGAGGCCGGATAAGCATAGCGTCATCCGGCCTTTTAAGGTCAGGCCAGAACCAGATCGCCCAGCGGGTGACAGGAGCAGGCCAGCACATAGCCGTCGGCGATTTCGCCGTCGGTCAGCGTCATGGTGCTGGTGACGCTATACTCCCCGGAAACGACTCTGGTTTTGCAGCAGCCGCAGACGCCGGCGCGGCAGGCGACGGTCACCGGCACCTGATTGCTCTCCAGCGCATCGAGCAGGGTGGTGCCCACCGGCGCGTAAAATTCTCGCGCCGGCTGCAGTTTGGTGAATTTCAGCCCGCTGGTGGCGGCCTCCGCCACCGGGGTGAAGAACTTCTCCTTAAAGAAGCGGGTAACACCCAGGGCGGCAACGTCCTGTTCAACTTTCTCCATATACGGCGCTGGCCCGCAGGTCATCACGGTGCGGCTGGCGATATCCGGCACGCTCTGCAGTAGTTCCGGGATCAGACGGCCGGCGACAAAACCGTGCGTCGCGTGGTGCTCCGCCACCAGGGTAACCGGATAGTTGCGCCACTCTTCGGCAAAGATCACATCCTCCGGCGAACGAACGCTATAGATCACCTGCACGTCGGCCTGCGGACGGTACTTCGCCAGCCAGCGGCGCATCGACATGATCGGTGTGACGCCGCAGCCAGCGGCCAGCAGCAGGAACTTATCATCCGCTTTATCCTCGCAGGTGAAATCCCCCATCGCGTCTGACAGCCAGATATAGTCGCCGCGCTTTACGTCGCGGGTGAGCCACTGTGAGCCCGCGCCATCGTCAATACGGCGAACGGTCAACGTAATATATTCGCTGACGCCCGGCGTGGACGAAATAGTGTAAGCGCGCAGGGTCTCTGCCGAATGGCGCACGCTGACCAGGGCGTACTGCCCGGCACGGTACGGATAATAGTCATGGCAGAGCAATGAAACGGTCCACACATCCGGCGTTTCCTGATGGATGTGATGCACCTGCATTCGCCACGGGCATTGTGAGGTTGGCATGGTCATCAGGGACTCCTTACGCGCTCAGCAGCTGCTGCATATCTTGTTCCACGGTGGTCACGGAACGCAGACCAAACTTCTCATTGAGGATAGCCAGCAGATCCGGAGTGAAGAAGCCAGGCGCCGTCGGGCCGGTGACAATGTTTTTCACGCCGAGAGACAGCAGCGTCAGCAGGATGACGATCGCTTTCTGCTCGAACCAGGAAAGCACCAGCGACAGCGGCAGATCGTTGACGCCGCAGCCCAGTTTTTCCGCCAGCGTGACCGCCAGAATAATCGCCGAGTAGGCATCGTTGCACTGCCCGGCATCCACCAGACGCGGCAGGCCTTCGATATCGCCGAAGTCCAGCTTGTTGAAGCGGTATTTACCGCAGGCCAGGGTCAGGATCAGGCAGTCGTCCGGCACGCTGGTGGCGAAATCGGTGAAATAGTTACGTTCCCCGCGGGCGCCATCGCAGCCGCCGACGAGGAAAATGTGACGCAGTTTTTCCCGGCTGACCAGATCGATCAGTGTGTCCGCCGCGCCGAGCAGGGTCTGACGGCCAAAGCCGACGGTGATCAGATGCGGGATTTCGCTGTACGGGAAGCCCGCCATCTGCTGCGCCTGGGCGATAACCGGCGCGAAGTCTTCACCTTCCAGGTGGTTCACGCCCGGCCAGCCGACGATGCTGCGGGTCCAGATACGATCGTCGTAGGCGCCGACGGTGGGGTCGATGATGCAGTTAGAGGTCATGACGATGGGGCCCGGGAAGCGGGCGAACTCCACCTGCTGGTTCTGCCAGCCGCTGCCGTAGTTCCCAATCAGGTGTTTGAATTTACGCAGCTCCGGATAGCCGTGCGCCGGCAGCATTTCCCCGTGGGTATAGACGTTAACGCCGGTGCCTTCGGTCTGCTCCAGCAGGTTATAGAGATCTTTCAGGTCATGGCCGGAGATCAGGATGCACTTGCCCTCGGTCGCTTTAACGTTGACCTGGGTTGGGGTCGGATGACCGTATTTGCTGGTCTCACCGGCGTCCAGAATGCTCATGACTTTGAAGTTCATCTGGCCGATCTCCATTGAGCACTCCAGCAGCGCGTTCATATCGGCAGGCCAGGTACCCAGCCATGCCATGATTTTATGGTACTGGGCGTAGATGTCGTTGTCGTACTGGCCGAGAACGTGCGCGTGTTCCATATAAGCCGCAGCGCCTTTCAGGCCGTACAGGCACAGCAGGCGCAGGCCGAGAATGTTGTCGCCGATGGCCGCTTTGTCTTTATTCGGGGTAAATTCCGCCGCCTGACGCTGCAGGTCGCCCAGATCGTCGCTAGCCAGTTGCAGAGCGGCCATCGGATTGTTAACCGTCGCGTGGGCATCAATGTTCAGGCACTGCGCTTTAAGCGCTTCACGCATGGCGATAGCCTGGCGCGCATAGCCAACGATACGCGGGGAGTCGAAGTTAACGTTAGTCAGCGTAGAGAAAAAAGCGCGCGGCGCAAAGCTATCGACGTCGTGGTCGATAATGCCATATTCGCGGGCCTTGAGCGCCCAGGCGGAGAGGCCTTGCAATGACGCAATCAGCAGATCCTGCAGATCGGAGGTTTCCGCTGTTTTACCGCACATCCCCTGCGCGTAAGAGCAGCCGTTGCCGGCCGGGGTACGAATGGTTTGTTCACATTGCACACAAAACATGGTCACACCTTTAAAGTTATATTTGATATACATGTTTAAGGTTATGCCCGAGCGCGTGAGGAGAAAAGGTATTTCTGATACAACTTAAAGGGAGATTGATTTAGCGCAAAATTGGCGGCAGGAAGTCTGCCGCCAGCGCCTGCTCAGGCGGCAAAAAAGGCGATCAGGATCGGGACCAGCAGGCTCAGCAGAAAACCGTGCACGATGGCGGCAGGGACGATCTCCACGCCGCCGGAACGCTGCAGCACCGGTAAGGTGAAGTCCATGGAGGTGGCGCCGCACAGCCCCAGCGCCGTGGAGCGGCTACGGCGAATCAGGCCCGGAATTAACATGATGGCCAGCAGCTCGCGGCACAGGTCGTTAAAGAAGGCGGCGCTGCCGATCACCGGGCCAAAGGATTCGGTCAGTAAAATACCGGAGAGTGAATACCAGCCGAAGCCGCTGGCCATCGCCAGACCGGTCTTTAGCGGCAAATCCAGAATAAAGGCGTTGAGGATGCCGCCGAGTAATGAACTGGCCGTGACCACCACGGCGACGATCATTCCCCGCCGGTTGAGGACTATTTGTCGCAGACTCATTCCATTATTGCGTAATTGAATACCGACGAGGAACAGGAGAAAGATCAGCGTATATTCGCTGGCTTCGGTGGCGTGTTGTAAAAAAGACAGGCCGGTCAGGCCAAGCAAGAAACCGAGCACCACCACACCGCACAACTGGAGTGATTCCAGGGCCATGGCCAGGCGCGAGGGTAATTTCTCCTGACGATGCAGACTGCGCCAGGGCATTTTTCTTTCCAGCCACAGCAGAGCGGTAATATTACACAGTAAAATGATGACCACGCTCACCGCGGCGTAATGCAATATCGCCAGCAGATTGCTGGCCAGATTGTCGAGAAACGCCAGGCTGATACCCATAAAAAAGAGGATCACATAGACAATCCAGCTCAGCATCCGGTTAATCAGTTTTAACGCGGAGGAGTGACGAAGAGGCAGTAAATAGCCGACGACCAGCGGCAACAGAATGATGAACAGTCCTGAGAACATGAACGATGCAACCCTTGCATGATGAGAATAGCGCTCATGACACTATCCAAATAGCCGGGCCGAGTAAAGCTGTCGCCAGAAAGAAAAAGCCCGGGGACCCGGGCTTTAGAAAAGATTAATCGCGTTTTTCCAGCAGAGTGCGGTACAGCACGCCGCCGAGGATCCCGCCGACGATCGGCATGACCCAGAACAGCCACAGCTGCTGCAGCGCCCAACCGCCCTGGAAAATCGCCACCGCGGTGCTGCGCGCCGGGTTGACCGAGGTGTTGGTGACCGGAATGCTGATCAAATGGATGAGGGTCAGCGCCAGGCCGATAGCGATCGGCGCGAAGCCCGCAGGCGCGTGTTTGTCGGTAGCGCCATGGATAACCAGCAGGAAGCCGCAGGTCAGTACGATTTCAATAACGATAGCCGACAGCATAGAGAAGCCGCCCGGGGAGTGTTCGCCATAGCCGTTGGAGGCAAAACCGCTGGCGGCGGCATCAAAGCCGGCTTTACCGCTGGCCACTACGTACAGCACCGCGGCGGCAATAATTCCGCCGACCACCTGGGCGATAATATAGCCAATGACCTCTTTCGCCGGGAAACGACCGCCGGCCCACAGGCCTAAGGTCACCGCCGGGTTGAAATGACCGCCGGAAATATGGCCAACCGCATACGCCATGGTTAATACGGTTAAACCAAATGCCAGCGCCACGCCGGCAAAACCGATACCCAGCTCGGGAAATGCTGCGGCAAGGACGGCGCTACCGCAGCCGCCAAATACAAGCCAGAAGGTGCCGAAGCATTCGGCTGCTAATTTTCTGAACATAACCACCTCAATTTAAATGTATACGCGCACGAGCGGACCGTGCCGTTCTTTATTTATCGTGATAAGGGACGACGATAAAAATAAAGCGGCGTTATTCTAGAGATAATCGCCATCCCAGAGCCAGTTAAATATATTGATATTATTTGATTTAGGGCAAGGTGAAGGGATTGCGTTTGCCAGTTTAACTATTCCTATATCCATCCAAGATTATCAATAGTGTAGAACATAACGTCTGAAATAAAACTATTTTGTTTGATGAATAATCAACAGCGGTTAATAGGCGGTAAATGTGTAATTTTATGAATATATTTAACCTGCTGAATAGGATGCGCGAGGTGACTAAGCGGAGTGTCATCTTGCCGCCGCCCTCGCTATACTGTTGATTACTGAAGGAGAGTGGTGGTGTAGCGGAGGGGATATGCTTCTTGAGCGCGTAGAAATCGTCGGTTTTCGCGGTATCAATCGTCTGTCGTTGATGCTTGAGCAAAATAACGTCCTGATCGGGGAAAACGCGTGGGGGAAGTCCAGTCTGCTTGATGCGCTGACCCTGCTTTTGTCGCCAGAGTTCGATCTTTATCACTTTGTTCGCGATGACTTTTGGTTCCCCGCGGGCGACATCCAGGGGCGCGAGCACCATTTGCATATTATTCTGACCTTCCGCGAAACGGAGCCGGGACGCCATCGGGTGCGGCGTTTCCGTCCGCTTCAGCGCTGTTGGGTGCCCTGTGATGACGGGTATCACCGGGTGTTCTACCGCCTGGAAGGCGAACTCGCCGATGATGACAGCGTGATGACCCTGCGCAGTTTTATCGATGGCGAAGGCGAAGCGCTGGCGCTGGAGGATATCGATGAGCTGGCCAGACACCTGGTGCGTTTGATGCCGGTGCTGCGCCTGCGCGACGCGCGCTTTATGCGGCGTATTCATAACGGAACGGTACCGCACTCGCCGCAGATAGAGATCACCGCCCGCCAGCTGGATTTTCTGTCCCGCGAACTGGTCAGCCACCCGCAAAATTTATCCGACGGTCAGATCCGCGAGGGGTTGTCGGCCATGGTGCAGCTGCTGGAGCATTATTTTGCCGAGCAAAGCAGCGCCCAGACGCGACATCGCCTGATGCGGCGGCGTTCCCATGATGAACAGCGTAGCTGGCGTTATCTGGATATTATCAACCGGATGATCGACAAGCCCGGCGGGCGCAGCCATCGGGTGATCCTGCTGGGACTGTTCGCCACCCTGCTGCAGGCGAAAGGGACGGTGCGCCTCGATCGCGACGCGCGGCCGCTGCTGTTGATTGAAGATCCCGAGACCCGCCTGCATCCGATCATGCTCTCCGTCGCCTGGCATCTGCTGAATTTGCTGCCGTTGCAGCGGGTGACCACCACCAACTCCGGAGAGCTGCTGTCCCTGACGCCGGTGGAGCAGGTGTGTCGGCTGGTGCGTGAATCGGCGCGGGTGTCGGCATGGCGGCTGGGGCCCGGCGGAATGAATGCCGAAGAGAGTCGGCGCATTGCCTTTCATATCCGCTTCAATCGCGCCTCATCGCTCTTCGCCCGCTGTTGGCTGCTGGTGGAGGGGGAGACGGAAACCTGGGTTATCAACGAACTGGCCCGCCAGTGCGGCCATCATTTTGATGCTGAAGGGGTGAAAGTCATTGAATTCGCCCAGTCGGGCCTGAAGCCGTTGATCAAATTCGCCCGCCGGATGGGGATCCAGTGGCACGTGCTGGTGGACGGCGATGAGGCAGGGAAAAAATATGCCGCGACCGTACGCGGCCTGCTGAATAACGATCGCGAACTGGAGCGCGACCATCTGACCACTCTGCCGGCGCTGGATATGGAACACTTTATGTATCGTCAGGGATTTGATGACGTTTACCACCGGGTGGCGCAGATCCCGGATAATGTGCCCATGAATATGCGGCGGGTGATCACCAAGGCCATTCATCGTTCATCCAAGCCGGACCTGGCGATTGAGGTGGCAATGGAAGCCGGCCGCCGTGGGGTGGACGCAGTGCCGACGCTGCTGAAAAAAATGTTCTCGCGGGTACTGTGGCTGGCCCGCGGTCGCGCCGATTAATCTCTTCGCCGTCGGGGGGCTCGGCGGCGCAAAGCTCTCCGGCAGCTAAACAAAACGTCATTGGCGCGAAAAATGGATGTTCTGTTGCCAACGGGTTTCGATAGAATCACCGCCTGGATCGGCAGGGAAACAGCAGGAATCGGAATATGAAAGTGAAGGGAAAACGCAGGACCGTCTGGTGGCTGTTGGCGATCGTGGTGCTGGGTCTGGCTGTCTGGGGATGGCGGATCCTCAACGCGCCGCTGCCGCACTACCAGACACTGGTGGTGCGCAAAGGCGACCTCCAGCAGAGCGTGCTGGCTACCGGCAAGCTGGATGCCTTGCGAAAAGTTGACGTCGGCGCCCAGGTCAGCGGACAGCTGAAGACGCTGCACGTGAATATCGGCGATAAGGTCAAAAAGGACCAACTGCTGGGGGTTATCGATCCTGAGCAGGCGCAAAACCAGATCAAAGAGGTGGAAGCGACGTTGATGGAACTGCGCGCCCAGCTCAATCAGGCGCGCGCGGAGAGTAAGCTGGCGCAGGTGACCCTGGCCCGTCAGCAGCAGCTGGCGCAGCGCCAGCTGGTCTCGCGACAGGACCTCGATACCGCGACCACCGACCTGGCGGTGAAACAGGCGCAAATCGGCACCATTGAAGCGCAAATTAAGCGCAACCAGGCGACGCTCGACACGGCGAAGACCAACCTCGACTACACGCGGATCCTGGCGCCGATGGCTGGCGAAGTGACGCAAATTACTACCCTGCAGGGACAGACGGTGATCGCTGCCCAGCAGGCGCCGAACATTCTGACCCTGGCGGACCTCAGCACCATGCTGGTTAAAGCGCAGGTCTCCGAAGCGGATGTCATCCATCTCAGACCGGGGCAAAAAGCGTGGTTTACCGTGCTGGGCGACCCGTTAACCCGCTATGAAGGCAAGCTGAAGGACATTCTGCCGACGCCGGAAAAAGTCAACGACGCCATCTTCTATTATGCCCGCTTCGAGGTCCCGAACCCGCAGGGGATCCTGCGCCTCGACATGACCGCGCAGGTGCATATTCAACTGGCCGAGGTGAAGAACGTGATCACCATCCCGCTGAGCGCCCTGGGCGATGCGGTCGGTGATAACCGCTACCACGTCCGGCTGTTGCGTACCGGCGAGGTCAAAGAGCGTGAAATTGTCATTGGCGCGCGCAATGATACCGACGTCGCGGTGGTGCAGGGACTTGAAGAGGGGGATGAGGTGATCGTCGGCGAGAGCGCGAGCGGGGCGGCAAAATGACGGCCCTGCTCGAGCTGCGTGATATTCGTCGCAGCTATCCTTCCGGCGACGGCAGCGTTGAGGTCCTCAAGGGGATCACCCTCAGTATCCATGCCGGGGAGATGGTGGCGATCGTGGGCGCCTCCGGCTCGGGTAAATCAACGCTGATGAACATCCTTGGCTGCCTTGATAAACCCACCAGCGGCACCTATCGGGTGGCGGGAACCGATATTGCGCAGCTGGATGGTGATGCGCTGGCCCGTCTGCGGCGGGAACACTTTGGTTTTATCTTTCAACGCTATCACCTGCTGTCGCATCTGACCGCCGCGCAGAACGTCGAAGTGCCGGCGGTGTATGCCGGCAGTGAACGGCGGGCGCGCCTGGCGCGCGCTCATGAGCTGCTGGCGCGCCTGGGGCTTGGCGATCGCGCCGACTATCAGCCGTCGCAGCTGTCCGGCGGCCAACAGCAGCGGGTCAGTATCGCCCGCGCCCTGATGAACGGTGGGGAAGTGATCCTCGCCGATGAGCCGACCGGCGCGCTGGACAGCCATTCCGGCGAAGAGGTGATGGCGATCCTGCACCAGCTGAAAGCGCAGGGGCACACGGTCATCATTGTCACTCACGATCCGCAGGTCGCCGCTCAGGCGGAGCGGATCGTCGAGATCCGCGATGGCGAAATCGTCCGCAACCCCTCCGCCAGCCGCCAGGGCGGTGGGCTGCGCGCCCGTCAGCAGGAGGAGCCCTCGGCGTGGCGTCAGTTCACCAGCGGCTTTCGCGAGGCGCTGGTCATGGCCTGGCGGGCGATGGCGGCGAATAAAATGCGCACCCTGCTGACCATGCTCGGCATTATTATTGGGATTGCCTCGGTGGTGTCGATCGTCGTGGTGGGCGATGCCGCCAAACAGATGGTGCTGGCAGATATTCGCGCGATAGGCACCAATACCATTGACGTCTACCCTGGCAAGGATTTTGGCGATGACGACCCGCGCTATCAGCAGGCGCTGAAGTATGACGACTTGCTGGCGATCCAGAAACAGCCGTGGGTGCGTTCCGCTACGCCGGCGGTGTCAAAAAGCCTGCGTCTGCGCGCCAACAATATTGACGTAGCCGCCAGCGCGGAAGGGGTGGGGCCGCAATACTTTAATGTTTACGGCATGACCTTTAGCGAGGGCAATACCTTTAATGAGCTGCAGCTCAACAGCCGGGCGCAGGTGGTGGTGCTCGACAGCAATACCCGTCGCCAGCTGTTTCCCAATAAAGCGAAAGTGGTGGGCGAGGTGATTCTGGTGGGCAATATGCCGGCCACGGTGATTGGCGTTGCGGATGAAAAGCAGTCGATGTTCGGCAGCAGTAAAATTCTCCGCGTCTGGTTGCCCTACACCACCATGGCGGGAAGGGTGATGGGCCAGTCGTGGCTGAACTCGATCACCGTCCGCGTTCATGAAGGCTATGACAGCGACACCGCTGAAAAGCAGCTGCTGCGTTTGCTGGAGCTGCGGCATGGTAAAAAAGATGTATTCACCTGGAATATGGACAGCATCTTGAAAACCGCCGAAAGGACCACACATACCTTACAGCTGTTCCTGACATTGGTGGCGGTGATCGCCCTGGTGGTCGGCGGGATTGGCGTGATGAATATTATGCTGGTGTCGGTGACCGAACGGACGCGTGAGATAGGCATCCGCATGGCGGTTGGCGCCCGGGCCAGCGATGTGCTGCAGCAGTTTCTCATCGAAGCGGTGCTGGTTTGCCTGGTCGGCGGCGCGCTGGGGGTGACATTGTCGCTGATGATTGCGTTTATTCTGCAGCTGTTTCTCCCCGGCTGGGAGATCGGTTTTTCGCCGCTGGCGCTGGTGACAGCGTTTCTCTGTTCGACGTTAACCGGGGTGCTGTTTGGGTGGCTGCCGGCGCGCAATGCGGCGCGGCTCGATCCTGTGGATGCCCTGGCGCGGGAGTAGTCGGGATGAGAAATAAAAATGCCAGTCAGAAGGACTGGCATTTTATTAGCAGGATGTACACAATGAAGCAAAAGAGTTATGCAGCCGTTTCCGCTTCCACAGGGACGATCACGCTGGCGTGGTTGCCTTTTGGCCCCTGGTGAACATCAAACCGAACGGCTTGTCCGGCTTTTAGCGTTCTGTAACCATCCATCTGGATGGTGGAGTAATGGGCGAAAATGTCTTCGCCGCCGCCCTCAGGGCAGATAAAACCGAACCCTTTGGCATTGTTGAACCACTTAACAGTACCCATTTCCATACTTCGACATCCTTCGTAAATCTTTATTAGTAAGATGGAATGAACCGGTGGTGGAGTGACGAGTTGTTCAATTGCTCGCCAACTCTCGCCACTACAATTTAGAGAAATACGAAAACGCGTCAAGCGATTGAGGAGGGGGAGCGGCGAAAAATGCGTCAAAATTTGAAGCAGTTAACGCTATTGCCGGGGAATGTGACAGCCGTCGCGGATAGAAGCGATAGATGATAGTTATCTATGATCTGTTGTAGATTTGTGATGAGCATAACCTCTGGTCATCGACAGGCCTCCGCCTGTTGGCAACAGCAACCGATGATGAACACTGACGATGAGTAAGAGAGATTGGCTGGACTTCGAGCACCTGGTTGACGACGAAGTTCGTGATGCGATTAAACCGCCATCTATGTATAAAGTGATATTGGTCAATGATGACTACACTCCAATGGAGTTTGTTATTGACGTGTTACAAAAATTCTTTTCTTATGATGTTGAACGTGCAACGCAACTGATGCTCACGGTTCACTATGAAGGTAAGGCGATTTGTGGCGTGTTTACCGCGGAAGTGGCGGAGACCAAAGTCGCTATGGTGAATCAGTACGCGAGGGAGAACGAGCATCCATTGCTGTGTACGCTGGAAAAAGCCTGAATACAGGCATGAAAATTGGGGGAGGTGCCTATGCTCAATCAAGAACTGGAACTCAGTTTAAATATGGCTTTCGCCAGAGCGCGCGAGCACCGTCATGAGTTTATGACCGTCGAGCACTTGCTGCTGGCTCTGCTAAGCAACCCCTCGGCCCGTGAGGCCCTGGAAGCGTGTTCAGTGGACCTGGTGGCATTGCGTCAGGAACTTGAAGCCTTCATCGAACAAACCACACCCGTCCTGCCAGCCACGGAAGAAGAGCGCGACACCCAGCCGACGCTGAGCTTCCAGCGTGTGCTGCAGCGCGCCGTCTTCCACGTGCAATCTTCTGGCCGCAGCGAAGTGACCGGCGCCAACGTGCTGGTGGCGATTTTCAGCGAGCAGGAGTCGCAGGCCGCCTACCTGCTGCGTAAACATGAAGTGAGCCGACTCGATGTGGTGAACTTCATTTCTCATGGTACACGCAAAGACGAGCCGAGCCAGTCTTCCGATAACAGCGGAAGCCAGCCTGGCAATGAAGAGCAAGCCGGCGGGGAGGAACGTATGGAAAACTTCACCACCAACCTCAATCAGCTTGCTCGCGTCGGCGGCATTGATCCCCTGATCGGCCGTGAAAAAGAGCTGGAACGCGCCATTCAGGTTCTGTGCCGTCGGCGTAAAAATAACCCGCTGCTGGTGGGGGAATCCGGCGTCGGTAAAACCGCCATCGCCGAAGGCCTTGCCTGGCGTATTGTGCAGGGCGATGTGCCGGAAGTCATGGCTGACTGCACCATCTACTCGCTCGATATTGGTTCTCTGCTGGCCGGGACGAAATACCGTGGCGATTTTGAAAAACGCTTTAAAGCGTTGCTCAAACAGCTGGAGCAGGATACCAACAGCATCCTGTTCATTGATGAGATCCACACCATCATCGGTGCGGGGGCGGCGTCTGGCGGTCAGGTCGATGCGGCTAACCTGATCAAACCGCTGCTTTCCAGCGGCAAGATCCGGGTGATTGGCTCAACCACTTACCAGGAATTCAGCAACATCTTTGAGAAAGATCGTGCGCTGGCCCGCCGTTTCCAGAAAATTGATATTACCGAACCGTCGGTGGAAGAGACCGTCCAGATTATCAACGGCCTGAAGCCGAAGTACGAAGCGCACCACGATGTGCGTTATACCGCCAAGGCGGTGCGTGCCGCGGTTGAGCTGGCGGTGAAATACATTAACGATCGTCATCTGCCGGATAAGGCGATTGACGTGATTGACGAGGCAGGGGCGCGGGCGCGCTTAATGCCGGTCAGCAAGCGTAAGAAAACGGTTAATGTGGCGGATATCGAGTCAGTGGTGGCGCGCATTGCGCGGATCCCTGAGAAGAGCGTCTCCCGCAGCGATCGCGACACGCTGAAAAACCTTGGCGATCGACTGAAAATGCTGGTCTTTGGTCAGGATAAGGCCATCGAGGCGCTAACGGAAGCCATCAAAATGGCGCGCGCCGGGCTGGGCCATGAGCACAAGCCGGTGGGTTCATTCCTGTTCGCCGGGCCGACCGGGGTGGGGAAAACCGAAGTGACCGTGCAGCTGGCGAAGGCGCTGGGTATCGAGCTGCTGCGTTTTGATATGTCCGAATATATGGAACGTCATACCGTCAGCCGTTTAATCGGGGCGCCTCCGGGCTACGTCGGCTTCGACCAGGGCGGGCTGCTGACCGATGCGGTGATTAAACATCCGCACGCGGTGCTGCTGCTCGATGAGATCGAAAAAGCGCATCCGGACGTGTTCAACCTGCTGCTGCAGGTGATGGATAACGGAACGCTGACCGATAACAACGGACGTAAAGCGGACTTCCGCAACGTGGTGCTGGTGATGACCACCAACGCCGGGGTGCGGGAAACCGAGCGTAAATCGATTGGCCTTATCCAGCAGGACAACAGTCCGGATGCAATGGATGAGATCAAGAAGATCTTTACGCCGGAGTTCCGTAACCGTCTCGACAACATTATCTGGTTCGATCACCTCTCCACCACGGTGATCCATCAGGTTGTCGACAAGTTTATCGTCGAGCTGCAGGTTCAGCTGGATCAGAAAGGCGTCTCCCTGGAAGTCAGCCAGGAAGCGCGCGACTGGCTGGCGGAAAAAGGCTACGACCGGGCGATGGGAGCACGTCCGATGGGACGCGTCATTCAGGACAACCTGAAAAAACCGCTGGCGAACGAGCTGCTGTTTGGCTCGCTGGTCGACGGGGGGCAGGTGACGGTCTCTCTGGACAGCGTGAAAAATACGCTGACTTACGATTTCCAGAGCGCGCCGAAGCACAAACCGGAAGCCGCCCACTAAGGCGATATCTTGCATGTAAAAACCGGCCATTGGCCGGTTTTTTTTTGCTGGCTGGCGGGAGAAATGAAAAGACCGGGAATTATCCCGGCCTTCAGCATCTGACGCCTTAGTGGCGAAAACAATCAGCGACTACGGAAGACAATGCGGCCTTTGCTCAGGTCGTACGGGGTCAGCTCAACAGTCACTTTGTCGCCCGTCAGAATGCGGATGTAGTTTTTACGCATTTTACCGGAGATATGCGCGGTTACCACGTGACCGTTTTCCAGTTCTACGCGGAACATAGTGTTAGGCAACGTTTCAAGTACGGTGCCCTGCATTTCAATATTGTCTTCTTTGGCCATCTAGTCCTCTGGGGTATCACTACCGTAGTTTTGAACCGGCAAGATAATGCCGAAGTTCATCATGTAAGTAAAGTTTTACGTGTCTACCCTGAATCATTCACCTTACCGCAAGGCGCGCAGTCAGCACGCCGGCAATGGAAATATGACGGGTATGAATCGCCGAAGTAGTTTTGGCGCATTGCCCGGGACACACACGGCCATGCCGCGTGACAGGCGCAAACGTAAAGGGGAGTGACAGAACGATGGGCGTTATCTGACTCTTATTATTCCCAAACGGCGGCGGGGCAACAGGCAGAAGCTACTCTACCGCGCAATTATACCATCCTGACGCAAAATGTGCTGAAAACATTTTATTATCCGCCCGGAAATAGCACCCGTGGTACCCAAAATCGCTCGGGTAGACGGTAGCCGCGTAATACCGAGAGATAGTCCAGATAATCGCGGCGGGGAATATCCACTGCGCCTAATGACGCGGTGTGGTTGTTCAGCACCTGACAGTCAATTAATTTACCGCCGCTCTGCGCAAAGTCCTGGCAAAATACCAGCAGCGCGGTTTTAGAGGCATTTTCCGCCCGGCTGAACATCGACTCGCCGCAAAACAATGCCCCCTGCGCCACGCCGTACATTCCCCCCACCAGGGTATTCTCCTGCCAGACTTCAATGGAGTGGGCATGGCCCAGCTCATGCAGCTGGTGATAGGCGCGAACGATGCTGCTGGTTATCCAGGTGCCTTCGTCACGATCGCTGGCGCAGCCCTCAATCACCGCGCCAAAGGCATGATTGAGCGTGACGCGGTAGGGGGAGCGCTGATGAAAGCGCTTCATGCTGCGGCTGAGATGGAACTGTTCCGGCCAAAGCACTGCCCGGGGATCGGGCGACCACCAGAGGATCGGGTCGCCGGGGGAAAACCAGGGAAAAATACCACGCTGATAGGCCATCAGCAGACGCGCGGGGCTTAGATCGCCGCCGAGCGCCAGCAGGCCGTTAGGTTCACGCAGGGCGCCTTCCGGAGAAGGGAAGGCGATAGAATGCCGGGAGAGCTGAACCAGACGCATTTTAACCTCAATACGCATCAGCAAAAATTAGATAATAGCCTACAGACGCTGTTTAAACTGGAAGTACCGGCCCTGTTTAGCGAGCAGCTCCGCGTGACTACCTTGCTCAATTATCTGGCCGTTGTCCATGACTATTATCTGATTAAAACGCGCCAGGCCTCGCAGGCGGTGGGTGACCATCAGCACGGTTTTCTCGCGCATGACTTCCGCCAGCAGATGCAGGATCTGGCTTTCGGTGGCGGCATCCAGACCTTCTGTCGGTTCATCCAGCAGCATCAGCGGCGCATCGTGGAGCAGCGCGCGGGCGATGGCCAGCCGGCGCAGTTCGCCGCCGGAAAGCTGGCGTCCGCCTTCGCCCAGCCAGCCGTTGAGTCCGCCATCTTCCAGCAGTTTTTCCAGGCCTACCTTCTCAAGGGTGGCGCAGAGCAGAGTGTCATCAGCCTCAGGCGCCGCCAGCCGCAGGTTGTCGCGCAGGGTGGCGCTGAACAGATGCACGCGCTGCGGCACCACGCTCATTGACTGCCGCAGGGTGGCTTCGCTCAGCCCGGACAGCGGCTGGTCGTTGAGCAATATCTCTCCCTGCGCCGGATCCCATGCGCGGGTGAGCAACTGCAAAAGCGTCGACTTTCCGCAGCCGGTTCGGCCAAGAATAGCGATATGTTCCCCGGCGGCAATCTGCAGGGAGATGTTCTCCAGGGCGAGGGAGGGCTGCTGCGGGTAGCGGAAGGTGACCTGCCTGAAGGTTAAGGCCACCTGCGCAGGCCTGCTGGCCTCGCCCTCAACGAAGGAGACTTCCGGCTGCTGGTCAGTGATCTGCGAGATCCGCAGCGCGGAGGCGATCACCTGACCTAAATGCTGGAAAGCGCCGGTGACGGGCGCCAGGGCTTCGAAAGCCGCCAGGGCGCAGAAGACGAACAGGGCGATCAGCGCCCCGGGCTGACTGTTGCCGCCGACGCCGTCTGAGGCCAGCCAGAGCATGGCCACCACGGCGATTCCGCCGATTAACAGCATTAGCGCCTGTGAAAGCGCGGTCAGCTCGGCCTGGCGACGCTGCGCGTCCTGCCAGCTGAGCTCGGTTTTTTCCATTTGCACGCGATAGCGGTCGCTGGCGTTAAACACCATCAGCTCCGCCTGGCCCTGCAGCCAGGCGGTAAGCTGTTGCCGATACTGGCCGCGCAGTTGGGTCATACTCTCTCCGGCCGGTTTACCGGCGCGATAGAACAGCGGCGGCATAACCAGCAGGGTCACCAGCATGATGCCGCCGAGCGTCAGCGCGAGGGTAACGTCGAGCAGGCTTAATCCGCAGGTCACCACCACAATCACCACCAGCGCGCCGACCAGCGGCGAAATGACCCGCAGGTAGAGATGATCCAGGGTGTCGACGTCGGCGACTACGCGGTTGAGCAGTTCACCCTGGCGAAAGCGCGCCAGCCCCGCCGGAGAGAGGGGGAGCAGTTTGCTGAAGGTGAAGACGCGCAGGTGCTGCAGCACGCGGAAGGTGGCATCGTGGCTGACCAGACGCTCGAAATAGCGTCCGGCGGTACGGATAATCGCTGCGCCGCGTACGCCCGCGGCGGGCAGCATATAGTTAAAACTGTAGATCCCGGCGACGCCCACCACCGCAGAGGCGGAGAGAAACCAGCCGGAGAGCGTCAGCAGGCCGATACTGGCCAGCAGGGTCACAATAGCCAGTACGATGCCGAGCAGCAGCATCCATTTGTGGCGTTTATACAGTGCCAGATAGGGTAAGAGCGCGCGCATTTAAATCTCCTCCTGACGATGGGCCAACAGCGCCGAGAAGACCCCGCCGGCGCGGGCCAGCGTGGCGTAGTCGCCTTGTTCGATAATCTGTCCGTCCTGCATCACCCAGACGGCATCCCAGTCCGCCAGTCCCTCAAGCTGATGGGTAACCAGCAGCGTGGTTTGCTGGGTGGAGGCGTGGGTCAATGCCTGCATGACCCGTTGTTCGCTATGGGCGTCGAGGCTGGCGGCGGGTTCATCCAGCAGCAGCAGGCGGCACGGCACCAACAGCGCGCGGGCGACCGCGATACGCTGCGCCTGGCCGACCGACAGACGGCCCGCCTGATCGCCCACGGCGGTATGGATCCCATCCGGCAGCAGAGCGATAAACTCGCTCACCCAGGCCTTGTCCAGCGCCAGCCGAAGCTGGGCATCGCTGGCTTCCGGCCACGCCAGCAGCACATTTTCCCGCAGCGTGGCGGCAGGAAGCTGGGGATTCTGCCCCACCCAGCTTAACAGGGGACGCCAGCGATCGGCGTCCAGCTCGCGCAGCTCCACGCCGTTGACCTTCAGCGAACCTTCATAGGGCAAAAAGCCGAGCAGGGTGTTCAGCAGGGAACTTTTCCCTGAGCCGCTCTGCCCCACCAGCACCACCCGCGCGCCTGCAGGCAGTGAAAAATTCAGCGGCCCGGCGAGGACTTTCCCGTCGGGAGATTTAATCAGCAGATCGCGCGCTTCCACGCCAATCAGATCGTTATCATTTAAGGTTTTTTCGCCACGCTCCACCTGGGTCAGCGGGGTTTCCATAAACGTTTTCAGACTGTCCGCAGCGCCGACGGCCTGGGCTTTGGCATGGTAGAAAGTGCCCAGGTCGCGTAATGGCTGGAAAAACTCCGGGGCGAGGATCAGCGTCAGGAAACCCGCCATCAGCGTGACGCCTGCGCCATAGTGGCCGAAGTTAAGCTCGCCCAGGTATGAGAAGCCGAAATAAACCGCTACCAGCGCAATGGAGAGCGAGGTGAAAAACTCCAGTACTCCGGAGGAGAGGAACGCCAGGCGCAGGACTTCCATGGTGCGTTGGCGAAAGTCCTGCGAGGCGTCGCGAATATTATCCGTTTCGGCCTGACCACGGTGAAAAATACGCAAGGTTTCCATGCCGCGCAGACGGTCGAGGAAGTGGCCGCTGAGGCGGGCCAGCGCCTGGAAGTTACGCCGGTTGGCATCGGCGGCGCCCATCCCAACCAGGGCCATAAACAGGGGGATCAGCGGCGCGGTGCCGAGGAGGATCAGCGCGGCGGCCCAGTTGATCGGGAAAATAGTGATAACGATCAGCAGCGGCACGCAGGCCGCCAGCGTCATCTGCGGCAGGTAGCGGGCATAATAGTCATGCATATCGTCGATCTGCTCGAGGATAAGCGTCGCCCAACTGCCGGCCGGTTTACCCTGGATCCACGCCGGGCCCGCCTGCTGGAGACGGTCGAGCACCTGGCGGCGAATTTCATAGCGAATATGCTGTCCGGCCTGAAAGCCGACCCGTTCACGCAGCCAGACCACCCAGGCGCGCAGCACAAAGGTCAGCACCAGCAGGGTCAGCGGCAGCAGCAGGGCGGTCGCAGGAATATTCTCCATCACCATCCGGTGCAGGATCCGCGCCAGGAACCAGGCCTGCGCCACGATCAGCAGACCGCTCGCCACGCCGAGGAGGCGGGAAATCATCAACCAGCGACGGGAGATAATGCTTTGCTGTTTTAACCAGCGGGTTAACTCTTGTTGACGGGTTTTATTCATTGCGCGCTTAGCAGGTGTCGTTATGGGAATATTGGGCACGGCAATGTTACATCGCGGCAAAAATAAAGGCGACTTTTCGTCGCCTTCTTTACCTTTGTTACTGACTTGTAAAGATTATTTGCACGCGTCAGCCAGACCGTCGAGGTAACGTTCAGCGTCCAGCGCCGCCATGCAGCCGGTGCCGGCGGAGGTGATAGCCTGACGATAAATATGGTCCATGACATCGCCGGCGGCAAACACGCCCGGGATGCTGGTCTGGGTCGCATTGCCGTGGATACCGGACTGCACTTTGATGTAGCCGTTCTCCAGCTCCAGCTGACCTTCAAAGATGGCGGTGTTCGGGCTGTGGCCGATGGCGACAAACAGACCGGCTACTTCCAGGGACTCGACGTTGTCGCTGTTTTTGGTATCGCGCAGACGCAGGCCGCTAACGCCCATCTGGTCGCCGGTCACCTCTTCGAGGGTGCGATCGGTATGCAGCACGATGTTGCCGCTTGCCACTTTGTCCATCAGGCGTTTGATGAGGATTTTTTCCGCACGGAAGGAATCGCGACGGTGGATCAGATGTACCTCAGAGGCGATGTTCGACAGATACAGGGCCTCTTCAACCGCGGTGTTGCCGCCGCCGATTACCGCCACTTTCTGGTTGCGATAGAAGAATCCGTCACAGGTGGCGCACGCGGAAACGCCGCGGCCCTTGAAGGCTTCTTCGGAAGGCAGACCCAGGTAACGGGCTGAAGCGCCGGTGGCGATAATCAGCGCGTCACAGGTGTATTCGCCGCTGTCGCCGGTCAGACGGAACGGCCGGTTTTGCAGGTCGACGCGGCTGATATGGTCGAAAATAATCTCGGTTTCAAATTTCGCGGCATGCTCGTGCATGCGCTCCATCAGCAGCGGACCGGTCAAATCGTTCGGATCGCCTGGCCAGTTTTCCACTTCCGTCGTGGTGGTCAGCTGACCGCCTTTTTCCATCCCGGTGATCAGCACCGGCTGCAGGTTGGCGCGCGCGGCATAGACCGCCGCGGTGTATCCCGCAGGTCCAGAACCAAGAATAAGCAGTTTACTGTGTTTGGCTGTGCCCATGAGATCCCCATAATAATTGGCATACATTGGGCTGGGATTGTAGGGAATTTGTTGTCGTAAAAAAAGAGCGCAGCGATTTTGTTAACGATGTGTGCAATAGAAGCGGCCGATGAATTGGCGATTTTCCCGGCAAGGAATATAACTATTTCTACTGTTGGCGGGACAATTATAAGACGAAAAAATGAGAATCAACCAGGGTGGATGATGAATATCTGGCATCTTGTACTAAAAATCGATGTTTTGCTTTGACAATCCCCTGTGCTTTTGCGAAAACATTCAAGGAAGAAGAAAAGCAGTATTTGGCGTGCGGCGAATTTTCATGCACGCAAATGCCATTTTTATCCGGGTTAACGAAATCTACGCATGGTGTGGACAGACGCCATGCGTGATATCGGTGACTGCCGTCAGGCAACGGGCTTCTCACGTACCCCTGGGTTACCTAATGTCGTACGGGTAATAACAGGATGGGCTCTGGCAGTGAAGGCACAGAGCCGGAACAGGAGTAGGGAAGGAATACAGAGAGACAATAATAATGGTAGATAGCAAGAAGCGCCCTGGCAAAGATCTCGACCGCATTGATCGTAACATCCTGAATGAATTGCAAAAAGATGGGCGAATTTCTAACGTCGAGCTTTCTAAACGGGTGGGACTTTCTCCGACGCCTTGCCTTGAGCGTGTGCGTCGTCTTGAAAGACAGGGTTTTATTCAGGGCTATACGGCGCTGCTCAACCCGCATTATCTGGATGCATCACTTCTGGTATTTGTTGAGATTACTCTGAATCGTGGCGCACCGGATGTGTTTGAGCAATTTAACGCCGCAGTGCAAAAACTTGAAGAAATTCAAGAGTGTCATCTGGTTTCCGGTGATTTCGACTATCTGTTGAAAACCCGTGTACCGGATATGTCAGCGTATCGTAAATTACTGGGCGAGACCTTGCTGCGCCTGCCGGGCGTTAACGACACCCGTACCTATGTGGTAATGGAAGAAGTCAAGCAAAGTAATCGCCTGGTTATTAAGACGCGCTAACACGGAACAGGTGCAAACTCGACGTAGTTTGATTACACTCCTGTTAATCCATACAGCAACAGTGCCGGGGAGACCCGGCGCTGTTGTCCGTTTTAGCAGCAGGCAGGAAACAGCCTGATACCTGGAGAGCCTTTCTTGAGCCAGGAATACACCGAAGACAAAGAAGTCAAACTTACCAAACTCAGCAGCGGGCGCCGACTCCTTGAGGCGATGCTCATCCTTTGCTCCCTCTTCGCCATCTGGCTGATGGCGGCATTACTGAGCTTTAACCCCTCGGACCCAAGCTGGTCGCAAACGGCATGGCATGAGCCTATTCATAATTTAGGCGGCGCCCCCGGCGCGTGGCTTGCCGATACCCTGTTTTTCATTTTTGGCGTCATGGCCTATACCATCCCGGTGATCATCATCGGCGGATGCTGGTTTGCCTGGCGGCATCAGGAAAACGACGAATACATTGATTATTTCGCCGTTTCTCTGCGTCTCATCGGTGCGTTAGCCCTGATCCTGACCTCCTGCGGTCTGGCGGCGATTAACGCCGATGATATCTGGTACTTCGCCTCTGGCGGGGTGATTGGCAGCCTGCTGAGCACCACCCTGCAACCGCTGCTGCACAGCAGCGGCGGCACCATCGCTCTGTTGTGCATCTGGGCGGCCGGCCTGACGCTGTTTACCGGCTGGTCGTGGGTCAGCATTGCGGAAAAACTGGGCGGCGGCATCCTGTCCGTACTCACCTTTGCCAGCAACCGCACCCGTCGGGATGATACCTGGGTCGATGAAGGCGAATACGAAGACGACGATGAAGAGTACGACGACGAAGAGGCGGCAACCCCCCAGGAATCGCGTCGGGCCCGTATCTTGCGCAGCGCGCTGGCGCGGCGTAAACGTCTGGCCGAGAAGTTTACCAACCCTATGGGGCGTAAAACCGACGCGGCGCTTTTCTCCGGCAAACGGATGGACGACGGGGAAGAGGCCGTGCAGTACAGCGCCAGCGGTGCGCCTGTCGCCGCCGACGATGTACTGTTTTCCGGCGCCAGCGCCGCGCGTCCCGCAGAGAATGATGTGCTATTTTCCGGCGCCAGCGCCGCGCGCCCGGGCGATTTCGACCCTTACGATCCGTTGCTGAACGGCCACAGTATCGCTGAGCCGGTGGGCGCAGCGGCGGCGGCCACTGCCGCGCCGCAGGCGTGGGGCGAGTCGACGGCGGGCCATCAGGGCGCTGCGCCGGCTTATCAGCCAGAAGCCAGCTATCCGCCGCAGCAGGCCTACCAGCCTGAACCCGCCCCGTTCCAGCAGGCTGCTTATCAGCCGCCAGCGGGGCAACCCGCGCCGCAGGCGTATCAGCCAGAGCCGGCGCAGTATCAACAGCCGGTTTACGATCCGCATGCCGGACAACAGCCTGCGCCGCAGGGGTATCAACCCGAGCATGCGCCGCACCAGCAGCCGGTTTACGATCCATATGCCGGACAACAGCCTGCGCCGCAGGGGTATCAACCAGAGCCTGCACAGTATCAGCAGCCGGTTTACGATCCATATGCCGGGCAACAGCCTGCGCCGCAGGGGTATCAATCCGAGCCTGCACAGTATCAGCAGCCGGTTTACGATCCGCATGCCGGTCAGCCCGCGCCGCAGGGGTATCAACCCGAGCATGCGCCGCACCAGCAGCCGGTTTACGATCCATATGCCGGGCAACAGCCCGCGCCGCAGGGATATCAACCCGAGCCTGCACAGTATCAGCAGCCGGTTTACGATCCGTATGCCGGCCAGCCCGCGCCGCAGGGGTATCAACCCGAGACTGCGCCTTATCAGCAGCCGAGTTACGATCCGCATGCCGGCCAGCCCGCGCCGCAGGCGTATCAGCCTGAGCCCGCGCCGGTACCTGCCGCGCAGCCAGAGCCTGAGGTCGTGCAGGAAGAAGTGAAACGTCCGCCGCTCTATTACTTCGAGGAAGTGGAAGAGAAGCGGGCGCGCGAACGCGAGCTGCTGGCTTCCTGGTATCAGCCTATTCCGGAGCCGGAAAGCCCGATCGCCACCAAACCGCTGACGCCGCCAGCCGCCCCGTCCAAACCGCCCGTGGAGTCAACCGTGGTTTCTGCGGTGGCGGCCGGGGTGCATCAGGCAACGGCTGCCAGCGGCGGCTCAGCGGCCGCGACGACGGCGACCGCCGCGTCCGCAGCGACGGCGCCATTGTTCAGCCCGGCCTCCAGCGGACCGCGGGTACAGGTGAAAGAGGGCATTGGTCCAAAACTACCGCGGCCTAATCGCGTTCGCGTCCCGACGCGTCGGGAACTGGCCTCCTACGGCATCAAGCTACCGTCGCAGCGTGAAGCAGAACAGCGCGCGCGGCAGGCAGAGCGCGACCCCCATTATGATGATGGGCTACTCTCGGATGAGGAAGCGGATGCTATGGAGCAGGATGAACTGGCTCGCCAGTTCGCCGCCACTCAACAGCAGCGTTATGGCCATCGCTGGGAAGACGATAACGCGACTGATGACGATGATGCCGACGCTGCGGCGGAAGCGGAGCTGGCGCGCCAGTTTGCCGCCACCCAGCAGCAGCGCTACGCCTCCGAGCAGCCGCCGGGCGCCAATCCGTTCTCGCCGGCGGATTACGAATTCTCGCCGATGAAAACTCTGGTCAATGAGGGGCCGAGCGAGCCGCTGTTTACGCCGACACCGGAAGTACAGCCGCAGCAGCCAGCCCAGCACTATCAACAACCGGCCGCCGCTCCGCAGCAGGGTTATCAACCTGCGCAGCACCAGCCGGTACATCATCAGCCAGTGCCGCCGCAGCCTTACCAGACTGCGCCGCAGTCCGTGCCGCAGCACCAACCGGTTACCCCGCAGGGGCATCAGCCTGCCGCGCCTGCGCCGCAGGAGAGCCTGATCCACCCGCTGCTGATGCGCAATGGCGATAGTCGACCGCTGCAAAAGCCGACGACGCCGCTGCCGTCGCTGGATCTGCTTACGCCGCCGCCCAGTGAAGTCGAGCCGGTGGATACCTTTGCTCTCGAGCAGATGGCACGACTGGTGGAAGCGCGACTCGCCGATTTCCGCATTAAAGCGGATGTGGTGAACTACTCGCCGGGGCCGGTGATCACCCGCTTCGAACTGAATCTGGCGCCTGGCGTCAAAGCGGCGCGAATCTCTAACCTGTCACGGGATCTGGCGCGTTCGCTGTCCACGGTCGCCGTGCGCGTGGTGGAGGTGATCCCGGGTAAACCGTATGTCGGGCTTGAGCTGCCGAATAAAAAGCGCCAGACCGTCTACCTGCGTGAAGTGCTCGACAACAGCAAGTTCCGTGATAACCCGTCGCCGCTGACCGTGGTGCTGGGTAAAGACATCGCCGGCGATCCGGTGGTGGCCGATCTGGCGAAAATGCCGCACCTGCTGGTGGCCGGTACCACCGGTTCCGGTAAGTCGGTCGGCGTCAACGCCATGATCCTCAGCATGCTCTACAAGGCGCAGCCGGAAGATGTGCGTTTCATCATGATCGACCCGAAAATGCTGGAGCTGTCGGTCTACGAAGGAATTCCGCACCTGCTGACGGAAGTGGTTACCGACATGAAAGACGCCGCCAATGCGCTGCGCTGGAGCGTCAACGAGATGGAGCGTCGCTACAAGCTGATGTCGGCGCTGGGCGTGCGTAACCTGGCGGGATATAACGAGAAGATTGCAGAAGCGGCGCGCATGGGGCGTCCGATCCCGGATCCGTACTGGAAGCCAGGCGACAGTATGGACGCCGTGCACCCGGTACTGGAAAAGCTGCCGTATATTGTGGTGCTGGTGGACGAATTCGCCGACCTGATGATGACCGTCGGTAAGAAGGTGGAAGAGCTGATCGCTCGCCTGGCGCAGAAAGCGCGTGCGGCGGGGATCCACCTGGTGCTGGCGACGCAGCGTCCGTCGGTGGATGTCATTACCGGTCTGATTAAGGCCAACATTCCGACGCGCATCGCTTTTACCGTGTCGAGCAAAATTGACTCGCGTACCATTCTGGATCAGGGCGGTGCGGAATCGCTGCTCGGGATGGGGGACATGCTCTACTCCGGGCCGAACTCCACCACGCCGGTGCGCGTCCATGGGGCGTTTGTTCGCGACCAGGAAGTCCACGCCGTGGTTCAGGACTGGAAAGCCCGCGGTCGTCCGCAGTATGTAGACGGCATTACCTCCGACAGCGAAAGCGAAGGCGGCGGCGGTGGCTTCGACGGTGGTGAAGAGCTGGATCCGCTGTTCGATCAGGCGGTCAGCTTTGTGACCGAGAAGCGTAAAGCGTCGATTTCCGGGGTGCAGCGCCAGTTCCGCATCGGCTATAACCGTGCCGCGCGTATTATCGAACAGATGGAAGCGCAGGGCATTGTCAGCGAGCAGGGCCATAACGGTAACCGCGAAGTACTGGCGCCGCCGCCCTTTGAATGAGTGCAAAGTTGGGTAAATAAGCGCAAAATCAGCCAATTCTTCTGTCCCGCCGCCGTCGGCGGTCCTACATTAGGGGCAGAAGAGGCTCCCGCGTCGGGAGTGACGCACATTAAGGAAGAACAATGAAAAAACTCGCAATCACCTGTGCATTACTGTCTGGAATGGTCGTCAGCCAGGTCTGGGCAGATGCGGCCAGTGACTTAAAAAGCCGTCTTGATAAAGTGAGCAGCTTCCATGCCAGCTTCACGCAAAAAGTCACCGACGGCAGCGGCAACGCCGTGCAGGACGGACAGGGCGACCTGTGGGTAAAACGCCCGAATCTGTTTAACTGGCATATGACCCAGCCGGATGAGAGCGTCCTCGTTTCGGATGGTAAAACCCTGTGGTTCTATAACCCGTTCGTCGAGCAGGCCACGGCGACCTGGCTGAAAGACGCGACCAGCAACACGCCGTTTATGCTGATTGCCCGCAACCAGTCCAGCGACTGGCAGCAGTACAATATCAAACAAAACGGCGATGATTTTGTGCTGACGCCGAAAAGCGGCAGCGGCAACCTGAAGCAGTTCACGATCAACGTCGGTCGGGACGGCACCATCCATCAGTTCAGCGCCGTCGAGCAGGATGATCAGCGCAGCAGCTATCAGCTGAAATCGCAGCAGAACGGCGCCGTCGACGCATCTAAGTTCACCTTTACGCCGCCGAAAGGGGTGACGGTGGACGATCAACGTAAGTAGAGGCGAAAGTGAGCAATCTGTCGCTCGATTTTTCCGACAACGCGTTTCAACCTCTGGCCGCTCGCATGCGGCCAGAAAATTTAGCGCAGTATATTGGCCAGCAGCACCTGCTGGCGCCGGGCAAACCCCTGCCGCGGGCGATCGAAGCCGGGCACCTGCATTCGATGATCCTCTGGGGGCCGCCGGGCACCGGCAAGACTACCCTGGCGGAAGTGATCGCCCGCTATGCCAGCGCCGATGTCGAACGGATCTCGGCGGTGACCTCCGGGGTGAAAGAGATCCGCGAGGCCATTGAGCGCGCGCGGCAGAATCGCAACGCCGGCCGACGAACGATTCTGTTTGTTGACGAAGTGCATCGCTTCAATAAAAGCCAGCAGGATGCCTTTCTGCCGCATATTGAAGATGGCACCATCACCTTTATTGGCGCGACCACCGAAAATCCCTCCTTTGAGCTTAACTCGGCGCTGCTCTCCCGCGCCCGCGTCTACTTACTGAAATCGCTCACCACCAACGATATCGAGCAGGTGCTTGACCAGGCGATGCACGATAAAACCCGCGGCTACGGCGGCCAGGATATCGTTTTGCCGGATGAGACCCGCAGGGCCATCGCCGAACTGGTGAACGGCGATGCGCGGCGGGCGCTGAATACCCTGGAAATGATGGCCGATATGGCCGAGAGCGATGATGCGGGCAAGCGGGTGCTGAAGGCGGAACTGCTGACCGAGATCGCCGGCGAGCGCAGCGCGCGCTTTGATAATAAAGGCGACCGTTTCTACGATTTGATTTCCGCCCTGCATAAGTCAGTGCGCGGGAGCGCGCCGGACGCGGCGCTCTACTGGTACGCGCGGATCATCACCGCCGGGGGCGATCCGCTGTACGTTGCCCGCCGTTGTCTGGCGATTGCCTCGGAAGACGTCGGCAACGCCGACCCGCGGGCGATGCAGGTGGCCATTTCGGCGTGGGACTGCTTTACCCGCGTCGGGCCGGCGGAAGGCGAGCGGGCGATTGCCCAGGCCATTGTCTATCTGGCCTGCGCGCCGAAGAGCAATGCGGTCTACACCGCCTTTAAAGCGGCGCTGGCCGACGCGCGAGACCGTCCGGACTATGACGTTCCGGTGCATCTGCGCAATGCGCCGACGAAGCTGATGAAAGAGATGGGCTACGGGCAGGAGTATCGTTACGCTCATGACGAACCTAACGCCTACGCCGCCGGTGAGCAGTACTTCCCGCAGGAAATGGCGCAAACGCGCTATTATCGCCCGACAAACCGGGGGCTTGAGGGCAAAATTGGCGAAAAGCTCGCCTGGCTCGCTGAACAGGATCAAAATAGCCCGATAAAACGCTACCGCTAATTGAGGCGTTGCGGTAAGGTTATTACACTATTTCCGTGGTCGTAGTCTGCGGCCACTATTCTTTTTTTAATTCGATAAGCACAGGATAAGCATGCTCGATCCCAATCTGCTGCGTACCGAGCCAGACGCAGTCGCAGAAAAACTGGCACGCCGGGGCTTTAAGCTGGATGTAGATAAACTTCGCGCGCTTGAAGAGCGTCGTAAAGTTCTGCAGGTGCAAACGGAAAACCTGCAGGCGGAGCGCAACTCCCGATCGAAATCCATTGGCCAGGCGAAAGCGCGCGGGGAAGACATCGAGCCATTACGCCTGGAAGTGAACAAACTCGGCGAACAGCTGGATGCCGCAAAATCCGAGCTGGAAGCGCTGCTGGCGGAAATCCGCGATATCGCGCTGGCGATCCCGAATATTCCTCACGATGACGTGCCGGTTGGCCGTGACGAAAACGACAACGTTGAAGTCAGCCGCTGGGGCACGCCGCGCCAGTTCGATTTCGACGTGCGCGATCACGTGACGCTGGGTGAAATGCACGGGGGGCTGGATTTTGCCGCCGCCGTTAAGCTCACCGGTTCGCGCTTCGTGGTGATGAAAGGCCAGCTGGCCCGTCTGCACCGCGCCCTGGCGCAGTTCATGCTGGATCTGCACACTGAACAGCATGGCTATAGCGAAAACTATGTCCCGTACCTGGTTAACCAGGACACCCTGTATGGCACCGGTCAGCTGCCGAAATTCGCCGGCGACCTGTTCCATACCCGTCCGCTGGAAGAAGAGGCTGACAGCAGCAACTACGCGCTGATCCCGACGGCGGAAGTGCCGCTGACCAACCTGGTGCGTGATGAAATTATCGATGAAGAGGATCTGCCGATAAAAATGACCGCCCATACGCCGTGCTTCCGTTCCGAAGCAGGTTCTTATGGTCGCGACACCCGCGGTCTGATCCGTATGCACCAGTTCGATAAAGTTGAAATGGTGCAGATTGTCCGTCCGGAAGACTCGATGGCGGCGCTGGAAGAGATGACCGGCCACGCCGAGAAAGTGCTGCAGCTGCTGGGCCTGCCTTACCGTAAGGTCGCGCTGTGCACCGGCGATATGGGCTTCAGCGCCTGCAAAACCTATGACCTCGAAGTGTGGGTCCCGGCGCAGAACACCTACCGTGAGATCTCTTCCTGCTCCAACGTCTGGGATTTCCAGGCGCGTCGTATGCAGGCTCGCTGCCGCAGCAAGTCCGACAAGAAGACCCGTCTCGTTCATACCCTGAATGGTTCTGGCCTGGCGGTCGGTCGTACCCTGGTGGCGCTGATGGAAAACTATCAGCAGGCTGATGGCCGTATCGAGATCCCGGAAATCCTGCGCCCGTATATGCGCGGCCTCGAATATATCGGTTAATTTTTACCTTCTCCCTTAAAAGCGCCTGCGGGCGCTTTTTTTACATCCTTATTGATACCGGGCAATAATCCCATCCGCGAATGCAGTGATACTCCCTTTGGATTAAACCAGCATAAAAAACCAATAATATTTCAAAGCCTTATATATATCACTATATAGCGCTTGTCAGTTTATTGTGAGCAACCAAAGCGAGTATCCATGAAAATTAAAGCCCCCGATGCTTTACTGGCTGCTGAGGTAAGCCGCCGTGGTCTGATGAAAACCACGGCAATAGGCGGCCTGGCGCTGGCCAGCAACGCACTAACGTTACCCTTTTCCCGTATGGCCCACGCCGCCGACACGCCAGCCCCGGCCAGTGAGAAGGTGGTCTGGAGCGCCTGCACCGTCAACTGCGGTAGCCGCTGCCCGCTGCGCATGCACGTGGTGGATGGCGCGATTAAATACGTCGAAACCGATAATACCGGTGACGATAACTATGACGGCCTGCATCAGGTGCGCGCCTGCCTGCGCGGGCGGTCTATGCGCCGCCGGGTTTATAACCCCGATCGGCTGAAATATCCGATGAAGCGCGTAGGCAAACGCGGTGAGGGTAAATTCGAGCAAATCAGCTGGGAAGAGGCGTTCGATATCATCGCCAGCACGACGCAGCGCCTGATTAAAGACTACGGCAACGAGTCCATCTATCTGAACTACGGCACCGGCACGCTGGGAGGCACGCTGACCCGCTCCTGGCCGCCGGGGAAAACCCTGATTGCCCGTCTGATGAACTGCTGCGGTGGGTATCTCAATCATTACGGCGACTATTCATCTGCGCAGATTGCCGCAGGGTTGAATTACACCTACGGCGGCTGGGCGGATGGCAACAGCCCGTCGGATATTGAAAACAGCCAGTTAGTGGTGCTGTTCGGCAACAACCCCGGCGAAACGCGGATGAGCGGCGGCGGGGTGACCTACTATCTTGAGCAGGCGCGCCAGAAATCCAATGCCCGGATGATCATTATCGATCCGCGCTATACCGACACCGGCGCCGGACGCGAAGATGAATGGATCCCGATTCGCCCCGGTACCGATGCGGCGCTGGTATCGGGTCTGGCGTGGGTGATGATCACCGAGAATCTGGTCGATCAGCCGTTCCTCGATAAATACTGTGTGGGATACGACGAGAAAACTCTGCCTGCCGATGCCCCGGCCAATGGCCACTATAAAGCCTGGATACTTGGCCAGGGCGCCGACGGTATCGCCAAAACGCCGGAGTGGGCCTCGACCATAACCGGTATTCCGCGCGAACGCATTGTTAAACTGGCGCGCGAAATTGCCAGCGCCAAACCGGCCTATATCAGCCAGGGCTGGGGGCCGCAGCGTCACGCCAACGGCGAAATCGCCACCCGGGCTATCGCGATGCTCGCCATTCTGACCGGTAACGTCGGGATCAACGGCGGTAACAGCGGCGCGCGCGAGGGCTCCTACAGCCTGCCGTTTGAGCGCATGCCGACGCTGGAGAATCCGGTTCAGACCAGCATATCGATGTTTATGTGGACCGATGCGATTGAGCGCGGCCCGGAAATGACCGCCCTGCGCGATGGGGTGCGTGGCAAAGATAAGCTCGATGTGCCGATCAAAATGATCTGGAACTATGCGGGCAACTGCCTGATCAACCAGCACTCAGAGATTAACCGCACCCACGAGATCCTGCAGGACGACAAGAAGTGCGAGATGATTGTGGTCATCGACTGCCATATGACCTCGTCAGCGAAATACGCCGATATTCTGCTGCCGGACTGCACCGCCTCTGAGCAGATGGATTTCGCGCTGGATGCTTCCTGCGGCAACATGTCCTACGTCATCTTTGCCGACCAGGCCATCAAGCCGCGTTTCGAATGCAAAACTATCTATGAGATGACCAGCGAGCTGGCGAAGCGCCTCGGCGTCGAGGAAAAATTTACCGAAGGCCGTACCCAGGAAGGCTGGATGCGCTATCTGTATGAGCAGTCGCGTACAGCGATTCCCGACCTGCCGGATTTCGACACCTTCCGTCAGCAGGGCATCTATAAGCAGCGCGATCCGCAAGGGCACCATGTGGCTTATAAAGCCTTCCGTGAGGATCCGCAGGCTAATCCGCTGACCACGCCTTCGGGCAAGATTGAAATCTATTCGCAGGCGCTGGCGAAAATCGCCGCCACCTGGGAGCTGCCGGAAGGCGATGTCATCGATCCGCTGCCGATCTACACCCCGGGCTTCGAAAACTACAACGATCCGCTGACGGCGAAATACCCGCTACAGCTGACCGGCTTCCACTATAAATCGCGCGTCCATTCAACCTACGGCAACGTCGATGTACTGAAGGCTGCCTGTCGGCAGGAGATGTGGATTAACCCGATCGATGCCCGCCAGCGCGGCATTGCCAACGGCGATCGCATTCGCATCTTCAACGACCGTGGGGAAGTGCATATCGAAGCGAAGGTGACCCCGCGCATGATGCCGGGCGTGGTCGCGCTGGGGGAAGGGGCCTGGTATAACCCGGACGCCTCGCGCGTGGATCAGGCGGGCAGCATTAACGTGCTGACCACCCAGCGCCCCTCGCCGCTGGCGAAGGGGAACCCGTCGCATACCAACCTCGTCCAGGTTGAGAAGCTGTAAGGAGTAACCGATGACAACTCAGTATGGATTTTTTATTGATTCCGCCCGTTGCACCGGTTGCAAGACCTGCGAACTGGCCTGTAAGGACTACAAAAATCTGACCCCGGAGGTCAGCTTCCGCCGCATTTATGAATATGCCGGCGGCGACTGGCAGGAGGATAACGGCGTCTGGAATCAGAACGTTTTCGCCTATTACCTCTCCATCGCCTGTAACCACTGCGAAGATCCGGCCTGCACCAAGGTCTGTCCGAGCGGAGCGATGCACAAGCGCGAAGACGGTTTTGTGGTGGTCAACGAAGAGGTGTGCATTGGCTGCCGTTACTGCCATATGGCCTGTCCTTACGGCGCGCCGCAATATAATGCCGACAAAGGCCATATGACCAAGTGTGACGGCTGCCACGAGCGCGTCGCCGACGGGAAAAAGCCGATCTGCGTCGAGTCCTGCCCGCTGCGGGCGCTGGATTTCGGGCCGATTGCCGAACTGCGCGCTAAGCACGGCCAGCTGGCGGCAGTGGCGCCGTTGCCTTCAGCGCACTTTACCCGGCCGAGCATCGTGATCAAACCTAACGCCAATGCCCGGCCGTGTGGCGATACCACCGGTTACCTGGCAAACCCGAAGGAGGTGTAAGATGGGAAACGGATGGCATGAATGGCCGCTGATGATCTTTACGGTCTTCGGCCAGTGCGTCGCGGGCGGCTTCATCGTCCTGGCGCTGGCGCTCATGACGGGCAAGCTTTCCCGTGAGCAGGAGCAGCGCGTGGTGGGTAGCATGTTCGGCCTGTGGGTATTGATGGGGATCGGGTTTATCGCCTCGACAATGCACCTCGGTTCGCCGCTGCGGGCCTTTAACTCGCTCAATCGCGTAGGGGCCTCATCGCTGAGTAATGAGATAGCCAGCGGGGCGATCTTCTTCGCCGTCGGCGGGATTGGCTGGCTGCTGGCCGTGTGTAAAAAGCTGCCTGCCGGACTGCGTAGCCTGTGGCTGGTAGCGACCATGGCGCTTGGGGTGATCTTCGTCTGGATGATGGTGCGGGTCTATAACACCATCGACACAGTGCCGACCTGGTATACCGTCTGGACGCCGCTGAGCTTCTTCCTCACGCTGTTTATCGGCGGCCCGCTGCTGGGCTACCTGCTGCTGCGCGTCGCAGGCGTCGACGGTTGGGCGCTGCGCCTGCTGCCGGTGGTCACTTTACTGGCGCTGCTGGTGAGTATCGTGGTGGTCCTGATGCAGGGGAGTGAACTCGCCACTATCCGCAGCTCAATTCAGCAGGCCTCCGCCCTGGTGCCGGATTATGGGCTGCTTATGGCCTGGCGCGTGGTGCTGCTGGCGCTGGCCCTGGCCTGCTGGTGCGTGCCGCAGATCCGCGGCCGCAAGCCGGCGGTCTCGCTGCTCGGCCTGGCGTTTGTTCTGGTGCTGGCAGGAGAGATGATTGGCCGCGGCGTATTCTATGGTCTGCATATGACCGTCGGGATGGCTATCGCCAGTTAATCAGCGTCATCATGCCGGCGCAGGCGTGCCGGCATGATGAAAACGTGCTGTCGATAGATGAAATTTTTCGACTGAAATTAACAGCGAGATTTATTAATAAATTAAGAAAAACAACAGCGTATTATCTGTTGCCTCATCTTTATCCCTTCTGTGGATAAAAAACTTCTATCGTGCCCGGCAAAACCGCGTCAGGCCTGATTTCAGGTGGATTGACAATGTTTTTAGCGGTGGCATGATGCGCTCGCGATCTGAACATTCCTCACGGTTTTTACCCATGACCATCTACACCCGGCCAGTGCAAATGCTGCTCTGTGGCCTGCTTTTACTGACCCTGGCGATAGCGGTGCTGAATACGCTCGTCCCGCTCTGGCTCGCCCATGAAAATATGCCAACCTGGCAGGTCGGCATGGTGGGGTCATCCTATTTTACCGGCAACCTGGCCGGTACGTTGCTTGCCGGCTGGGTGATCAAGCGCCTGGGGTTTAACCGCAGCTATTATCTCGCGTCGTTAATATTCGCCGTCGGCTGCGTAGGGCTGGGGATCACCGTGGGCTTCTGGACGTGGCTGAGCTGGCGTTTTATCGCCGGCGTAGGCTGCGCGATGATTTGGGTGGTGGTGGAAAGCGCGCTGGTCTGCAGCGGCACTTCACGCAGCCGCGGTCGTCTGCTGGCGGCGTACATGATGGTCTATTACGTCGGTACCGTACTGGGCCAGCTGATGGTCAGTAAACTCCCCACCGATTTAATGAGCGTCCTGCCGTGGGTGACGGGTCTGGCGCTGGCGGCGATCCTGCCGCTGCTGTTTACCCGCATCATGGGGCAGGCCGAAGAGCCGCATGAAACGGTACGTATCTGGCCGATGCTGAAGCTGCGCCAGGCGCGCCATGGGGTCAATGGCTGCATTATCTCAGGGATTGTCCTCGGCTCGCTGTATGGTCTGATGCCGCTGTGGCTGAACCATCAGGGCGTCAGCGACGCCGGCATTGGCTTCTGGATGGCGGTGATGGTTAGCGCCGGGATCCTCGGCCAGTGGCCGGTAGGGCGCCTGGCAGACCGCTACGGTCGCCTGCTGGTGCTGCGGGTGCAGGTTTTTGTGGTGATTCTGGGATGTATGGCGATGCTCAGCCAGGCGGCGATGGCGCCGGCGCTGTTTGTGTTGGGCGCTTCGGGCTTTACCCTCTATCCGGTGGCGATGGCCTGGGCCTGTGAAAAAGTGGAGCACCATCAGCTGGTGGCAATGAACCAGGCGCTGTTGATGAGCTATACCATCGGCAGCCTGCTGGGCCCGACGCTGACGGCGATGCTGATGCAGAACTTCTCGGATAACCTGCTGTTTATTATGATCGCCAGCGTGTCGTTTATCTATCTGCTGACCCTGCTGCGCAAAGCCGGGCATCATCCAACGCCGGTGGCGCACGCCTGACCCTGTAGCGCGCAGCGCATGCTGCGCGTCATCCGTTTTAATAGCCTGTGCTTACTGCAGTAGAGCCGTCTTGCATAAGAATGCAACGGCTGGACGGTAACAGCTTCCCACGCCGTTGCAGGCCGGCATAAGCGCATCACCGGCCCGGTGGGATTAGTACATCACTTTGTGCCCATATTGCTCAAGGATGCCTTTGACTCGCTCCATGGTCTCTTTCTTCGGCGGATGGACGCCGTCCAGCTTGTACTCTTCGCCCATCGCTACCCATTTGTGTTTGCCCAGCTCATGGTAGGGCAGCAGCTCGATTTTTTCGACATTGCCCATATCGCGGGTAAATTCGCCCAAGCGGTGCGCGGAATCATCATCGTCTGACCAGCCCGGAACCACCACGTAGCGGATCCAGACATTGATATTCTTCTTCGCCAGATACTGGGCGAATTCCAGCGTACGATGGTTAGAGACACCGACCAGGTTCTGGTGAATCTCATCGTTCATCTGCTTGAGATCCAGCATCACCAGGTCTGTTACCTCCAGCAGTTCGTCGATAACGGGATCGTAGCGACGAACAAAGCCATTGGTATCGAGACAGGTATGAATACCTTCCTTCTTACAGGCGCGGAACCAGTCGCGAACAAACTCCGCCTGCAGGATCGCTTCGCCGCCCGATGCGGTGACGCCGCCGCCGGAAGCATTCATAAAGTGACGATAGGTCACCACCTCTTTCATTAACTCTTCAACGGTGATTTCTTTGCCGCCGTGGGTATCCCAGGTGTCACGGTTATGGCAGTACAGGCAGCGCATCAGGCAGCCCTGGAAAAAGGTAATAAAGCGGATGCCTGGGCCATCAACGGTGCCACAGGATTCAAAGGAGTGAATGCGACCAATAACTGACATTGCGGTGTTTTCTCCAGATGTGGCCCATCCGGGGCCGTGTTGGTGCACAGCTCAGCGGCTGTGTCGAGTCTGTTTTGACAGATACCCAAAGTATAGATAACTGGCAAAGCAGGCTAGGGCGGGGATTGCTTGTTAAAAAGGCCCCACTGATGTGGGGCCTTTATTGTACGCTTTTTCAGTCAGACAGGGAATTACATGGTCTGAGTGAAGGTACGGGTAATAACGTCCTGCTGCTGTTCTTTAGTCAGGGAGTTAAAACGTACAGCGTAGCCAGATACGCGGATGGTCAGCTGCGGATATTTTTCCGGGTTTTCCATCGCGTCGAGCAGCATTTCGCGGTTCATTACGTTCACGTTCAGGTGCTGACCACCTTCGATGGACGCTTCGTGGTGGAAGTAACCATCCATCAGACCCGCCAGGTTGGTCTTACGAACTTCGTCATCTTTACCCAGCGCGTTCGGTACGATAGAGAAGGTGTAAGAGATACCATCTTTCGCGTAAGCAAACGGCAGTTTCGCTACGGAGGTCAGAGAGGCAACAGCACCTTTCTGGTCACGGCCGTGCATCGGGTTAGCACCTGGTCCGAACGGCGCGCCAGCGCGACGACCGTCTGGGGTGTTACCGGTTTTCTTACCATATACCACGTTAGAGGTGATGGTCAGAACAGACTGAGTCGGGATCGCGTTGCGGTAGGTGTGCAGTTTCTGAATTTTCTTCATGAAACGTTCAACCAGGTCAACGGCCATGTCATCGACGCGAGCATCGTTGTTACCAAACTGCGGGTATTCGCCTTCGATTTCGAAGTCGACAGCCAGACCGTCTTCGTCACGAATCGGTTTAACTTTCGCATATTTGATTGCAGACAGGGAGTCAGCAGCAACGGACAGACCCGCGATACCACACGCCATGGTGCGGATAACGTCACGGTCGTGCAGCGCCATCAGAGAGGCTTCGTAGCTGTACTTGTCGTGCATGTAGTGGATGATGTTCAGCGCAGTGACGTACTGTTTAGCCAGCCAGTCCATGAAGTGATCCATGCGTTCCATCACTTCGTCGAAGTTCAGAACGTCGCCTTTGATCGGTTCAGATTTCGGACCCACCTGCATTTTCAGTTTTTCATCCACGCCGCCGTTGATAGCGTACAGCATGGTTTTTGCGAGGTTGGCGCGAGCACCGAAGAACTGCATTTGCTTACCAACAACCATCGGGCTTACGCAGCATGCGATAGCGTAGTCGTCGTTGTTGAAGTCCGGACGCATCAGGTCATCGTTCTCATACTGCAGAGAAGAGGTATCGATGGACACTTTAGCAGCGAATTTCTTGAAGCTCAGCGGCAGTTTTTCAGACCACAGGATAGTGATGTTCGGCTCCGGAGACGGCCCCATGGTGTACAGGGTGTTCAGGAAGCGGAAGCTGTTTTTGGTCACCAGAGTACGGCCGTCAACGCCCATACCGCCGATGGATTCTGTTGCCCAAATCGGGTCACCGGAGAACAGTTCATCGTATTCCGGGGTACGCAGGAAGCGAACCATACGCAGTTTCATGACCAGGTGGTCAACCATTTCCTGCGCGTCTTGCTCGGTGATTTTACCCGCCTGCAGGTCACGTTCGATGTAGATATCCAGGAAGCTGGAGGTACGACCGAAGGACATTGCCGCGCCGTTCTGAGATTTAACGGCAGCCAGGTAACCGAAGTAGGTCCACTGGATAGCTTCCTGAGCGGTGGTCGCCGGACCGGAGATGTCGTAGCCATATTTAGCCGCCATCTCTTTGATCTGGCCCAGCGCGCGGTGCTGTTCAGCGATTTCTTCACGCAGACGGATGGTCGCTTCCAGATCTTCGCCGCTTTCCAGTTTCGCTTGCAGAGAGTTGAACTGGGCGAATTTGTCTTTCATCAGGAAGTCGATACCGTACAGCGCAACGCGACGGTAGTCACCGATGATACGACCACGGCCGTAAGCATCCGGCAGACCGGTCAGCACGCCGGATTTACGGCAGCGCAGGATGTCCGGAGTATAGACGTCGAAAACGCCCTGGTTGTGAGTTTTACGGTACTCAGTGAAGATTTTTTTCAGCATCGGGTCCAGCTCGCGATTGTACGCTTTGCAGGAACCTTCAACCATTTTAATACCACCGAACGGGATGATCGCACGTTTCAGCGGCGCTTCGGTCTGCAGACCAACGATTTTTTCCAGACCTTTCTCGATATAGCCTGCGTCGTGAGAGGTGATGGTGGAGGCCAGGGCAGTGTCAAAATCAACAGGCGCGTGAGTGCGGTTTTCCTGTTTTACACCTTCCATTACGCTGTCCCACAGCTTGGTGGTCGCTTCAGTCGCGCCAGCCAGGAAGGATTCGTCGCCTTCATATGGGGTGTAGTTTTTCTGAATAAAGTCACGGACGTTGACTTCATTCTGCCAGTCACCTTTCGCAAAACCTTCCCAGGCTGTGGCTAACTTTTCATTAAGCTCGGACATGTAACACCTACCTTCTTAAGTGGATTTTTTATTTACTGCCTGAAACAACCCTTAGTGATGGTCGTTGCCACGCAGGTAAATGACCCAGTATGTCAACCCGACCAGCAGACCCCCGCCGATAATGTTCCCGATAGTTACCGGAATCAGGTTATCAGTGATGAAGTTCATAACGGTCAAGTGAGAGAAACTTTCCGGAGTCGAACCGATTGCGGTCCAGAATTCCGGGCTTGCAAAGTTGCGGATTACGATACCCATCGGGATCATAAACATGTTGGCGATGCTGTGCTCAAAGCCGCTGGCAACGAACATCGCTACCGGCAGGACCATGATCATCGCTTTATCCATCAGGCTACGACCGGAATAGCTCATCCATACGGCGAGACAAACCATCAGGTTAGCGAGGATACCCAGGCTCACGGCCTCCACAAAAGTATGGTGCATTTTGTGGTCAGCGGTCTGCAGGACATTGAGCCCCCAACCGCCGTTGGCAGTCATATATTCGCCTGATAACCACATCAGCAGCACAAACAGCAGTGCGCCCACCAGGTTACCAAAATAGACGTTGAGCCAGTTTTTTGCCAGTTGCCCCCAGGTAATTCGACCGCTGGCTTTCGCCACCACGATCAATACCGTAGAGGTAAAGAGGTCAGCGCCGCAGATAATGCACAGAATCAGACCCAGGGAAAAACAGACCCCACCGATAAGCTTGGCAATCCCATAAGGCATCGCGGCAGTGCCGGTGGTCGCGGTGATATAGAATACGAAAGCGATGGAGATGAAAACGCCAGCGGTGATCGCCAGATAAAAGGTCTTCATCGGATGCTTCGTTGCTTTATAGACACCTGCTTCTTCGGCGACTTTCGCCATCGCGGCAGGGAGCAAAAGATCAAAAGGGTTGTCAGCTTTCACACTAACTCTCTCTTTATATAAGTTGGCGGTGAGATACTAACAAAGCATTATAGAAGGGAAATTGATATAGATCATATCTCACCGGAACTATATGCCTTTTTAGTGTGTGGTTTTTGTGTTTTTAGTGGTTAAGTGATTGAATATCATGAAGAAAATAAATTTTAAAATTTATAAGTTATGTTGAATTTTTTCGTTTTCACGCCATTTTTTGAGTTAATTAATATGGAGTATTTTATTTAAAATTAACGAATGGTAAATCTTATAAGCGCATTATTTACTATTAATTAACTTTGCAACTACAAACTATAGTGGCCGCCTCGTCAGGTGAAATCAACGGAGCCGCATTGGGCTCCGTTGCTGGTCACCACGATGGCGCGCTTAGGGCTTATTTTGCCCAGAACGCCGCCTTCGCTCGCTGCAGTTTTTCATAAGCCTTCAGCAGCGACTGATGGGCCGGGAAGGCCTGCAGATCGCTGTCGACAGCCTGAAGGCCATAGAACGGCGCTTCCCCGCTCAGCGCCGCGCTGGCGGCTTCGACCGCTTCGGCGCCGTACATACGGATAAAGGCGTTCAGGTATTGCAGCGGCTGACGCTCCTCTTCCTGGCTCAGCAGCAGCAGGGTCTGCAGGCAGCGATAGTAGTTAGCGCGTTCCGCGCTGAAGACCGAAGCGTTGAACTCCATGGTCCACTCGGTCCAGATCAGCGCCTGCTCCAGATCGCCGCCGGCCAGGGCCAGCATGGCTTTCAGCTCGCCGACGCGCAGGGTATACCAGCCGTTGTCTTTGCCGGTGGCGAGGCCCAGCAGTTCGCGAACGCGGGTGAAATCATCCAGGCCTTCATCGTCCATCTGCTCGATCAGCGCCAGGTAATCTTCTTTTTCCCACTCGCTGCCCGGCAGGGACAGAATGGTGTCGCGCAGATGAGCGCCCATGCTGTTGTTCGCCAGCCACAGATCTTCCGCCGGGTAAATATCCGACATCCCCGGGACGATGATACGGCAGGCGTAAACGCCCAGGTGCTCGTAGTCGGCGATATACACTTCTTTATCTTCGGCCTTGAAGATGGCCATCAGGGTGGCGAACTCTTCTTCTGTGGTGCCGGAGAAGCTCCAGTCAACGAACGGATAGTCGGCATCCTGCTTGAACATATCCCAGGAAATCAGGCCGCTGGAGTCGATAAAGTGGGTTTCGAGGTTAGCATGCTCGGCGACTTCTTCGTCGTCGAAGGTCGGCGGCGTGAAGACGTCGAGATCTTTCAGGCTGCGGCCCTGCAGCAGTTCGGTGACCGTACGCTCCAGCGCCACGCCGAAGTCCGGATGGGCGCCGAAAGAGGCGAAGCAGGTGCCGTTTGCCGGGTTAAACAGCACGACGCAGATAACCGGATACTTGCCGCCCAGCGAGCCATCATAGGCAAAGATCGGGAAACCTTCGGCTTCCAGTTTGGCGATCGACTCCACAACGCCCGGATAGCGCGCCATGACCTCCGCCGGGATCTCCGGCAGGCTGATGCTTTCGGCGATGATGCGGTTTTTGATATGGCGCTCAAAGACTTCGGACAGGCCCTGCACGCGAGCTTCATTACGGGTGTTGCCGGCGGACATGCCGTTGGAGACATACAGGTTGCCGACGATATTCATAGGAATATAGACCGTTTCGCCGTCGGACTGGCGGGTAAAGGGCAGGCCGCACACGCCGCGCTCATCGTTACCGGATTGCAGATCCACCAGCATGCTGGCCGTCAGCTGATCGTCCGGATCGTAGAACGCGAGCAGGCGGGCATCCAGCAGACCTTCCGGGACGTCGTCGTTTTCGGTCAGCGGGAACCACTTTTCGTTCGGGTAGTGAACGAACGGGCCGTTAGCGATAGTGTCGCCTAACCAGAAGTCAGCGAAAAAATAGTTGGTGGACAGGCGCTCGAAATATTCGCCCAGCGCGGAGGCGAGGGCTGCCTTTTTGGTGGCGCCTTTACCATTGGTAAAGCACAGCGCGCATTCCTTATCGCGAATGTGAACGGACCACACGTGCGGCACCGGGTTCAGCCATGAGGCCTCTTCGATATCAAATCCGAGGTCGAGCAATTTTTGCTGGAAGCGAGCGATGGAATCTTCCAGGGCGGCATCTTTGCCGGGAATAAACGTTTGGGTCATGGCGATCACTTTTGTCGTACGGAAAGCGCGCAATGATACGGCTTTTATCTGACAGGTGCTATCTCCATCATCTGGCTATGCTTAGAGACATCTTTTAATGCTCAGGGAGATGATAATGAAAGCCTTTGACTGGCAGAGGATGGCGCTCGATAAAGTACCGGTGGAATTTCTCGGCGAGGTGGCGTTGCGCAGCCTCTACACCTTCGTTCTGGTCTTTATTTTCCTCAAAATTACCGGACGGCGCGGCGTGCGGCAGATGTCACTGTTTGAGGTGCTGATTATTCTGACCCTCGGCTCGGCGGCGGGGGACGTGGCGTTTTATGACGATGTCCCGCTGTTGCCGGTGCTGGTGGTTTTCGTCACGCTGGCGCTGCTTTATCGCGGCATCATGTGGCTGATGGGGCATAGTGAAAAGCTGGAGGATCTGCTGGAGGGCAAGCCTATCGTGGTGGTGGAGGAGGGGCAACTGGCATGGGAGAAACTGCATGCGGAAAATATGACCGAATTCGAATTTTTTATGGAGCTACGGGTCAACAGCGTCGAGCAGCTCGGCCAGGTGCGGCTGGCGATCCTTGAAACCAATGGCCAGATCAGCGTGTTTTATTATCCCGATGACGAGGTGAGGGCCGGGTTGTCGATTCTCCCGACGCACTGCACCACGCGCTATACCACTATTCCTCAGGAGGGGATCTACGCCTGCGTACGCTGCAGCATCGTGATGGCGATGCAGGCGGGAGAAAAGCGAATATGTTCCCGCTGCGCAAATGCAGAATGGTCGAAGGCCAGCCGGGCGAAACGACTCACCTGACAGCAAATATGTCGGTTTTATTACGTCAAGCCGATAGATTCTGTTGTGTGACGGCTGCCGCGTTTTGCCGTCGGCGAGTTTTAGCCATTGCGGACCGTGTCACTGAATGATAAAACCGATAGCCACAGGAATAACTTATGCCCGCGGCGGTTCGCGGGCAAAACAACATAGCAACGTGGTGAGGGGAAATGGCTCAGGTCTATAACTTCAGTTCGGGCCCGGCAATGCTGCCGGCGGAAGTACTCAAACTGGCTCAGCAGGAACTGTGCGACTGGCACGGTCTGGGTACGTCGGTCATGGAAATCAGTCACCGTGGTAAGGAGTTCATCCAGGTGGCAGAAGAGGCAGAACAGGACTTCCGTTCTCTGCTGAATATCCCTTCCAACTATAAAGTGTTGTTCTGTCATGGCGGCGGTCGCGGCCAGTTCGCCGGGATCCCGCTGAACATCCTCGGCGATAAAAACGTCGCTGACTATGTGGACGCTGGCTACTGGGCCGCCAGCGCGGTCAAAGAGGCGAAGAAATACTGCACGCCTAACGTCATCGACGCGAAAATCACCGTCGACGGCAAGCGCGCGGTCAAGCCAATGAGCGAGTGGCAGCTGACGCCGGGCGCGGCGTATCTGCACTACTGCCCGAACGAAACCATTGACGGTATCGCGATTGACGATACGCCGAACTTCGGCGACGACGTCATCGTGACCGCCGATTTCTCCTCCACCATTTTGTCCCGCGAAATTGACGTCAACCGCTTCGGCGTGATCTATGCCGGCGCGCAGAAAAATATCGGCCCGGCAGGGTTGACGCTGGTCATCGTGCGTGAAGATCTGCTGGGTAAAGCCAGCGTGGCCTGCCCGTCAATCCTCGACTACACCGTGTTAAGCGAGAATGACTCGATGTTTAACACGCCGCCGACGTTTGCCTGGTATCTGGCCGGTCTGGTGTTTAAGTGGCTGAAACAGCAGGGCGGCGTTGCCGCGATGGACAAGATCAACCAGCAGAAAGCCGAACTGCTGTATGGCGTGATCGATAACAGCGGCTTCTATCGTAACGATGTGGCGCAAGCCAACCGCTCCCGTATGAACGTGCCGTTCCAGCTGGCGGACAGCGCGCTGGATAAACTGTTCCTTGAAGAGTCGTTTGCCGCCGGGCTGCACGCGCTCAAGGGCCACCGGGTGGTGGGCGGCATGCGTGCCTCCATCTACAACGCGATGCCGTTAGACGGCGTGAAGGCGTTAACCGATTTTATGCTGGACTTCGAACGCCGCCACGGTTAATCGCCCGTTCCTTTCTTCCTCCCCGCGGCCTGTCTGCGGGGTTTTTATTCTGTTTGTTTGAGAGTGAAGTTTGATGGATTCCCTGACGTTACAACCCATCGCACGCGTAGAGGGCACCGTGAACCTGCCAGGTTCGAAAAGCGTCTCCAACCGCGCGCTGCTGCTGGCCGCCCTGGCCCGCGGCACGACGGTGCTGACCAACCTGCTGGACAGCGACGATGTGCGCCATATGCTGAATGCCCTGAGTGCGCTGGGGGTTCAATACACCCTGTCTGCTGACCGTACCCGCTGTGAAGTGACCGGCAACGGCGGCCCGCTGCATGCCGCAGCGGCGCTGGAGCTGTTCCTCGGCAACGCCGGTACCGCGATGCGCCCGCTGGCGGCAGCCCTGTGCCTTGGCAGCAACGATATCGTGCTGACCGGTGAGCCGCGAATGAAAGAGCGCCCGATCGGCCATCTGGTGGATGCCCTGCGTCAGGGCGGCGCTCAGATCGACTATCTGGAGCAGGAAAATTATCCGCCGCTGCGCCTGCGCGGGGGATTCCAGGGGGGCAACGTTGAAGTTGACGGCAGCGTCTCCAGCCAGTTCCTGACCGCGCTGCTGATGACCGCGCCGCTGGCGCCGCAGGATACCGTGATCGCCATTAAGGGCGATCTGGTGTCAAAACCCTATATCGACATTACGCTGCACCTGATGAAAACCTTCGGGGTTGAGGTGGACAACCAGTCTTATCAGCGCTTTGTGGTGCGCGGCAAGCAACAGTATCAGTCGCCGGGGGATTACCTGGTGGAAGGGGATGCTTCATCGGCCTCGTATTTCCTTGCCGCTGGCGCCATTAAGGGCGGCACGGTGAAAGTCACCGGTATTGGCCGCGGCAGCGTACAGGGCGATATTCGTTTCGCCGACGTACTGGAAAAAATGGGCGCCACCGTCACCTGGGGCGACGATTTCATCGCCTGTACCCGGGGCGAGCTCAAGGCTATCGATATGGATATGAACCATATCCCGGACGCCGCGATGACCATCGCCACCGCCGCCCTGTTCGCGCAAGGGACCACCACGCTGCGCAATATCTACAACTGGCGGGTCAAGGAGACGGACCGTCTGTTCGCCATGGCGACCGAGTTGCGTAAAGTGGGCGCCGAGGTGGAAGAGGGTGAAGATTATATTCGCATCACCCCGCCGGCGACGCTGAGGTTTGCTGAAATCGGCACCTATAACGACCACCGGATGGCGATGTGCTTCTCGCTGGTGGCGCTGTCTGATACGCCGGTGACCATCCTTGATCCGAAGTGTACGGCGAAAACCTTCCCCGACTATTTTGAGCAACTGGCGCGGATCAGTACGCCGGCCTGAATGACGCGAATTTAAGGTAACAACGCCGACCCTCAGGTCGGCGTTTTTTTATCTCTGCTTGTCGGACAGGAAACTAAATGCTAGCCTTGCTTGCTTGTAAATATAGGATTTATAAGCGTTTATTATGCTAATCAATGGATGATTGATATGAGAAATACAAAAGTAATGCTGGCTTTGGCCGTTTCCGCCACGTTGTTGGCAGGTTGTAAAAATATGCAGGGGATGGACACCAACGCCCTCGTCAATTCAGGAATGACGGCTTACAAAGCGGCGACGCTTTCTGACTCTGAAGTCAAAACGCTTTCCGACGATGCCTGTAAGCAAATGGATAGTGAAAATAAACTGGCTAGTGCATCAAGTAAGTACACCAAACGTCTGAATAAAATTGCCAAAGCGTTAGGAAATAATATCAACGGCACGCCGGTAACCTATAAGGTTTACATGACATCCGACGTCAACGCCTGGGCAATGGCCAACGGCTGCGTCCGCGTCTATAGCGGCCTGATGGACATGATGACCGATAATGAAGTTGAAGCGGTTCTGGGCCATGAGCTGGGTCACGTAGCGCTCGGACACTCGCGCAAAGCGATGCAAACCGCGTATGCGACTATTGCCGCACGCGATGCAATTTCAGCGACCAGCGAAGCGGCTGCAAGCTTGTCTAAATCTCAGTTGGGCGATATCGCTGAGGGAATGATCAACTCTGCGTTCTCCCGCTCGCAGGAGTCGGATGCTGATGATTTCTCTTACGATCTGCTGAAAAAACGCAACATCAGCACTCAGGGGCTGGTGGGCAGCTTCGACAAGCTGGCCAGCCTTGACGCCGGCCACAGTAAATCTCTGTTCGATTCACACCCGCCTTCAGCTGAACGCGCGCAGCATATCCGCGACCGTATCGCTGCAGATAAAAAGTAAAACTGCCTCATCTTCCGGGCTGATGCTCAATCAGCCCGCTATAATTGCTCAATTCTTCCGCATGAGATTTCCAGTTATCTGTAATTTAAAAGCAAGACTCACTTTCCGCCGAAGAGATGCGTATAATGCGCGGCGTTTAGATATTTATGCGCCTTGCTGAAGGAGAAAAAGATGACGGCAACAGTTCCGGTAATCACCATTGATGGGCCTGGCGGTGCGGGTAAAGGTACGTTGTGCAAGGCAATGGCGGAAGCGCTGGGCTGGCATCTGTTAGATTCAGGCGCGATCTACCGCGTTCTGGCGCTGGCGGCGCTGCATCATCATGTTGACGTGGAGTCCGAAGAGGCGCTGGTGCCCCTGGCTGCCCATCTTGACGTGCGCTTTATTTCTACTGACGGCAACCTGGAAGTGGTGCTGGAAGGGGAAGATGTCAGCGGCGAAATTCGCACCCAGGAGGTCGCGAACGCCGCCTCGAAAGTGGCGGCTTTCCCTCGCGTTCGCGAAGCGCTGCTGCGCCGCCAGCGCGCCTTTCGTGAACTGCCGGGGCTGATTGCCGACGGGCGCGATATGGGCACGGTGGTTTTCCCGGACGCGCCGGTGAAAATTTTCCTCGATGCCTCGGCCGATGAGCGGGCGCATCGCCGCATGCGGCAGTTGCAGGAAAAGGGCTTTGATGTTAACTTTGAACGTCTTTTGTCCGAGATAAAAGAGCGTGACGATCGCGATAGAAATCGCGCCGTGGCGCCGCTTGTCCCGGCTGCCGATGCATTAGTTCTCGATTCAACCGAACTAAACATTGAGCAAGTGATTGAAAAAGCGCTACAATATGCGCGCGAAAAATTGGCCGTTGCGTAAGCCTTAACCGGTCACGCGCCGAAGCCTCCGAATTATAGCAGTACCCCGCGGCAATGGATGGTCAGCGGGTATGTGAAACAACCCCATCCGGCACGGAGCCAGGTGGACGTTAATATTAACCTGAAGATTAAACATGACTGAATCTTTTGCTCAACTGTTTGAAGAATCCTTAAAAGAAATCGAAACCCGCCCGGGTTCCATCGTTCGTGGTGTTGTTGTTGCTATCGACAAAGACGTAGTACTGGTTGACGCCGGTCTGAAATCTGAGTCCGCCATCCCGGCTGAGCAGTTCAAAAACGCCCAGGGCGAGCTGGAAATCCAGGTTGGTGACGAAGTTGACGTTGCTCTGGATGCAGTAGAAGACGGCTTCGGTGAAACTCTGCTGTCCCGTGAGAAAGCTAAACGTCACGAAGCTTGGATCACGCTGGAAAAAGCTTACGAAGACGCTGAAACTGTTACCGGTGTTATCAACGGCAAAGTTAAAGGTGGCTTCACTGTTGAGCTGAACGGTATTCGTGCGTTCCTGCCAGGTTCCCTGGTAGACGTTCGTCCGGTGCGCGACACGCTGCACCTGGAAGGCAAAGAGCTTGAGTTCAAAGTCATCAAGCTGGACCAGAAGCGTAACAACGTTGTTGTTTCTCGTCGTGCCGTTATCGAATCCGAAAACAGCGCAGAGCGCGATCAGCTGCTGGAAAACCTGCAGGAAGGCATGGAAGTCAAAGGTATCGTTAAGAACCTCACTGACTACGGTGCATTCGTTGATCTGGGCGGCGTTGACGGCCTGCTGCACATCACCGATATGGCCTGGAAACGCGTTAAGCATCCGAGCGAAATCGTAAACGTTGGCGACGAAATCACTGTTAAAGTGCTGAAGTTCGACCGCGAGCGTACCCGTGTATCCCTGGGCCTGAAACAGCTGGGCGAAGATCCGTGGGTAGCTATCGCTAAACGTTATCCGGAAGGTACCAAACTGACCGGTCGCGTGACCAACCTGACCGACTACGGCTGCTTCGTTGAAATCGAAGAAGGCGTTGAAGGCCTGGTTCACGTTTCCGAAATGGATTGGACCAACAAAAACATCCACCCGTCCAAAGTTGTTAACGTTGGCGACGTAGTGGAAGTAATGGTTCTGGATATCGACGAAGAACGTCGTCGTATCTCCCTGGGTCTGAAGCAGTGCAAATCTAACCCATGGCAGCAGTTCGCGGAAACCCACAACAAGGGCGACCGTGTTGAAGGTAAAATCAAGTCTATCACTGACTTCGGTATCTTCATCGGCCTGGACGGCGGCATCGACGGCCTGGTTCACCTGTCTGACATCTCCTGGAACGTTGCAGGCGAAGAAGCAGTTCGTGAATACAAAAAAGGCGACGAAATCGCAGCAGTTGTTCTGCAGGTTGACGCAGAGCGTGAGCGTATCTCCCTGGGCGTTAAACAGCTGGCGGAAGATCCGTTCAACAACTACGTTGCTCTGAACAAGAAAGGCGCTATCGTTGTTGGTAAAGTGACTGCAGTTGACGCTAAAGGCGCAACCGTAGAACTGGCTGACGGCGTAGAAGGTTACCTGCGTGCTTCTGAAGCATCCCGTGACCGCGTTGAAGACGCAACTCTGGTTCTGAGCGTTGGCGACGAAGTTGAAGCGAAATTCACTGGCGTGGATCGTAAGAACCGCGTAGTGAGCCTGTCTGTACGTGCGAAAGACGAAGCGGAAGAAAAAGACGCTATCGCTACCGTGAACAAGCAGGAAGACGCGAACTTCTCCAACAACGCCATGGCTGAAGCGTTCAAAGCAGCGAAAGGCGAGTAATCTTTGTCATTCAGGTAATAACAACCTGAATAGTGACGAGTTTACTTGACAGATTGCAGGATTCGTCCTGTAATCAAGCACAAAGGGCGGCTACGGCCGCCCTTGTTTAAGCTGTTAGCTAATTTTTGCCTTGAAGGAAACCGGAGGAATAATGACCAAGTCAGAATTGATTGAAAGACTTGCCAGCCAGCAATCTCACATTCCGGCGAAAGCGGTGGAAGATGCTGTTAAAGAAATGCTGGAACATATGGCCTCAACGCTTGCTCAAGGTGAGCGCATTGAAATCCGCGGTTTCGGCAGCTTCTCTCTGCACTATCGAGCACCTCGCACCGGACGTAACCCGAAAACTGGTGATAAAGTCGAACTGGAAGGTAAGTACGTTCCGCACTTTAAGCCCGGGAAAGAATTACGTGACCGCGCCAATATTTATGAAGGGTGAGTTGCACGACGTGCAACCTGCCTGACGATAAAAGCACCTTTGGGTGCTTTTTTTGTACCCGCCATTTGCGTCCCGCCTCGCAAAACAAAAGTGCCTGACTGCAAGCGTGACGATTGTCTGGAACGCTGCGCGCGCGCCTGAATACTGCCCCAGGACGCCAGCCTCGCTTTGCGTAACACTGCCCGCTCACAGGGAGGTGTTTATGCGTCTACCATGGCTTGCCGGATGCGCCATCATCGCAATACTGCCGCTACTCTGGCTACCCGCGTTGCCGGGGTCGGGCATTCTGGCGGTCGCCGGCGTACTGGCGATGTTGCTGACCCGTCTGCGCGGGACGGTCGTCGCCGTTGTGGCGGTGACGCTTCTGCTGATGGTCTGGGGAGTTTTAAGCGCGTATCAGGCGCTGTGGCCAACGCAGCACCTCACCGGCGCCGTCCGTCAGGCGGAAGTGATCCTTCACGAGACGGATGGTCAGACCCTGCACCGCGGGCAGATTGTGCGCCTGGCGGGTCGCTTCCTGTTCCCTCCGGTTGGCGTGACTTTATACGGGGAACTTGCACCTGCGCCCGTCTGCGAGGGGCAGCGCTGGATGATGACGCTGCGCCTGCGGCCGGTGCATGGGCAGCTCAATGACGGGGGCTTCGACAGCCAGCGCTATGCGCTGGCTCAGCATCGGCCGCTGAGCGGGGGGATCGTCGCCGCTTCCGCGCTGGATACCCGCTGCAGTCTGCGCGCCCGCTACCTGGCGTCGCTGACCCGGCGATTGCAGACTTATCCCTGGCATCCGGTGATGCTGGGGCTGGGAATGGGGGAGCGGCTGGCGCTGCCGGCGGAGATAAAAGTCCTGATGCAGAACACAGGCACCTCCCATCTGATGGCTATCTCCGGTTTGCATATTGCCCTCGCGGCTTCCCTGATCGTGCTCCTGCTGCGTGGATTACAGTCCCTTTTACCAGGGCGCTGGATCGGCTGGCGGCTACCGCTGCTGGCCGGACTGGCGGGCGCCGTCGGCTATGCCTGGCTGACCGGTATGCAGCCGCCGGCCCTGCGCACTTGCGTAGGGCTTGCGGTCTGCTGTGCTTTACGTTTGTCGGGTCAACGCTGGACGGCGTGGCAGGTGTGGCTCTGCTGTCTGGGGGCGATACTGGTTGCCGATCCGTTAGCGGTGTTGTCGCAAAGCTTGTGGCTATCCGCCTTCGCCGTGGCGGGGCTGATCTTCTGGTACCAGTGGTTACCGCTGCCTGACAGCCGTTGGCGCTGGCCGTGGAAAGCCCTGTTCGCCCTCGCGCATTTGCAGGCTGGCGTGACGCTGCTGCTGATGCCGCTGCAACTGCTGCTCTTCCACGGTATAAGCCTGACATCGATGGCCGCCAATTTGCTGGCGGTACCGTTAGTGACCCTGCTGGCGGTGCCGCTCATTCTCGCCGGAATGCTGCTGCATCTCACTGGACCGGAGATGGTGGCGTCGCTGATCTGGCTGGCAGCCGATCGCGTGCTGGCGGTGTTGTTCTGGGGGTTACGACGTTTACCGGACGGCTGGCTGACGTTGGATGCCCGCTGGCTCTGGATCAGTAGCCTGCCGTGGCTGCTGGTGATGGGCTGGCGTTTTCAGAGCTGGCGACATTCGCCGGCGCTGTGTCTGAGCGTGCTGTTTTTGCTGACGCGGCCATTCAGCCGGCAACCGCCCGCGGACCAATGGCAGGTGACGATGCTGGATGTCGGGCAGGGGCTGGCGATGGTGATCGAGCGTTACGGCAAGGCGTTATTGTACGATACCGGGCCGGCATGGCCGCAGGGCGACAGCGGTCGACAGGTGATTATCCCGTGGCTGCGCTGGCACCATCTGCAGCTGCAGGGGATTATGCTGAGCCACGAGCATCTTGACCATCGCGGCGGCCTCGAATCGGTGCTGCAGGCATGGCCGCAGGCGTGGGTGCGCAGCCCGCCAGGCTAGTCGGGTCATCTGCCGTGCCATCGCGGCGAGCGCTGGCAGTGGCAGGGACTCACTTTCCAGGCGCTGTGGCCGCTGCCGGGCAGCACGGCAAAGGGAAACAATCACTCCTGCGTGGTGCGGATCGATGACGGTCGCTCCAGCATCCTGCTGACCGGCGATATAGAACGTCAGGCGGAGCAGGCGATGATCAGCCGCTACTGGCAGCATCTGGCGTCTACACTTATTCAGGTTCCCCATCACGGCAGCAACACCTCCTCCAGCGAACTGCTGATCCGGCGGGTGGATGGCGCGGCCGCGCTGGTTTCCGCTTCGCGCTACAATGCGTGGCGGATGCCCTCGCACAAGGTCGTTCAGCGTTATCGCCAGCGGGGGTATCGCTGGTTCGCCACGCCGCAGCATGGGCAGATAACGGTGGTTTTTTCTGCAGAAGGGTGGCAAATCCATAGCTTACGGGATCAAGTTTTACCACGTTGGTATCATCAGTGGTTTGGCGCGCCCGCCGATAACGGGTAGAATATGCGGCTATTTCAACACAAGCTGGTTTATTGAATGCAGAACGATAAAGATCTCTCCACGTGGCAGACCTTCCGCCGACTTTGGCCGATTATTGCACCGTTTAAAGCCGGGCTAATCGTAGCGGCGGTGGCGTTAGTGCTTAACGCGGGCAGTGACACCTTCATGTTATCGCTTCTTAAACCGTTATTGGATGATGGTTTTGGTAAAACGGATCGCTCAGTGCTGCTATGGATGCCGCTGGTGGTTATCGGGCTGATGGTGCTGCGTGGGATCACCAGCTACATCTCGAGCTATTGTATCTCCTGGGTTTCCGGCAAAGTGGTGATGACCATGCGTCGTCGCCTGTTCGGCCACATGATGGGTATGCCGGTGGCATTCTTTGACAAGCAGTCTACCGGGACGCTGCTGTCACGTATCACCTATGATTCCGAGCAGGTCGCTTCCTCTTCTTCCAGCGCGCTGATCACCGTGGTCCGCGAAGGGGCATCGATTATCGGCCTGTTCGTGATGATGTTCTATTACAGCTGGCAGCTGTCGCTGATCCTGATCGTACTGGCGCCTATCGTGTCGGTAGCAATCCGCGTGGTCTCCAAGCGTTTTCGCAATATCAGTAAGAATATGCAGAACACGATGGGGCAGGTCACCACCAGCGCCGAGCAGATGCTGAAAGGGCACAAAGAGGTGCTGATGTTTGGCGGCCAGGAAGTGGAAACCAAACGTTTTGATAAGGTCAGCAATAAAATGCGCCTGCAGGGGATGAAGATGGTTTCCGCCTCGTCTATCTCCGACCCGATCATTCAGCTTATCGCCTCCCTGGCGCTGGCCTTTGTCCTGTACGCCGCCAGCTTCCCGAGCGTGATGGATACCCTGACCGCCGGGACCATTACCGTGGTCTTCTCCTCCATGATTGCGCTGATGCGTCCGCTGAAGTCGCTGACCAACGTCAATGCCCAGTTCCAGCGCGGGATGGCGGCATGCCAGACGCTGTTTGCGATCCTCGATTCCGAGCAGGAAAAAGACGAAGGTACGCGCGTCATTGAGCGGGCGAAAGGCAATCTCAAGTTCGAGAACGTCACCTTTACCTATCCGGGTCGCGAAGTGGCCGCGCTGCGCAATATCAATCTCGATATCCCGGAAGGGAAAACCGTGGCGCTGGTGGGACGCTCCGGGTCGGGTAAATCGACCATCGCCAGCCTGATCACACGCTTCTACGATGTCGACGACGGGCAGATCCTGCTGGATGGCCACGACCTGCGCGAGTACAAGCTGAGCTCGCTGCGCGACCAGGTCGCGCTGGTTTCACAGAACGTGCACCTGTTCAATGATACCGTCGCTAATAACATCGCCTATGCCCGTACCGAAGAGTACAGCCGCGAGCAAATTGAAGAGGCTGCGCGGATGGCCTACGCCATGGACTTCATCAACAAGATGGACAATGGCCTGGATACCATCATCGGCGAAAATGGCGTGATGCTGTCCGGCGGCCAGCGCCAGCGTATTGCTATCGCCCGTGCGCTACTGCGTAACAGCCCGATCCTGATCCTCGATGAAGCCACCTCGGCGCTGGATACCGAGTCCGAACGTGCGATTCAGGCGGCGCTGGATGAGCTGCAGAAAAACCGCACCTCGCTGGTTATCGCCCACCGTCTGTCAACCATTGAGCAGGCTGATGAGATCGTGGTGGTTGAAGACGGGCGGATTGTGGAGCGCGGTACGCACCACGACCTGCTGGAGCATAAAGGCGTATACGCCCAGCTGCATAAGATGCAATTCGGCGAATGATCGCACGCATCTGGTCCGGTGAATCGCCGCTGTGGCGCCTGCTGCTGCCGCTCTCCTGGCTGTATGGCCTGGTGAGCGCGGTGATTCGCCTCAGTTATCAGCTGGGGTGGAAAAAAGCCTGGCGCGCGCCGGTGCCGGTGGTGGTGGTCGGTAACCTGACCGCCGGCGGCAATGGTAAAACGCCGGTGGTGATCTGGCTGGTGGAGCAGCTGCAACAGCGCGGCATTCGCGTTGGGGTGGTCTCCCGCGGCTACGGCGGTAAAGCCGAACGCTACCCGCTGGTGTTAACTGACCGGACCAGTACGGCGCAGGCAGGCGATGAACCGGTGCTCATCCATCAGCGCACCGGCGCGCCGGTGGCTGTCTCCCCACTGCGCAGCGACGCGGTGAAATCGCTGCTCAGCGCGCACGATCTGCAGATTATCGTGACCGACGATGGTTTGCAGCACTATAAGCTGGCGCGGGACCGGGAAATTGTCGTCATCGACGGCGTGCGCCGCTTTGGCAACGGCTGGTGGCTGCCTGCCGGGCCGATGCGCGAGCGGGCGTCGCGCTTGCAAAGCGTTGATGCGGTTATCGTCAACGGCGGCGTGGCGCGTCCGGGAGAGATCCCGATGCAGCTGCGTCCCGGGATGGCGGTCAACCTGCTCACCGGTGAACGTCGCGATGTCTCTACCTTCACTAACATGGTGGCAATGGCCGGCATCGGCCATCCGCCGCGCTTTTTCGCCACCCTCGAAAGCTGCGGCGTCCAACCCGTCAAAACCGTGGCTCTGGCGGACCATCAGGCGCTGAGCCAGGCCGATGTCGCCGCCCTGGTAACCGCCGGGCAGACGCTGCTGATGACCGAAAAAGACGCCGTGAAATGTCGCGATTTCGCCGCTGCGAACTGGTGGTATTTACCGGTCGACGCCATAATGGCCGATGAACGCGCACAGCGGTTGCTTGCGGACTTAGCGATGTTGGCGCAACGTTAACCGACGCGCCGGTTTTGCTCGCCGCTGTGCTGGAAATCCTGACGGAGAACCTGCATGTCGGTATTGCAACTATCGCTTAATGAGGCGCGCCACCTCCATCTCGCGGCGCAGGGGTTATTAAAAAAGCCCCGGCGTCGCGCTCGCCCAAATGACATCCTTTCTACCATCCAGCAGATGTCGCTGCTGCAAATCGATACCATCAACGTGGTGGCCCGCAGCCCCTACCTGGTGCTGTTCAGCCGCCTCGGCAGCTATCCGCAGCACTGGCTGGATGAGTCGCTGCGCAACGGCGAGCTGATGGAATACTGGGCGCATGAAGCCTGTTTTCTGCCGCGCAGCGATTTCGCCCTTGTGCGCCACCGGATGTTGAACCCCGATAAGATGGGCTGGAAATATCATCGCGCGTGGATGGAGGAGCATGCCGGCAGTATTGCAGAGATGGTGGCGCATATCGGCCAAAACGGGCCGGTTCGCTCGGCGGATTTTGCCCACCCTCGCAAAGGCGCCAGCGGCTGGTGGGAGTGGAAACCGCATAAGCGCCACCTGGAAGGGCTGTTTACCGCCGGGGAAGTGATGGTGGTAGAGCGGCGCAACTTTCACCGCGTGTATGATTTAACCCGGCGGGTGATGCCGTACTGGGACGACGAGCGCGATGCGCTGTCCCGCGACGCCGCAGAGGCCATTATGCTGCGCAACAGCGCCCGCAGCCTCGGCATCTTTCGTCCCCAGTGGCTGGCGGATTACTATCGTTTACGTCAGCCGGCGCTACCGGGTCTGCTGGCGGCCTGGCAGGAAGAGGGTCTGGTGACCCCGGCCAACGTGGAAGCGCTTGGCGAGATGTGGCTGCATCGCGATGCGCTGGCGCAGTTGGAGTCCGCGCCCGGCGGTAAACTTACCGCCAGCCATAGCGCCGTGCTCTCGCCCTTCGACCCGGTGGTCTGGGATCGGAAACGCGCTGAGCAGCTGTTCAACTTCAGCTATCGCCTGGAGTGCTATACCCCTGCGCCGAAGCGTCAGTATGGCTACTTCGTACTGCCTCTGCTGCACCGGGGAAAACTGGTCGGGCGGATGGACAGTAAAATACATCGCAAAAGCCGGGAACTGGAGATCTTCGCCCTGTGGCTGGAGGATGGGGTGAAGATCACCCGTGGTCTGGAGCAGGGGCTGCGCCGGGCGATCAACGATTTCGCACGCTGGCAATCGGCAGAGCGGATCCTGTGCCGACGCCTGCCGGAAGGGCTGTTTGTCGGCCAGACGCAGGGGTGGGAAATCGATGCCGATTGATCCCGGCGCCGACCTTCCTGTGTTATGCTGCTGAGAAATCTATCCGGTCCATCAGGAGGAAACATGGATCACCGTTTACTTGAAATCATCGCCTGCCCGGTCTGTAACGGTAAGCTGTATTACAGTCAGGATAAGCAAGAACTTATTTGCAAACTTGATAGTCTGGCGTTTCCGCTCCGCGACGGCATCCCTGTGCTGCTGGAGACAGAAGCGCGTCCGCTGGCGGTAGAAGAGAGTCACTCATGAGTTTCGTGGTCATTATTCCTGCGCGTTTCGCCTCCACGCGCCTGCCGGGAAAACCACTGCAGGACATTAACGGCAAGCCGATGATTGTCCATGTGCTGGAGCGCGCCCGCGAATCCGGCGCGGAACGCATTATTGTCGCCACCGATCACGAAGATGTCGCCCGGGCGGTTGAAGCCGCCGGCGGCGAGGTCTGCATGACCCGCGCCGACCATCAGTCCGGCACCGAACGGCTGGCGGAGGTGGTGGAGAAGTGCGCGTTCAGCGATGACACCATCATCGTCAATATCCAGGGCGATGAGCCGATGATCCCCCCGGCTATCGTCCGCCAGGTGGCGGAGAATCTGGCTGCCAGCACCAGCGGAATGGCGACGCTGGCGGTACCGATCCACGATGCGGAAGAGGCGTTTAATCCAAATGCGGTCAAAGTAGTGATGGATGCGCAGGGCTATGCGCTCTATTTCTCCCGCGCCACCATTCCCTGGGATCGCGATCGCTTTGCCCACTCCCGCGACGCCATTGGTGATTCTCTGCTGCGCCACATCGGCATCTATGGCTATCGCGCCGGCTTTATTCGCCGCTACGTCAGCTGGGCGCCAAGCCCGCTGGAGCAGATTGAAATGCTCGAGCAGCTGCGGGTGCTGTGGTATGGCGAGAAGATCCACGTCGCCGTGGCGGCCGAAGTGCCCGGCACCGGCGTCGATACCCCTGAAGATTTGGCGCGCGTCCGCGCTGAACTGCGCTAGTCCTCTGTCCCCTCCTTGCAGGAGGGGATATCCCCACCAGTTTTATGCTTTTTTTGCCCATTTTTGATCTTATCCGATGACAACCCAGGTGCGGGCGCTCATTATGAAATCAGTAGTGATCATAGGGGTAATCGACAATGGAACAGTTGCGAACCGAACTCAGTCACCTGCTTGGCGAAAAGCTGAGCCGGGTGGAGTGTGTCAGTGAAAAAGCCGCTACGGCGCTGTGGTCCCTGTATGACGCGCAGGGAAATCCGATGCCGCTGTTGGCGCGAAGTTTCACCACGCCCGGGGTGGCGCGGCAGCTGGCCTGGAAGATCTCCACTCTGGCGCGCAGCGGTACGGTGCGCATGCCGGTGGTCTACGGCGTGATGACGCATGAAGAGCATCCCGGGCCGGACGTGCTGCTGCTTGAGCGCCTGCGCGGCGTCCCGGTGGAGGCGCCCACCCGCACCCCGGCGCGCTGGGAGCAGCTGCAGGAGCAGATCGTCGAGGCGCTGCTGGCCTGGCATCGTCAGGACAGCGGCGGCTGCGTGGGGATGGTCGATAATACCCAGGACAATCTGTGGCCGAACTGGTACCGGCAGCGGGTGGCGATGTTGTGGAGCACCCTGAACCTGTATCAGGACACCGGCCTGACCATGCAGGATAAGCGGGTTTTGTTCCGCTCTCGCGAGTGTCTGCCTGAGCTGTTCCGCGATTTCAATGATAATGCCGTGCTGGTGCACGGCAATTTCACCCTGCGCTGCATGCTGAAAGATCCGCGCAGCGACCAGCTGCTGGCGATGGTCGGCCCGGGGATGATGCTGTGGGCGCCGCGGGAGTACGAACTGTTCCGTCTCGCGGAGGGGGGCCAGGCCGAGCAGCTGCTATGGCGCTACCTGCAGCAGGCGCCGGTTTCCGAGGCCTTTGTCTGGCGGCGCTGGCTTTACCTGCTGTGGGATGAGGTGGATAGTCTGGTCAATACCGGGCGCTTTGACCGCGCCCGTTTCGACCTCGCCGCAAAATCACTCCTGCCCTGGCTCGCCTGAGCTGCCTTTCAGCCATTGCCAAACGCGACCGAGCGTTTCATAGCCGACCCGGTCGCTGTGCATCAGCCACACCGGAGAAGGAATGACCCGCTCCCACGGATTGAGCGGTGACGTGATCGCCATCTGATTAGCCGGTGCGGGCAGCGGGTCCAGACCGGCATGGCGAAAGAAGATCATCGCCCGCGGAAGGTGTGACGCCGAGGTGACCAGCAGGAAGGGCGCGTCACCGATGGCGCCCTTCACCGCCAGCGCTTCCTCTTCCGTATCTTTCGGCTTATCGAGCACGATGATATCGCTGCGCGGTACGCCGAGGCTCTCCGCCACTCTCGCCCCGGCCTCCGCCGTGCTGACGGGGTTGGTTTTTGCCGCCGCGCCGGTAAAGATCATTTTCGATCCCGGATTCTCTTGCCACAGGCGAATGCCCTCCGTCAGGCGCGGCAGGCTGTTGCTGATAAGGTTAGAGCTTGGCGCCCACTCCGGGTTCCAGGTATAGCCGCCGCCCAGCACCACCACGTAGCTCACCGGCTGCTCGCCGCGCCAGGTGGGATAGCGATCTTCTATCGGTTTAAGCAGGCTGTCTGCCACGGGCTGCAGGCTCAGCAGCGCCAGCAGCAGCCAGCCGAGGCTCACGCATAGCTTCCCGGTACGTTGAAAGCGGCTGAACCATAACAGGGCGATCCCGATACCGATCAGCAACAGCAGGGCAGGAAGCGGCAGCAGCAGACCGCCGACGATCTTTTTTAGCGTGAAAAGCATGCCAGATGGTTCCTTTTTTAACCATATAACCAAAGTTATGTTCGGATCTTATAACAGATCGCTTCATTCTCGGCGCGGGTATGACAAAATAGCGGTTTTGTGTTGGCTTGTGGAGTCGCCCGTGCAGGATCGCAATTTCGATGACATTGCTGAAAAGTTTTCGCGCAATATTTACGGCACCACAAAAGGCCAGCTGCGCCAGGCAATCCTCTGGCAGGATCTGGAGCCGCTGCTGGCGCAGCTGGGGCCGGGACCGCTGAGGGTACTGGATGCCGGCGGCGGCGAAGGGCAAACGGCCATTAAAGTGGCGCAACTGGGCCATCACGTGACGCTGTGCGATCTCTCTGCTGAAATGGTGGCCCGCGCCCGCCAGGCTGCTGTCGATAAAGGTGTGATCGACAACATGCATTTTGTACAATGCGCGGCTCAGGATATTGCGCAGCACTTGGAAAGCCCGGTCGATCTGGTACTGTTTCATGCGGTGCTGGAGTGGGTGGCGGAGCCCCAGGCGGTGCTGCGTACCCTGTGGTCGACGCTGCGTCCTGGCGGCGGCTTGTCGTTGATGTTCTACAATGCTAACGGCCTGCTGATGCACAATATGGTTGCCGGTAATTTCGATTACGTACAACTGGGCATGCCAAAAAAGAAAAAACGCACGCTGTCGCCGGATTATCCGCGTGAGCCGCAGCAGGTTTATCACTGGCTGGAAGAGATTGGCTGGCAAATTGTCAGCAAAACCGGCGTGCGGGTGTTTCATGATTATCTGCGTGAAAAACGCCAACAGCATGACAGCTATGCGGCGCTGCTGGAGCTGGAGACGCGCTACTGTCGTCAGGAGCCGTACCTCAGCCTGGGCCGTTATATTCATGTCACCGCGCTTAAGAGCCAGGCTCATAGCCGCAGATGCAAGGATAAAGTATGAGTGAATTTTCCCAGACAGTCCCCGAACTGGTTGCCTGGGCCAGGAAAAATGATTTTTCTATCTCGCTGCCGGTCGACAGGCTCTCTTTCCTGCTGGCGATCGCCACCCTGAATGGCGAACGGCTGGAAGGAGAAATGAGCGAGGGAGAACTGGTGGATGCGTTCCGCCACGTGAGTGATGCGTTTGAGCAGACCAGCGAAACCATCAGCCAGCGCGCCAATAACGCCATCAACGATTTGGTGCGCCAGCGTCTGCTGAACCGCTTTACCAGCGAAATTACCGAAGGCAATGCAATCTATCGTCTGACGCCGTTGGGGATCGGGATCACCGATTATTATATCCGGCAGCGCGAATTTTCGACGCTGCGTCTCTCGATGCAGTTGTCGATCGTCGCCGGCGAGCTGAAGCGCGCGGCGGACGCGGCAGAAGAGGGCGGCGATGAGTTTCACTGGCATCGCAACGTTTTTGCCCCGCTGAAGTATTCGGTGGCGGAAATTTTCGACAGCATCGACCTGACGCAGCGCATCATGGATGAGCAGCAGCAGCTGGTGAAAGACGATATCGCGCAACTGTTGAACAAAGACTGGCGCGCGGCGATTTCCAGCTGTGAACTGTTGCTGTCGGAAACTTCCGGCACCCTGCGTGAACTGCAGGATACGCTGGATGCGGCGGGGGATAAGCTGCAGGCGAATCTGCTGCGCATTCAGGATTCGACCATGGCGCGCGACGATCTCCATTTTGTCGACCGGCTGGTGTTCGATCTGCAAAGCAAGCTCGACCGCATCGTCAGCTGGGGCCAGCAGGCGATTGACCTGTGGATCGGCTATGACCGCCACGTGCACAAGTTTATCCGTACCGCTATCGATATGGATAAGAACCGCGTCTTCGCACAGCGTCTGCGCCAGTCGGTACAGACCTATTTTGATGAGCCGTGGGCGCTGACTTACGCCAACGCCGACCGTCTGCTGGATATGCGCGACGAGGAGATGGCCCTGCGCGATGAAGAGGTCACCGGCGAGCTGCCTGCGGACCTTGAATTTGAAGAGTTTAACGAAATTCGCGAGCAGCTGGCGGCGCTGATCGAAGCGCAGCTGGCGGTCTATAAAGAGAAAGGAATACCGCTGGATCTCGGCCTGGTGGCGCGGGAGTTCCTGGCGCAATATCCGCGCGGGCGTCACTTTGACGTGGCGCGGATCGTCGTGGATCAGGCGGTACAGCTGGGCGTCGCCCAGGCAGATTTCACCGGACTGCCAGCCAAATGGCAGCCGATTAATGATTACGGAGCCAAGGTACAGGCGCATGTCATTGACAAATATTGAACAAGTGATGCCGGTTAAGCTGGCGCAGGCGTTGGCCAATCCGTTATTTCCGGCGCTGGACAGCGCCCTGCGCGCGGGCCGACATATCGGCCTCGACGAGCTGGATAATCACGCATTTTTGATGGATTTCCAGGATTATCTGGAAGAGTTTTATGCTCGCTATAACGTCGAGCTGATCCGCGCGCCGGAGGGCTTCTTCTACCTGCGCCCGCGTTCCACAACCCTGATTTCACGCTCGGTGCTGTCCGAACTGGATATGATGGTGGGCAAAATTCTTTGCTATCTCTATCTCAGCCCGGAGCGCCTGGCAAATGAAGGGATTTTCACCCAGCAGGAGCTGTATGACGAGCTGCTGACCCTGGCGGATGAATCCAGGCTGCTGAAGCTGGTCAACAACCGTTCCACCGGTTCGGATCTGGACCGCCAGAAGCTGCAGGAAAAAATGCGCGCGTCGCTTAACCGCCTGCGCCGTCTGGGGATGGTGTGGTTTATGGGCCATGACAGCAGCAAGTTCCGTATTACCGAATCGGTATTCCGCTTTGGCGCCGATGTGCGCGCCGGCGACGACCCACGCGAGGCGCAGCGCCGCCTGATCCGCGACGGGGAAGCGATGGCCCTGGAAAATCACCTGCAGCTCAATGATGAGAATGAAGAGAACCAGCCGGATAGCGGGGAGGAAGAGTAATGATTGAACGCGGTAAGTTTCGCTCGCTGACGCTGGTTAACTGGAACGGTTTCTTTGCCCGGACCTTTGATCTTGATGAACTGGTCACCACCCTCTCCGGGGGGAACGGCGCCGGTAAGTCGACGACCATGGCGGCCTTCGTCACGGCGCTGATCCCCGATTTAACCCTGCTGCACTTCCGTAACACCACCGAAGCGGGGGCCACCAGCGGCTCACGCGATAAAGGCCTGCACGGGAAGCTGCGCGCCGGGGTCTGTTACTCCGTGCTCGACGTCATCAACTCGCGCCATCAGCGCGTGGTGGTCGGCGTGCGTCTGCAGCAGGTTGCCGGGCGCGATCGCAAAGTCGACATCAAGCCTTTCGCCATTCAGGGGCTGCCCACCGCTATCCTGCCGACCCAGCTGTTAACCGAAACGCTGAACGATCGCCAGGCGCGCGTGGTTAGTCTCAATGAGCTGAAAGACAAGCTCGAGGCGATGGAAGGGGTCCAGTTTAAGCAGTTCAACTCGATCACCGAGTATCACTCGCTGATGTTCGACCTGGGCGTGGTGGCGCGTCGTCTGCGTTCCGCCTCCGATCGAAGTAAATACTATCGCCTGATCGAGGCCTCGCTGTACGGCGGGATCTCCAGCACCATTACCCGCTCGCTGCGCGACTACCTGTTGCCGGAAAACAGCGGCGTGCGTAAGGCATTCCAGGATATGGAAGCGGCGCTGCGGGAAAACCGCATGACCCTCGAGGCGATCCGCGTCACCCAGTCCGATCGCGATCTGTTCAAACACCTGATCAGCGAAGCCACCAACTACGTGGCGGCGGACTATATGCGTCACGCCAACGAGCGGCGCATTCATCTTGATAAGGCGCTGGAGTATCGTCGCGATCTCTTTACCTCCCGTTCACAGCTGGCGGCAGAGCAGTATAAGCACGTCGACATGGCCCGCGAGCTGCAGGAGCATAACGGCGCAGAAGGCGATCTGGAAGCGGATTACCAGGCCGCCAGCGACCACCTGAACCTGGTGCAGACCGCACTGCGTCAGCAGGAAAAAATCGAGCGCTACGAAGCGGATCTCGACGAGCTGCAGATCCGTCTGGAAGAGCAGAACGAAGTGGTGGCGGAAGCCATCGATCGCGAGGAAGAGAACGAAGCCCGCGCCGAGGCCGCCGAGCTGGAAGTGGATGAGCTGAAAAACCAGCTCGCCGACTATCAGCAGGCGCTCGACGTGCAGCAGACCCGCGCCATTCAGTATAACCAGGCGCTGCAGGCGCTGGAGCGCGCGAAGGCGCTGTGTCATCTGCCGGATCTGACGCCGGAGAGCGCCGACGAGTGGCTGGAAACCTTCCAGGCGAAAGAGCAGGAAGCGACGGAGAAAATGCTGTCGCTGGAACAGAAAATGAGCGTGGCGCAAACCGCGCACAGCCAGTTTGAACAGGCCTACCAGCTGGTGGCGGCGATTAACGGCCCGCTGGCGCGCAATGAAGCCTGGGACGTGGCGCGCGAATTGCTGCGCGACGGCGTGAACCAGCGTCACCAGGCCGAGCAGGCGCAGGGGCTGCGTAGCCGCCTCAACGAGCTGGAGCAGCGCCTGCGCGAGCAGCAGGACGCCGAGCGCCAGCTGGCTGAGTTCTGCAAACGCCAGGGCAAACGCTACGATATCGACGATCTGGAAACGCTGCATCAGGAGCTGGAAGCGCGCATCGCTTCGCTGGCCGACAGCGTTTCTAACGCGCAGGAACAGCGCATGACCCTGCGCCAGGAACTGGAGCAGCTGCAGTCACGCACTCAGACGCTGATGCGCCGGGCGCCGGTCTGGCTGGCGGCGCAGAACAGCCTTAACCAGCTGTGCGAGCAGAGCGGCGAGCAGTTTGAGTCCGGCCAGGAGGTTACCGAATACCTGCAGCAGCTGCTGGAGCGCGAGCGCGAAGCTATCGTTGAACGTGACGAGGTCGGCGCCCGCAAGCGCGCCATCGACGAAGAAATTGAGCGTCTCAGCCAGCCGGGCGGTTCGGAAGATCCGCGCCTCAACGCGCTGGCGGAACGGTTCGGCGGCGTTCTGCTGTCCGAGATCTACGATGATGTCAGCCTTGACGATGCGCCGTACTTCTCCGCGCTGTACGGTCCGTCGCGCCATGCCATCGTGGTGCCGGATCTGTCGCAGGTTGCCGAGCAGCTTGAAGGACTGGAAGATTGTCCGGAAGATCTCTATCTGATCGAAGGCGATCCGCAGTCCTTTGACGATAGCGTATTCAGCGTGGATGAGCTGGAAAAAGCGGTGGTGGTGAAGATCGCCGACCGCCAGTGGCGTTATTCGCGCTTCCCGTCGCTGCCGCTGTTTGGCCGCGCCGCGCGTGAAAACCGCATTGAAACCCTGCATGCCGAGCGTGAATCGCTGTCCGAGCGTTTTGCGACCCTGTCGTTTGACGTGCAGAAAACTCAGCGTCTGCATCAGGCCTTTAGCCGCTTCATTGGCAGCCATCTGGCAGTGGCCTTTGAGGACGATCCGGAAGAAGAGATCCGCAAACTCAACAGCCGCCGCGGCGAGCTGGAGCGCGCGCTGAGCGCCCATGAAAGCGATAACCAACAGAACCGCGTGCAGTATGAGCAGGCGAAAGAGGGCGTGTCGGCGCTCAACCGCCTGCTGCCGCGCCTGAATCTGCTGGCGGATGATACGCTGGCCGACCGCGTGGACGAGATCCAGGAACGTCTGGACGAAGCGCAGGAGGCCGCGCGCTTTATTCAGCAGCACGGCAACCAGCTGGCGAAGCTGGAGCCGATTGTTTCGGTGCTGCAGAGCGATCCGGAGCAGTTTGAGCAGCTGAAAGAAGATTACGCCTATGCGCAGCAGACCCAGCGCGATGCGCGCCAGCAGGCTTTTGCCCTGGCGGAAGTCGTCCAGCGCCGGGCCCACTTCAGCTACTCCGATTCGGCGGAAATGCTCAGCGGCAACAGCGATCTCAACGAGAAACTGCGCCAGCGCCTGGAGCAGGCGGAAACCGAACGCAGCCGCGCGCGCGACGCGATGCGTGCCCATGCGGCGCAGCTTAGCCAGTACAATCAGGTGCTGGCCTCGCTGAAGAGCTCGTATGACACCAAGAAAGAGCTGCTCAACGATCTGTATAAAGAGCTGCAGGACATTGGCGTGCGCGCCGATGCCGGCGCGGAAGAGCGTGCCCGTGCGCGTCGCGATGAGCTGCACATGCAGCTGAGCAATAACCGCTCCCGTCGCAATCAGCTGGAGAAAGCGTTGACCTTCTGCGAAGCGGAAATGGACAACCTGACCCGCAAACTGCGCAAGCTGGAGCGCGATTACTGCGAAATGCGCGAGCAGGTAGTGACCGCCAAGGCGGGCTGGTGCGCGGTGATGCGCCTGGTGAAAGACAACGGCGTCGAGCGTCGTCTGCACCGCCGCGAGCTGGCCTATCTCTCCGCCGACGAGCTGCGCTCCATGTCGGATAAGGCGCTCGGTGCGCTGCGTCTGGCGGTCGCCGATAACGAACATCTGCGCGACGTGCTGCGTATCTCGGAAGATCCGAAGCGCCCGGAGCGCAAAATTCAGTTCTTCGTTGCCGTCTACCAGCATCTGCGCGAGCGTATCCGCCAGGATATTATCCGCACCGATGATCCGGTGGAAGCGATCGAGCAGATGGAGATTGAGCTCAGCCGCCTGACCGAAGAGCTGACAAACCGCGAACAGAAGCTGGCCATCAGCTCCCGCAGCGTGGCCAACATTATTCGCAAAACCATTCAGCGCGAGCAGAACCGTATCCGAATGCTCAACCAGGGATTGCAGAGCGTCTCCTTCGGCCAGGTCAACAGCGTGCGTCTGAACGTCAACGTGCGCGAGACCCACTCGACGCTGCTTGATGTGCTCTCCGAGCAGCATGAACAGCATCAGGATCTGTTCAATAGCAACCGCCTGACCTTCTCGGAAGCGCTGGCCAAGCTCTATCAGCGCCTGAATCCGCAGATCGACATGGGGCAGCGCACGCCGCAAACCATCGGCGAAGAGCTGCTCGACTACCGCAACTATCTGGAGATGGAAGTGGAAGTTAACCGCGGCTCCGACGGCTGGCTGCGCGCGGAGTCCGGCGCGCTGTCCACCGGGGAAGCGATCGGTACCGGGATGTCGATTCTGGTGATGGTCGTCCAGAGCTGGGAAGATGAATCCCGCCGCCTGCGCGGCAAGGATATCTCGCCTTGCCGTCTGCTGTTCCTCGATGAAGCGGCGCGTCTCGACGCCCGCTCCATCGCCACGCTGTTCGAGCTGTGCGAACGTCTGGAGATGCAGCTGATTATCGCGGCGCCGGAGAACATCAGTCCGGAGAAAGGCACCACCTATAAACTGGTGCGTAAGGTGTTCAATAATCACGAACACGTCCACGTGGTGGGGCTGCGCGGGTTTGCCGCGCCGCTGCCGGAAGCGCTGCCGGGAACAGCCGACGCCTCCTGAGGCTGCGGCTACATTCTGGCGGCTAAGCGGTGAAGAGGGCAACGTTATGTTGCCCTTTTTTTCTATCCAGCCCGGTATGCGAGGGTGGTATAATCTTTAAACTTCTTTACATTAGGTAAGGCAAAAGCCTTTTCGTCTTTATATACTGAAAAAAGAGCCCCATTTTTGTGGGCAGCAATGTGTGACAACAGGGGGCAAGGGATGTTGCTAAAGAAACGGTATGGTCGTCCATTGTCAGCGCTCAGCCTGAGCCTGGCACTGGCATTTGCTCCGCTGTTCAATGTCCAGGCCGAAGAGCCTGAAGTCGTACCCGGCGACAGTTCTGCGGCGCCCGCCGAGGTTTCCGCCGCGCTGGCGCAAAGCGATGGGCAATCGCCGGCGGTCGCGAAGCTGGCCGGTGAGCAGCCGCTGTCGATGGAGGCGGCGGCAAACAGCCGCGCCCAGATCGAGGCGCTGTTGCCGGCAGGGTACAAACCCGTCTTTATGAATCCGCTGGTGTCGCTGTACGCCGCCAGGGATATGAAACCGATGTGGGAAAACCGCGAGGCAGTGCAGGCGTTCCAGCAGCAGCTGGCGGAGATCGCCATCGCCGGTTTTCAGCCGCAGTTTACCACCTGGGTCAGTCTGCTGACCGATCCCGCCGTCAGCGGCATGGCGCGCGATGTGGTGCTGTCGGACGCCATGATGGGCTATCTGCACTTTATCAGCGGCATCCCCACCCAGGGGACCCGCTGGTTGTACAGTTCAACGCCGTACAAGATGGCGACCCCGCCGCTGTCGGTGATTAACCAGTGGCAGCTGGCGCTGGACAATGGCTCCCTGCCGGCGTTTATCGCCGGCCTGGCGCCGCATCATCCGCAGTATGAAGCCATGCATCAGTCGCTGCTGGCGCTGGTGGCTGATTCTCGTCCATGGCCGCAGATGACCGGCAGCGGCTCGCTGCGCCCCGGCGAATGGAGCAATGATATCGGCGCCCTGCGCGAGATCCTCCAGCGTACCGGAATGCTGGACGATACCGCCAATATCGTTCTGCCCGGCGATGTGGTGAGCCCATCGGCGAAGAAAAAGAGTAAACCTGCGGCGCGCGGCGTGTACGATCGCCAGCTGGTGGAGGGGGTTAAGCGCTTCCAGGCGATGCAGGGGCTGGGGGCGGATGGCGTCATCGGCCAGTCGACTCGCGACTGGCTCAACGTTTCTTCCGCGCAGCGCGCAGGGGTGCTGGCCCTGAACATTCAGCGTTTACGCTTACTGCCGGGCAAACTGTCCACCGGCATTATGGTCAATATTCCGGCGTTCTCGCTGGTCTATTACCAGGATGGCAGCCAGGTGCTGGCCTCGCGGGTGATTGTGGGGCGTCCGGACCGCAAAACGCCAATGATGAGCAGCGCGCTGAATAACGTGGTGGTCAATCCGCCATGGAACGTGCCGCCAACCCTGGCGCGCAAAGATATCCTGCCGAAGGTGCGTAACAATCCAGGCTATCTTGAGCAGCATGGCTACACCGTCATGCGCGGCTGGAACAGTAAAGAGACCATCGATCCTTATCGGGTCGACTGGTCGACCATCACTGAGAACAACTTACCGTTCCGTTTTCAGCAGGCGCCCGGAGCGCGTAACTCGCTCGGACGCTACAAGTTCAATATGCCGAGCTCCGATGCCATCTACCTGCACGATACGCCGAACCATAACCTGTTCCAGAAGGATGTTCGTGCGCTCAGTTCCGGCTGTGTGAGGGTGAATAAGGCTTCGGAGCTGGCCAATATGCTGCTGCAGGATGCGGGCTGGAATGACACGCGTATTTCCGATGCCCTGAAGCAAGGGGACACGCGCTATGTCAATATTCGGCAAAATATACCGGTGAATTTATATTACTTAACGGCGTTTGTGGACGCTGATGGACGTACACAATATCGAACAGATATTTACAATTACGATATCACCGCGCGATCCAGCGCACAAATTCTGACGAAAGCTGAGCAATTAATCAGGTAAATGAAGTAGTTCAATGGATTTTGTTGTCCTAGCACTGGGTAAAAAAGGGCGCTGCTCCTCTGCAGCGCCCGATTTTCCTGGGGTGAGGCTGCCTTGACGTTGGCAATAATGCCCGGTAAGGTGCCTTTCGTGCGCCAGAAGTGCATATACATATCATTCCGCTCAATGCGTGACGCAGTCAGCGCGAACGCTCTCTTTTGCCGGGCAGCATCACGGCTGTGGCGAGCGATGGCGTGCTGAGGTTCAGCATCGCGCAAGGCGGAAAAAGTATATAACGATTCATTGACTGTAGACCTGATTATCATGGACAAATTTGACGCTAATCGCCGCAGATTGCTGGCGTTGGGTGGTGCTGCGCTGGGTGCTGCCGCCATTCTCCCTGCGCCGGCATTTGCCACCCTCTCGACCCCCCGTCCGCGTATTTTGACGCTGAATAACCTGCATACTGGTGAATCACTCAAGGCGGAGTTTTTCGATGGCAGAGGCTATATTCAGGATGAATTAGCAAGACTTAACCATTTTTTCCGTGATTACCGCGCGAATAAAATTAAGTCCATCGATCCAAATCTGTTCGATCATCTTTATCGGTTGCAGGGACTACTTGGCACCAACAAACCTGTCCAGCTTATCTCTGGCTATCGTTCCCTCGATACCAATGATGAGCTTCGCGCACGAAGCCGTGGTGTAGCAAAACACAGCTATCACACCAAGGGGCAGGCAATGGATTTCCATATTGAAGGTATTTCGTTAAGCAATATACGCAAAGCGGCGTTATCTATGCGCGCAGGTGGTGTAGGATATTACCCACGTAGTAACTTTGTGCATATTGATACCGGTCCCGTAAGGCACTGGTAACGAAAGGAGCGTCATGAACTATCGTATTATTCCGGTTACCGCGTTCGCGCAGAACTGTTCTCTTATCTGGTGCGAACAAACCCGGCTGGCGGCGCTGGTCGATCCTGGCGGCGATGCTGAACGTATCAAAGCGGTGGTGGCGGAGGCTGGCGTCACGCTGATGCAGATCCTGCTGACGCATGGCCATCTCGATCACGTCGGCGCCGCTGCGGAACTGGCGCAGCATTATGGCGTACCGGTTATTGGTCCGGAAAAAGAAGATGAGTTCTGGCTGGAAGGATTACCGGCGCAAAGCCGGATGTTCGGCCTGGAGGATTGCCAGCCGCTGCGTCCGGATCGCTGGCTCAATGAAGGCGATGTGGTTAATGTGGGGAATGTGGCGCTGCGGGTACTGCACTGCCCGGGCCATACGCCGGGTCACGTGGTCTTCTTTGATGACGCTTCCCGACTGCTCATTTCCGGAGATGTGATTTTCAAAGGCGGGGTGGGGCGCAGTGATTTTCCACGCGGCGACCATGGACAGCTGATCGCGGCCATTAAGGATAAGCTGTTGCCGCTGGGCGATGACGTGACCTTTATTCCCGGCCATGGTCCGCTGTCGACGCTGGGTGAGGAACGCCGCAACAACCCGTTCCTGCAGGATGAGATGCCGGTCTGGTAACCGACCTGACGCGAACGTAAAAAAGGCCGCATTCGCGGCCTTTTTCTTTATAGCGAATAATTTCGCTTACAGCACGGCGACGATGGCTTCACACAGCGGCGCCATGTTGTCAGGCGTCATGCCGGCCACGTTGATACGGCCGGACGCGACCGCATAGATGGCGAACTCTTCACGCAGACGCAGCACTTGCTCTTTAGTCAGGCCGCTGAACGAGAACATACCGTTCTGCTTGCTGATAAAGCTGAAGTCGCGGCTCGCGCCTTTCTCCTGCAGGGTGTTGACGAACAGCAGGCGCATACGCTGGATGCGCTGGCGCATATCGGTCAGCTCCTGCTCCCAGATTGCCCGCAGCGCATCGTTGCTCAGGATGGTCGCGACCACGGACGCGCCGTGCGCTGGCGGGTTGGAGTAGTTAGCGCGGATCACCGACTTCATCTGGCTGAACGCGCGGTCTACGGTCTCCTGATCGGCGGCGACCAGGGTGCAGGCGCCGACGCGCTCGTTGTACAGGCCAAAGTTTTTCGAGTAGGAGCTGGCGACCAGCAGCTCTTTATGCAGAGCAGCAAAGGCGCGCAACCCTTCAGCATCTTCTTCCAGACCGCGGGCGAAGCCCTGGTAGGCGAAATCGAACAGCGGCAGCCAGCCTTTCTCGACCGACAGCTGCGCCAGCGTCTGCCACTGTTCGAGCGTCGGATCGATACCGGTCGGGTTGTGGCAGCAGCCGTGGAACAGTACCACGTCGCCCGCCTGGGCTTCGTTCAGGCTGGCCAGCAGACCATCAAAGTCCAGCGCGTGGTTAGCCGCATCGTAGTAGGCATATTCACGTACTTCCAGCCCGGCGGAGGTAAACACACTCTTATGGTTTGGCCAGCTTGGATTGCTTACCCACACGCGTTTCACGTCGGTGTTTTTGGCGAGGAAGTCTGCGGCGACGCGCAGCGCACCGGTACCGCCCGGGGTCTGCGCGGTGCGGGCGCGTTTATCGGCGATAATCGCATTGCCTTTACCGAACAGCAGCTCCTGGGTGCAGCGACCAAATTCAGGAATACCATCGATGCCCAGATAGTTTTTAGTCGTTTCATTTTCCAGCAGGTACTGCTCTGCTTTTTTGACGCTGGTCAGAACGGGTGTTTTACCGGTTTCATCCTTGTAAACACCAATTCCGAGGTTAATCTTTTCAGGGCGGTCATCGGCACGAAACAGATCGGCCAGACCTAAAATCGGGTCGGCTGGGGCGGCGGTAATGTTCTCAAACATGACGAGGTTCCATTGTGATTACTGAAGGGAAATCCGCTATCAGGTTAACGGGAGAACAACGAATTGCCAACCGTTTGCGATAAAAAGCGCGAAGGTTTTCGAAAGATACGATCTTTGCCTCAGGAATAGAGAAAAGCAGGACCGAAGTCCTGCTCTGAAGGCATATCACGAAGGGGTGTACTGCAGATTAGAACTGGTAAACGATACCCACGGCCGCCTGGTCGTCGGTCGCTACGCCAGCTTCACGTGTATAAGCGTTGTCGTCCAGTTGGTTGAACTTGTACGCCGCATAAACGTTCATGTTCTTGTTGAAGTAGTACCAGGTACCCACTTCGACGTATTTAACCAGATCCGCATCGCCGCCGGAGAAGCCGCCGCGCGCCTGCAGGTCTTTGCCTTTGGTCTGTACGTAGCCGATGGACGGACGCAGGCCGAAGTCGAACTGATACTGTACAACGGCTTCGAAGTTCTGGGTTTTGCCAGCGAAGTAGTTACCCTGGTTTTCCGGGGTCATGTTGTAAGTCTGGGAGTACATGACGGCCGCGTAGACATTGTTGGCGTCATATTTTGCAGAGGTTGCCCAGGCTTCGGCTTTGTCGCCATTGCCGTCAGCTTTCTGGTCTACGCTGCGGTTGGAGCCGGAGTAGCCAGCAGACAGCGCGATACCGTTGTCGAACGCGTAGGTCGCCGCGGTGCTGAAGCCGTCGCCATTCTGCTTGTGAATCGAACGGTCGTGGTCGTTTTTACCCTGGTACTGCAGCGCGAAGCTCAGGCCGTCAACCAGACCGAAGAAGTCAGAGTTACGGTAGGTTGCCACGCCGTTGGTACGGCCGGTCATGTAGTTGTCGGTGTAGTTCCAACCGTCGCCACCCCATTCAACCAGCATATCGGTTGCTGCTTCGACGTCGTAGATCGCGCCGTAGTTACGGCCGTAGTCGAATGAACCATACTCGCCCGCTTTCAGACCTGCGAACGCCAGACGGGTTTTCGTCGGCTGGGAACCTTCAACATTGGAGGCGTCCATGTTGTATTCCCACTGACCGTAGCCGGTCAGCTGATCGTTGATCTGGGTTTCGCCTTTCAGGCCGATACGGGCGTAGGTGGTATCGTCGCTGCTGGTGTCGCCATTGGTGGTCCAGACGTGCTCGCCGACCATTTTTCCGTAGAAGTCCAGTTTGTTGCCGTTTTTGTTATAGATTTCTGCAGCGTTAGCTGCACCGGCTACCAGCAGGGCAGGGATCACCACTGCCAGAATATTGCGCTTCATCATTATTTATTACCCTCATTAATATTTTTTATATGAACACGTGCCACTGCCGTCAATAAGTTCTGTCAATAAAAACTTACAGAACCATTGATGAGAGTTTGGTGTCTGAAGGCATCTTTCCATCCGCGACAACGTTTCGCTAGCCGGAAAATGCTACTAATATCTTATATGAGTAACAAAACGAAAAAACATGTAACTAAATATGTATTTATGGGAACTTTGTGAACTTAATCAAAATTCCGTTCCACATGGTGAGGTAAATCGCCTTCCCATATCTATCTATATGAATTATTTATGATTAATTTGGATAAGCGTAAATTTGCTCATTTTGTGTGTTGAATTCGTCTTCTTTTTATTCAGCCTTTGTCTTGGCAAGACGTGCGGCGTGTGGTTAAAAAATGAGCAAATTTATCAGAGGGTTTGCTCCGTTATGAACATAAAGTGCGATCTGCATCACCCGGATGCACCGAAACAGTGCGTAACATAAATGTGAATCCGAGGCCTTGATGTTTAAGTTTGTTGAATTTTGATAACAGTAATTGACATAAAAAAAGGCCAGCTTGCGCTGGCCTTTCAGGTTTATGTCAGAAAAATTTAGAATGTCGCGTTGCGCGGGGTCCGCGGGAACGGGATGACATCGCGGACGTTCTGCACGCCGGTCACGTAAGCGATCAGACGCTCGAAGCCCAGGCCAAAGCCGGAGTGTGGAACGGTGCCGTAGCGGCGCAGGTCGCGATACCACCAGTAGTCTTCTTTATTCAGACCCATCTCGGCCATACGCGCGTCGAGCACGTCGAGGCGCTCTTCACGTTGGGAACCGCCGATGATCTCGCCAATACCCGGCGCCAGGACGTCCATTGCCGCGACGGTTTTACCGTCTTCGTTGAGGCGCATGTAAAAGGCTTTAATATCTTTCGGATAGTTTTTCACTACCACCGGCGCTTTGAAGTGTTCTTCAGCCAGGTAACGTTCGTGCTCGGAGGAGAGATCCACGCCCCAGTACACCGGGTTCTCGAACTGCTTGCCGCAGTTTTCCAGAATAGTGACGGCGTCGGTATAATCCACCTGCGCAAAATCAGCGGTGATAAAGCGCTGCAGACGGTCGATAGCGTCTTTATCAACGCGCTCGGCGAAGAACTGCATGTCGTCCGCGCGCTCTTCCAGTACCGCTTTAAAGACGTACTTGAGCATCGCTTCCGCCAGGCCGGCAACATCGTTCAGGTTAGCGAAGGCCACTTCCGGCTCCAGCATCCAGAACTCCGCCAGGTGGCGGCTGGTGTTGGAGTTTTCCGCACGGAAGGTCGGGCCGAAGGTGTAAATCTTCGACAGCGCGCAGGCATAGGTCTCGCCGTTCAGCTGGCCGGAAACGGTCAGGAACGACTCTTTACCGAAGAAGTCTTTGTCGAAATCGACTTTGCCCTGATCGTTACGCGGCAGGTTTTCCAGATCCAGCGTCGACACGCGGAACATTTCGCCGGCGCCTTCGGTATCGGAGGCAGTAATCAGCGGGGTGGAGACCCAGAAGAAGCCCTGCTCATCAAAGAAGCGATGCAGCGCCTGCGCCAGGGTGTGACGCACGCGGGCAACCGCGCCGATCAGGTTGGTGCGCGGACGCAGGTGGGCCACCTCACGCAGATACTCGATGCTGTGACGCTTGGCCGCCATCGGGTAGGTGTCCGGGTCTTCCACCCAGCCGGTCACTTCCACGTTGGTCGCCTGGATCTCAAAGCTTTGACCCTGGCCCTGGGAAGCCACGACTTTACCGGTGACAATCACCGAGCAACCGGTGGTCAGACGCAGCACTTCCTGATTGTAATTGGGCAGAGAATTATTAATAACGGCCTGTACAGGATCAAAGCAGGAACCGTCATAGACGGCGAGGAATGAAAAGCCAGCTTTTGAATCTCGGCGGGTACGCACCCATCCGCGGACCGTGACTTCGCTGTCAACGGCAACGCGGCCCTGGAGTACGTCGGCTACAGGCACAACGCTCATAATAATCTCTCTATATAGTCCAATAAAAAAGTCTCTTCCCCCTACAGCGGGGGGATATCTATGTTACCTGTCATCTTCCATCAGACAAGTAGATTTCGCACAGGGAAGGGTGGATTTCGGAAATAAATACACCTCCGGGGCGTTCTTTGGCTCCCCATTTCGACTTTTACACGACTTACTCGATAATGACCGTCATTTCCTGCTTCGCATTTTGCATCGACACGATGGTCCGGAAAGACTTGATATTTCCCGAGGCAAAAAAGAGTTCACGGGTTAGCGCTTCGTATTCCGCCATATCACGGACGTTGATCACGAGCAGAAAATCGAAGTCGCCAGTGACATAGTAGACCTGCTGCACTTGCGGACAGGTTACGAAACGCTGTTTATCCTCCTCAAGCAGATCGAGACGTTCATTCTCAATGGTCACCTGCACCATAATGGTGATGGGTCTTCCCACTTTACTGGCGTCCACTAAGCTAACACTGCCTTTAATCACCCCTGCATCCTCAAGTGCAGCGATACGCCGATTGACTGCCGAAGGAGACAGGCAGATCCGATCGGCGATCTCCCGTTGCGACAAGCGATTATTACGCTGCAAGAGCGTAAGAATTTTTTTATCCCATGCGTCAAGTTTCATCATATATCTCGTCCTGCAAGCCTGTGATCAATCTCACTAATGCAACGTTGTTGCGAAAGAATGATAAAACAGAGTGAAAATTGCGGCGCGATGGGCAACTTTGCGCCAATTAACCGCCGGGCGCAGTGTACCATCACAGGCAGTGGGAAAGCGGCATATCGCGACAAAAAGCCTCTCACACTCTGACTTAACCAATTTAAAGCGACCGTCCTGTCTCAGGCCGCACGGATCCGTGCACCCGTCGTTTAGGCGGAATGGTCGCTAATAACGTTATCGTCGCAGGACGATATGAAAATAGAGGTGCCTGAATAGTGGACACAATTAAATTTCAACTCAACGCCCGGCGGCAGCCCTATGGCCAGGGAGCAGACTTGAGTCTGCTCAATGAAAACGTGGGGAACGAAGTGCTGGCATTCCATCAAAAATTTCCTGATTACCGGGTCACGCCGCTGCGTAAGCTGGAATTTTTAAGCCAGCGGCTGGGGCTGGGATCGATCCATATAAAAGATGAAGCCCAGCGATTCGGTTTGAATGCGTTTAAAGGATTAGGCGGATCTTATGCGATGGGGAAATATCTTGCCGCTCTGCTTGAGCGAGATATTACTACGTTGAGCTTTGCCGAGCTTAATTCACCAGCGATTAAGGCGCGTATCAAGGACATCGTATTTGTGACTGCTACCGACGGTAACCATGGACGTGGCGTGGCGTGGGCGGCTGAGCAGCTTGGGCTGCGTGCGGTGGTGTATATGCCAAAGGGCTCGTCACCGGTACGCGCGCAGAATATTCGCCGGCATGGCGCCGAATGCACGATTACTGAACTGAACTACGACGACACAGTTCGGCTGGCGGCCAAAACCGCGCGCGAGCAGGGATGGGTTTTACTCCAGGATACCGCCTGGCAGGGCTACGAGCAGATCCCCACATGGATCATGCAAGGCTATATGACCCTCGCTGTTGAAATCTGGCAGCAATTGGTAGAAAGCGGGGCGCCGATGCCGACGCATCTGTTTTTACAAGCCGGTGTCGGGTCGTTTGCCGGCAGCATCATGGGATATTTCATCGAAAAGATGCAGCAGCAGGCTCCCACCATCATCATCGTTGAGCCGCACAAGGCGAACTGCCTGTATCGCTCGGCAACCATTAATGACGGGCTGCCGCACAGCGTCGGCGGGGATATGTCAACCCTGATGGCCGGGCTTGCCTGTGGTGAACCTAATATCACCAGCTGGCCAATGCTCCGCGACCATGCCACCTGTTTTATTTCCGCCGACGATTGTCTGGCCGCCAATGGCATGCGCCTGCTGGCCGCTCCGCGACCAGGTACTGACGAACCTTTTGTCTCCGGGGAATCCGGCGCTATCGGCACTGGCGTGCTTTACGCGCTGATGACTCAGCCGGAGTATCGCGAGCTTGCCGAATCTCTGCGCCTGAATGCCGATGCACAGGTTCTGTTAATCAGCACGGAAGGAGATACATCACCCGATGTCTATGAAGACATCGTCTGGTTTGGACGTAATGGTTGAGCGCTATCGACAATAACAATGGGGCCATCTTACCTACCCTACGAGCCCTCGGTGTGACAAGCGTTCTGACTCATAACGAAAACATACGCGCTTTCGCGTCATGCACAGAGAGAACCTGACCGATGAATACTGAAAATATAATTATCAATAAAGGATGTTCCGATCCCGCAAAGTGGCATAGCGAAGATACCGTTTGGGTCCTTGGCCTTTTCGGTACCGCAATTGGCGCCGGGGTGCTGTTTCTGCCGATTAATGCCGGAATTGGCGGCTTCTGGCCGCTGTTGATTGTTTTTGTCCTCGCTTTTCCTATTACTTATCTGGCTCACCGCGGTCTGGCGAGATTCATTTACTCTTCCAATACGCCGGAAAGCAGTATTACCGATGTTATTGGCGAGCATTTTGGCGCGCTGGCGGGAAAAGTGTTTACCGTCATCTATTTCTTCGCCGTCTATACCATTCTGATTATGTATGCGGTGGCAATCACCAACACCGCGCAGAGCTTTATCACCCACCAGTTGGCAATGGCCGAGCCTCCCCGGTCGCTGGTGGCCATCGTTCTGATCCTCGGGCTGATGTTTATCGTCCGTTTTGGACAGCGTTTGATAATGCGGGTGATGAGCACCCTGGTTTATCCCTTTATTATCTCGCTTATTTTTATGGCACTTTTTCTGATTCCGCACTGGAACGGCGCAATTTTGCAAACCGCAAGCTTCAGCGCCACAGGCGATGGGCAGGGGATCATGTTATCCCTCTGGATGACCTTCCCGGTACTGGTGATGTCGTTTAACCACTATCCCATCATTTCGCCGATGGTGGTGCGCCAGAAGCAGCGTTACGGTCTGGCGTTCGCTGAGGGGAAATGCGCGCAGATCCAGCGCTACGGTATCCTGCTCATGACGGTGGTGGTGCTGTTTTTTGTTCTCAGCTGCGTGTTAAGCCTGTCGCCGCAGCAACTGGCGGAAGCCAAAGCCCAGAATCTGTCGATTTTGTCCTATCTGGCCAATCAGTACGATACACCGATTATTGCCTGGCTATCGCCGATTATCGCCTTTGTCGCTATTACTAAATCATTTCTTGGCCACTACATCGGCGCCTATGAATCGCTGCGCGACCTGATTCTGGAGGCCGCCGCCGCACGCGGGAAAAAACCTGGCATTCGCCTCGTCGACGCGGTCATCCTGGTGTTTATGGTGTTTACCTGCTGGTTCGCCGCGTACAAGAACCCCAGTATCCTCGGTATTATCGAATGCATCAGCGGTCCCACCGGGGCGGCAATTCTTCTGCTGTTGCCTATGTACGCCATTCATAAATTACCGGTGCTTGCCCCCTGGCGCGGTAAAGCGAGCAACGTTTTCGTCACCCTGATCGGGCTTATCACCGTCTCTGCCATTTTTTACGGCATGTTCCAATAACCACCATCACTAGCGAGATGTTTTATGAGTCATTTTCTGCAGATTAACGGCCAACGGCTTATCGATTCCCTGTATGCGCTTGGCGAATATGGTGCGCTGGAAGGCGGCGGCGTATGCCGCCTGGCAGCGACGGCCGAAGATAAAGCCGGCAGGGACTTTGTTGTAGCCCGCATGAAGGCCCTGGGCCTGAGTGTGTCTATTGATGCTATCGGTAATGTCACCGGTGTTTATCACGGCGAGGAGACGTTGCCGATGGTGATGATGGGGTCACATATCGATACCGTCGCTACCGGTGGGTTATACGATGGCAACTACGGCGTTATGGCCGGCCTTGAGGTGATTGCCACCCTTCAGGATGCCGGGATCCGCCCCCGACGACCGTTGGCGGTAACCTTCTTTACTAACGAGGAGGGGGTGCGATTTCAGCCCGATATGATGGGCAGCGTGGTGTTTGCCGGCGAGTATCCGTTGGCGCAGGCGCTCGCGGCAAAAGATCTCGACGGTATCACGCTCGATGAAGCGCTGCGTAACATTGGTTATAAGGGCGAACGTCAGCCGGGAGATATGGCGGTAGATAGCTACGTTGAGCTGCATATCGAACAGGGACCGATTCTTGATAAAGAGCAAATTGATATTGGCGTTGTTACCGGCGTACAGGGTATTTCGTGGCAGGAATTTACCCTGAGAGGCGTATCGAATCATGCGGGTACTACCCCAATGTCCATGAGACGCGATGCCGGGCTGGCGGCTGCGAAAATCGCTGTTTTTGCCCGTGAGCTGGCGCTAAGCCTTGGTGGTGATCAGGTAGCTACCGTTGGGCATTTCAGCGTGAAGCCTAATCTGATCAACGTCATTCCCAACCATGTCGTTATGTCAGTGGATCTTCGCAATACCGATAATGCGATCTTATGTCTGGCGGAGCAGCAACTGGCAGAATTTGTCGCAAAAACGTCGCAGGAAGAGGGCGTGGAGATAACCAGCCGCTCACTGGTGCGCTTTGAACCGGTCATTTTTGCCGATGAGATCGTCAATGCGGTGGAAGCCGAGGCGGAGCGTCAGGCGCTCAGTTACCGACGTTTGCCAAGCGGCGCTGGACACGATGCACAATTTATGGCGTCGGTATGTTCCGCCGGGATGATTTTTGTCCCCTGCGTTGATGGCATCAGTCACAACGTCAAAGAACACAGTGCGGCCAAAGACCTGATTGCTGGCGCCAATGTGCTGCTGCAGGTGGTTTTACAGCGCGCCCAGCGTATGGACTAATGTTTACAGGAGCAGAGAATGAATCAGCAACAGTTAAAGCAGCAGCTTATCGCCTGGCGTCACTATTTGCATGCCCATCCGGAAAGCGCCTTCGAGGAGCAGAATACTTCACGGTTTATTGCCGAAAAGCTCGAGGCCATGGGCATTGAGGTACACCGCGATATTGGCAAAACCGGGGTAGTGGGGAGATTGAAATGCGGCGATGGCAAGGGCGTTATCGCTATTCGTGCCGATATTGATGCCATTCAATTGACCGAACAGGGAGACCGGTCTTACCGCTCCATGACCGCCGATCGGATGCACGGCTGCGGGCATGATGGTCATACCTGCATTGCATTGGGCGCGGCGCAGTTGCTATTGCAGCGGCAGAATTTTAACGGCACGGTCATCTTTGTTTTTCAGCCTGCTGAGGAGCCTGGCTATGGCGCCAGAGCGATGATGGACGATGGCGTTATTGAACGCTTTGGCATTGAGGAAATCTACGGTCTGCATAATATGCCGGGTATGAAAGCCGGGACTATCGCCACGCGAGTCGGTGGCATTATGGCCAGTGAAGATAACTTTATTATTCGTATTCAAGGGCAGGGAGCGCATGCGGCGCGGCCGCATATGGCGAAAGATCCGCTGGTAATTGCGGCGGAAATCATCCTGGCTTTGCAGACAATTGTTTCGCGAAATGTTGATCCGAACGTGCCAGCGGTCATTTCCTGTACTGAACTGCACACCGATGGCATCCGCAATGCGATTCCGACGCATGTTGAAATCAAAGGGGATACGCGCAGCTTTGTACCGGAGGTGCAGATGCTGCTCGAAGAACGAATGCGTACCATTAGCGAAGCAATTTGCGCGATGCACGGTGCTAGGTGCCAGTTCAGCTATACCCATGAATTTGCGCCAACGGTGAACTGGCAGAAATGCGTTGATGTGGCGGTCACCGCTGCGATTAACGTGGTAGGGGCTGAGAAGGTGGACGGCAACGTCGCACAGATGATGATTTCGGAGGATTTTGGCGCTTTTCTGCAAAAAATCCCCGGCTGTTTCATCTTTTTAGGCAACGGCGATGGTTCAGATGCTCAGGGCAATACACCGTTGCATAATGCCTGCTACGACTTTAATGATGAGATATTGCTAACTGGCGCGGAGTATTTTGCCGAGGTCGTCAGAACCCGTCTGCCGCAGGAGTGATATTGATTGGCCCGATAGCAGAATGCCGTCGGGCCATGTTTTTTAGCTTGCCTTTTTAATCGGCGGCAGGTCGAACGCCTCGCGCAGGGCGCGGACGAAGGCCTTATCGTGGCAGATGGTTTTCCCCGGGCTGTCGGAGAGCTTCGCCACCGGCTTGCCGTTACATTCCACCAGCTTAATCACGATATTGAGCGGTTTAACCTGCGGCAGATCGCAGGTTAAACGGGTACCAATACCAAAGCTCAGCTTCACCCGCGAGGCGAAGTGGCGATACAGGTCGACGGCTTTCGCCAGGTCGAGATTATCGGAGAAGACCAGCACTTTGCTCAGCGGATCGATGCCCAGCTTCTGGTAATGGGCGATGGCTTTTTCACCCCATTCCACCGGGTCGCCGGAGTCGTGGCGCAAACCCTGATAGCGGGTGGCGAACTCCGGACCGAAATCGCGCAGGAACGCATCCATGGTGATGCAGTCGGTCAGCGCGATGCCCAGCTGGTCAGGATACTCTTCCAGCCAGGCGGCGAGGGCCGCCCGCTGGCTGCTGGCCAGGTTCGGGCTGATCTGCTGGTGGGCCTGGAACCACTCATGGGCCTGGGTGCCCATCGGGGTTAAGTTCAGACGGCGCGCCAGATCGTAGTTGCTGGTGCCGACAAACCAGGGCTCCTGCTGCAGGCGTTGCACAATGGCTTCCTGTACATCGCGTGAAAAACGACGGCGGGTGCCGAAATCCATCAGGCGGAAGGCGCTCATATCGAGGTCAGCGGTCATGGTGGCGAAGTCGCCTAGCTTATGCTCCAGCGCGTTTAGCGCTTGTTCAACGCCCATCTCGGGTGAACGGTAGCGATGGACCAGCTCGCTTATCACCGCCAGCAGGGGGACTTCCCACATGATGGCTTCCCGCCACGGGCCGGTGAGGCGAATGTTCAGCTTGCCGTTGTCATTGGCGACCGTGACCTGGCGCGGGTCATAGCGAAAATCGCGCAGCCAGTCGAGGTAATCCTGGCGAAAAAAGGGAAGGGTGGACAGCCAGCGATATTCATCATCCCGCAGCCTCAGATCGCGCATGGACTCCACCTGCTCGCGGATCGCGTCGGCATAAATGCCGAGCAGGTCGTCTCCACGGCAGCGAAACTCCGCCGCCACATGTACATCGCCGTAGCGGTGGAAGACAGCCTGCTGCATGTGCAGCTTGTAGGCATCCGTATCAAGCAGCGAATGCAGTACAGGAGAAGTGAATTGTGTCATGGTGCGCAGTAGCATCCTCTCACTGGAGCGTTCCATCGAAACCAACGCGGAAAAAGGAGGCGGAGTATACCTTTATTACCCGGCTCTGTCCCGCGATGGCGAGCGATGGCGACGCTGACGGTCATTTGCGAGGCCTAGTTTAATATATTGAACATGGATCACACCACAAGCTTTGCGTCGGGTCGAGGGCAATTCGTGCCGCGAGTGTTAACAAAATGTAGCGATTTTCGTGTTTCACGTTGAAAAGATGAAGATTCTGCATAGCGCGATTGACACAACAGGAATAGACTGGGACGACACTTTACCGAAGATGCTAAAGGTTTTTTATGACACAACAGCCCCAAGCCAAATACCGCCACGACTATCGTGCGCCGGAGTATCTGATTAGCGATATCGATTTGACCTTTGACCTGGATGCCGCAAAAACCGTTGTTACGGCCGAGAGCAAGGTCTCCCGCCATGCGGCTGCGTCTGATGTGCCATTGCGCCTGGACGGCGAAGATCTGACCCTGATTGCTCTGCAGGTGAACGGCCAGCCGTGGAGCGACTATAAAGAAGAAAACAATCAGCTGGTGATCGGCGGCTTGCCGGAGCATTTCACCCTGACCATCGTCAATGAGATCAGCCCGGCGGCGAACACCGCGCTGGAAGGTCTGTATCAGTCAGGCGAAGCGCTGTGCACCCAGTGTGAAGCGGAAGGTTTCCGCCATATCACCTGGTACCTGGACCGTCCGGATGTGCTGGCGCGCTTTACCACCAAAATTATCGCCGATAAAGCCAAATATCCGTTCCTGCTCTCCAACGGCAACCGGATGGCGGAAGGGGAACTGGAGAACGGTCGTCACTGGGTACAGTGGCAGGATCCCTTCCCGAAGCCGTGCTACCTGTTTGCGCTGGTGGCCGGTGATTTCGACGTCCTGCGCGACACTTTTACCACCCGCTCCGGGCGTGAAGTGGCGCTGGAATTGTACGTCGATCGCGGTAACCTCGACCGCGCGCCGTGGGCGATGACCTCGCTGAAAAACTCCATGAAATGGGATGAGGAGCGCTTTGGCCTCGAGTACGACCTCGACATCTATATGATTGTCGCCGTCGACTTCTTCAATATGGGAGCGATGGAAAACAAAGGGCTGAACGTCTTTAACTCCAAATATGTCCTGGCCCGCACCGACACCGCCACCGATAAAGACTACCTCGATATCGAGCGGGTGATTGGCCATGAGTATTTCCATAACTGGACCGGCAACCGCGTCACCTGTCGCGACTGGTTCCAGCTCAGCCTGAAAGAGGGGCTGACCGTGTTCCGCGATCAGGAGTTCAGTTCCGACCTCGGCTCGCGGGCGGTGAACCGCATTAACAACGTGCGCACCATGCGCGGGCTGCAGTTTGCCGAAGACGCCAGCCCGATGGCGCACCCGATCCGCCCGGATAGGGTTATCGAGATGAATAACTTCTATACCCTGACGGTCTATGAAAAGGGTGCCGAAGTGATCCGCATGCTGCACACGCTGCTGGGTGAAGAAAACTTCCAGAAAGGGATGCAGCTATATTTCGAACGTCATGACGGCAGCGCCGCCACCTGCGACGATTTCGTCCAGGCGATGGAAGATGCTTCTAACGTCGACCTGTCGCACTTCCGCCGCTGGTACAGCCAGTCCGGCACGCCGATTGTCACCGTCCACGACGACTATAACCCGGAAACCGAGCAGTATACGCTGACCATCAGCCAGCGCACGCCGCCGACCGCCGAGCAGGCTGAGAAACAGCCGCTGCATATTCCGTTTGCCATCGAGCTGTACGATAACGAAGGTAAGGTGATCCCCCTGCAGAAGGGCGGTCATCCGCTGTACCCGGTGCTTAATGTGACCCAGGCTGAGCAGACCTTCGTCTTTGATAATGTCTATTTCCAGCCGGTCCCGGCCCTGCTGTGCGAGTTTTCAGCACCGGTGAAACTGGAATACAAGTGGAGCGATCAGCAGCTGACCTTCCTGATGCGCCATGCGCGGAATGATTTCTCGCGCTGGGATGCGGCGCAGAGTCTGCTGGCGACCTACATCAAGCTGAACGTCAACCGTCATCAGCAGGGACAGCCGCTGTCGCTGCCGGTGCACGTGGCGGATGCCTTCCGCGCGATTCTGCTCGACGAGAAGATTGACCCGGCGCTGGCCGCCGAGATCTTAACCCTGCCGTCGGCCAACGAAATCGCCGAGATGTTCGCCATTATCGATCCTATCGCCATCGCCACCGTGCGCGAGGCGCTCACCCGCACCCTGGCGAACGAGCTGGCGGACGAATTCCTCGCGGTATATAACGCCAATAAGCTCGACAGCTACCGGGTGGAGCACGCCGATATCGGTAAGCGAGCCCTGCGCAATACCTGCCTGCGCTATCTGGCGTTCGCAGAGCCGACGCTGGGCGATAAGCTGGTGACGGCGCAGTATCACCAGGCGGATAACATGACCGACGCGCTGGCCGCGCTGTCGGCGGCGGTTGCCGCTGAGCTGCCGTGCCGCGATGCGCTGATGCAGGAGTATGACGATAAATGGCATCAGGACGGCCTGGTGATGGACAAGTGGTTTATCCTGCAGTCCACCAGTCCGGCGGCCAATGTGGTCGAAACGGTACGCGGTCTGCTGAACCATCGTTCGTTCAGCATGAGCAACCCGAACCGCGTGCGGTCGCTCATCGGCGCTTTCGCCAGCAGCAACCCGGCGGCGTTCCATGCTGAAGACGGCAGCGGCTACCAGTTCCTGGTGGAGATGCTGACCGAGCTTAACCAGCGCAACCCGCAGGTCGCATCGCGACTGATTGAGCCGTTGATTCGTCTGAAGCGTTATGATGAGAAACGCCAGGCGCTGATGCGCGCCGCGCTGGAGCAACTGAAGGGGCTGAAGGATCTCTCCGGCGATCTGTACGAGAAAATCAGTAAGGCGCTGGCGTAACGGTGGCAAAATCCCCGGTTGCGCTCTCGCTTACCGGGGCTACAGCGCTGTGCGATTTGGTAGCCCGGCCGAGCGAAGCGCGGGCCGGGGACGTTAGTTAGCCATGACTAAACAAACGCGGTGCGCTCTCGCTCTTGCCGCGTTTCATCACCCGATCCAGCACCTCCGCCTCCAGCTCGGCCAGCTTCGCCGAACCGGTGCGCCGCGGTCGCGGAATATCCACGTTCAAATCGAGACCGATCTTCTTCTCTTCAATCAACAGCACCCGGTCGGCCATCGCCACGGCTTCGCTGACGTCGTGGGTCACCAGCAGGACCGTAAAGCCATGCTCCTGCCACAGGGAGACGATCAGCTCCTGCATCTCCAGACGGGTGAGGGCGTCCAGCGCCCCCAGCGGCTCGTCCAGCAGCAGCAGGCGCGGGCGATGGATCAGCGCGCGGGCCAGCGCAACGCGCTGCTTCTGCCCGCCCGACAGCGCCGCCGGCCACTCCTGCGCGCGGCTCTCGAGTCCGACGCTGGCCAACGCCTGCAGGGCGGCGTCGCGCCAGGCGCCTTTTAACCCCAGCCCCACGTTATCAATCACCGTTTTCCACGGCAGCAGGCGCGCATCCTGAAACATCATCCGGGTGTCGTCCTGGATCGCCGCCAGCGGCGTCGCGCCTGCCAGCAGCTCGCCGGCATTCGGCTTTTCCAGGCCCGCCAGCAGGCGCAGCAGGGTGCTTTTGCCGCCGCCGCTGCGGCCCACCACCGCCACAAACTGGCCGCTGGGGATATGCAGATCCAGCTCGTTAAGAATGGTGTTGTCGCCATAGCGTTTAGTCACCCCGTTCAGCAGCAGCGGGATACCTGGGTTCAGACGGGCAGTGTTCATGCGTTAGCCTCCTGAAGATGATACGCCGGGTTCCAGCGCAGCCAGAGCCGCTCCAGCAGCTGGGCGCTGACGTCGGCCAGTTTGCCAAGAATGGCGTAAAGAATGATGGCGACCACCATCACGTCGGTTTGCAGAAATTCACGCGCATTCATCGCCAGGTAGCCGATACCGGCGTTCGCCGAGATGGTTTCGGCGACAATAAGCGTCAGCCACATCAGACCGAGTGCAAAACGCACGCCGACCATAATCGAGGGCAGGGCGCCGGGTAAAATCACGTGACGGAAAAGAGCAAAGCCGGATAAACCATAGCTGCGCGCCATCTCCACCAGCCCACGGTCGATATTGCGGATCCCGTGCCAGGTATTGATATAGATCGGAAACAGGGTGCCCAGCGATACGAGGAAGATCTTGGCGGTCTCATCGATGCCGAACCACAAGATCACCAGTGGGATCAGCGCCAGGTGCGGCACATTGCGCAGCATCTGGATCGACGTGTCCAGCAGGCGCTCGCCCCAGCGTGACAGACCGCTGATCAGGCCGAGCACCAGTCCAATGGAGCCGCCGATGGCGAAGCCGACCAGCGCCCGCCACGAGCTAATGGCCAGATGCTGCCACAGCTCACCGCTGGCCGAGAGCGTCCAGAACGCTTTCAAAACGCCCTCCGGCGAGGGCAGCACCCGCGTCGACAGCCAGCCGACGGACGACGCCAGCTGCCAGACAATGACCGTTCCCACCGGCAGCAGCCAGGGGGCGAGGCGTAATAACAGGGGATGGGTTGATTTTGCCATCAGTGCCTCCTCAGCTCTGCGCCACTTTACGCGGGATAAACTCGTTGGCGACGGCTTCCCCCTGCAGACGCAGGTTGTGCGGCTGCGGAACAGATGGCACCGCGACGTCGAGCAGCGGGAACAGCAGCTCGCCGACCCGATACGCCTCTTCCAGATGCGGATAGCCGGAGAAGATAAAGCTATCGATACCCAGCGCGGCGTATTCATTGATCCGTTCGGCAACGGTAGCGGCATCGCCCACCAGCGCGGTTCCGGCGCCGCCGCGCGCCAAACCGACGCCAGCCCACAGGTTGGGGCTGATTTCCAGCTTATCGCGTCGACCGTTGTGCAGCGCCGCCATCCGCTGCTGGCCGACGGAGTCGGTTCTGGCGAAGGCCGCCTGGGCGCGGGCGATAGTCTCATCATCCAGATGGGAGATAAGGCTGTCCGCCGCCTGCCAGGCTTCCTCATTGGTTTCCCGCACGATCACGTGCAGGCGGATGCCAAAACGCACCCGGCGACCGTGTCGGGCGGCTTTCTCCCGCACCTGAGCTATCTTCTCTGCCACCTGGGCTGGCGGTTCGCCCCAGGTAAGATAGAGATCGACCTGCTCAGCGGCCAGATCCTGCGCCACCTCAGACGATCCGCCGAAATAGAGCGGCGGACGCGGCTGCTGGAGCGGCGGGAACAGCAGTTTGGCGTCGCGAACGCGCTGATGCTTGCCGTTAAAGGTGACAGTCTCCCCCTCCATCAGCTTGCGCCAGATATGGGTAAATTCAGCCGAGGCCTCATAGCGCTCGGTGTGGTCGAGGAAGACACCGTCGCCTGCCAGCTCGGCGGGATCGCTGCCGGTGACCAGATTGAACAGCGCCCGGCCGTTCGACAGTCGGTCCAGGGTCGCCGCCTGGCGCGCGGCCACCGTCGGCGACACCACGCTTGGCCTCAGGGCGACAAGAAATTTCAGCCGCTGCGTTACCGGGATCATCGAGGCCGCAACCAGCCAGGCATCTTCACATGAGCGCCCGGTCGGGATCAGTACGCCGGTGAATCCCAGCCGATCCGCCGTCTGCGCGATTTGCTGCAGATAGCCGTAATCGACCGGACGGGCTCCCTCTTCGGTACCCAGATAACGACCATCACCATGGGTCGGTAAAAACCAGAACATATTCAGACTCATGATTTCGCTCCTTGTGCGGCGGCGGGCTGCCAGATGCGGGCCCGGATATCAACTTTTTTCGGCACCAGCTTGTTCTCATAGAACAGGTCGGCCGTCTGCTGCTGGCGAGCGGCGGTTTCAGCGCTCACCGGGGTAACCGAGGTGGGGGGACGATGGTCCAGGTAGCTGGCGATCACCGCTTCCGGTAATCCCATCGTTTTTGCCAGCAGCGTAATGCTTTGCGCACGCTGGCTATGGGTCAGGGCATCGGCCTGGGTAAAGGTATCGAGTACGCCCTCAATAAAGGCGCCATTACGTTCAGCGTAAGGGCGGGAAGCGAGATAGAAGGATCCCGTCTGTTTCAGGTCGGTTCCGTCGGTCAGCACCCGGGCGCCGCCCTGCAGCAGCGCGGAGGAGTAATACGGATCCCAGATCGCCCAGGCGTCGACATTGCCCTGCTGGAAGGCGGCGCGCGCATCGGCGGGGGCGAGATAGACCGGCTGAATGTCGCTAAACTTCAAACCTGCGAGCTGCAGGGCGCGCAGCAGCAGATTGTGGGAGCTGGAGCCTTTCTGAAAAGCGACCTTTTTCCCTTTTAGCTCAGCCACGTTATGAATCGGGCTGCCCTGCGCCACCAGAATCACTTCCGCTTTGGGCTTTGGCGGTTCCGAACCGATATACACCAGATCGGCGCCGGCCGCCTGCGCAAAAATAGGCGGAATGTCGCCAGTGCTGCCAATATCGATGCTGCCGACGTTCAGCGCCTCCAGCATCTGCGGACCGGCCGGGAATTCAATCCACGAAATATGGGTTTGCGGGTAGCGCTGCTCCAGCAGCTGATGGCTTTTCGCCAGCACCATGCTGACGCTGCCTTTCTGATAGCCGATGCGCAGGGCGTCAGGCGCCGCCGGGGCGGCGTGGCCCAGGGCGGAGAACAGCAGCAGCCCGCCGAGGGTCAGAGCGCGGAGAGGATTAAGCATGTTCCACCCCACGCAGAGAGGTTAACGACGGGGCGCGGCTGCTGGGGCGATGCAGCGCCTGCCAGAAGGTCTCCAGGGCTTCATCGAGGCGCCGCTGCAGGTTCGGGGTGAACTGCGGCTTGTGCTGGTAATCGGTCACCTGGCTGTCGTCGGCGAAGACGCCATGGAGGATCTCCTGAGCCTTGAGGGCATTCAGCACCGGCTTCAGGGCGTAGTCCACCGCCAGCATGTGGGCGATGGTGCCGCCGGTGGCCAGCGGCAGCACGATTTTGCCCTCCAGCGCCCGCTCAGGAAGCAGGTCGAGCAGCGTTTTCAGGGCGCCGGAAAACGAGGCTTTATACACCGGCGTGGCGATGATCAGTCCGTCAGCCCCGGCCAGCTGCTCATTGAGCGTCTGCAGCGCCGGATTGTCAAAGCGAGCGTACAGGAGGTCTTCCGGGGCAAAGTTCTGCAGATGCCAGTGGCAGACTTCGATATCGGCGGCGGTGAGCGTCTCTCTGGCGTATTCCAGCAGGGCGCTGGAACGGGAAGGGTAACGCGGGCTGCCCGCAAGCGTAATGACGCGCATCTCTCTCTCCTTATAACTAAATGTTTGCATTTATCTATAATTGATAACATTTGTAGTGAGTGTGACAGAGGGCCATTCTTTCCCTAAATGATTTATCCACCGTTAGATAGCCGAAAAGCGCATAACGGCGCGCGGGGAGGTAATCGTTTGCGCTGATGGGGGATTTTTTGTCGCAGGTCAATTCCCTTTCCGCAACAGATCGCACATAATACGCCCCCGGTTTGCACACCGGGAATCCAGGAGAGTTCATGTACTACCCCTTCGTTCGTAAAGCCCTTTTTCAGCTCGATCCTGAGCGCGCTCATGAAGTTACCTTTCAACAATTACGCCGTGTCACCGGGACGCCGCTGGAAATACTGGTTCGCCAGAAGGTGCCGGCCAGGCCTGTCACCTGCATGGGGCTGACCTTTAAAAACCCGCTGGGTCTGGCGGCCGGGCTGGATAAAAACGGGGAATGCATTGACGCGCTGGGCGCGATGGGTTTTGGATCCATTGAGATCGGCACCGTGACGCCGCGTCCGCAGCCGGGCAACGATAAGCCAAGGATCTTCCGTCTGGTGGATGCCGAGGGGTTGATCAATCGCATGGGCTTTAATAACCATGGCGTCGATAACCTGGTTGAGAACGTGAAAAAGGCGCATTTTGACGGCGTGCTGGGCATCAATATCGGCAAAAATAAAGACACGCCGGTTGAGCACGGGAAAGATGATTATCTGATTTGTATGGAAAAAGTCTATCCCTATGCCGGCTATATCGCCATTAATATCTCCTCGCCGAATACCCCGGGGCTGCGCACGCTGCAATACGGCGAAGCGCTCGATGATTTACTCTCCGGTATTAAAAATAAGCAGCTTGAGCTGCAGCAGAAGCATCAAAAATATGTTCCGGTCGCCGTGAAGATCGCGCCGGATCTTTTGCCTGAGGAATTGATCCAGGTTGCCGATAGCCTCGTGCGTCATAATATTGATGGCGTGATTGCCACCAATACCACCCTCGATCGTTCTCTGGTTCAGGGAATGAAACATTGCGATGAGACCGGCGGACTTAGCGGTCGTCCATTACAATTAAAAAGTACCGAAATTATCCGTATGCTCTCCGCTGAGCTCAATGGCCGCTTGCCTATCATTGGCGTGGGCGGTATTGATTCCGTGATTGCCGCGCGGGAAAAAATGGCCGCCGGAGCATCGCTGGTGCAGATCTATTCCGGATTTATTTTTAAAGGTCCGCCGCTGATTAAAGAAATTGTTACCCACATCTAATCTTTTCCTCCTCTGAATCCCACCCAGGGCTTTATTTCCGGCCCTGGTTGTTTTATATTCCCTCACTGTTGCTTATTTAAACATTTTAGACTTTTCTTAATTTTAGAAAATATTCTGCGGCAAGTCGCAACAACTTTGCAGAGGCGTATGAAAGGGGACAGGGGGAAAAATGCGGATTAAACCTGACGATAACTGGCGTTGGTATTACGATGAAGAGCACGACCGCATGATGCTCGATCTGGCCAATGGCATGTTATTTCGCTCGCGCTTCGCCCGGCGCATGCTGACCCCGGACGCTTTTGCCCCATCGGGATTCTGCGTCGATGACGCCGCGCTCTATTTCTCCTTTGAAGAAAAATGCCGCGATTTCGAGTTGTCGAAAGAGCAGCGGGCGGAATTAGTCCTCAACGCATTAACCGCGATCCGTTTTCTCAAACCGCAGATGCCGAAAAGCTGGCACTTCGTCGCCCATCCCCACCACTGGCAGCCGAGCGGCGGCGACGCGGCCTGCGTCTGGCTGAGCGATACCGGCGAGCAGGTCAATTTGCTGGTGGTGGAGCCGGGCGATAACGCCGCGCTTTGTCTGCTGGCCCAGCCGGGTCTCACGCTTGCCGGCCGCGTTATGCAGCTGGGCGATGTGATTAAAATCATGAACGACAGGCTGCAGCCGGCGCAAAGCGCGGTCAGTTACAGCCTGGGGCAGGCGGTTTAAGGCGCAAGGCGCAGGGCCGTTTTCGGCACGCAGCTGCAGGCGAGAATGGTGCCATCTCCGGCGACCGCATTTTTCTTTAACGGACTCACTTCCCCCTCTTCAAGACGGATGCGGCAGCTGCCGCAGATCCCCGCCCGACACGAGTAGGGTACGCGAATGCCCTGTTGCTCCAGTTGTTCCAGCAGCACCTGCTGGTTATTGCCGGTAAATTGTTGACCCTGCCATTCAATGGCAACCGTGGCCTGCTGCTGCGCCTCGGGAGCCGGGGTATCGTCGCTTTCGCCGGCGCCGTAGGCTTTCGCCGGGCCGCGGGCGAGGATTTCCACTTCATCCCCCACCCGGATCACGCCGCTGTTACGGGCAATCAGGTTCTGACCAAAGTCGACATCGCCATTATCCTGCGCGGTGCGGAAGCGCTTTAAGGTTTCCAGCGGCTCTCCGCTGGGATGCTTCTGCCCGCGCTCCGGACTGACGGTGGTAAAAATGCAGCGGCTGCACGGCTTGGCGACGTCAAATACCACCTCGCCGACGCGGATCACTTTCCAGCTGTCTTCATCCCAGGCCGCCGCGCCGGTGACCACGAGATTAGGCCGAAACTGTTCTATGCTTACGCTTGCCGGGCAGCGCTGCTGCAGGTCGCGCAGCGAGGCCTCGTTAGCCAGCAGGTAAGGGTAGCCGTCGGCGAAGGAGAGCGGTATCGCATCGTGGCGCTTCACCCGGCGGGTTAACTGTGGCCCCAGCCAGCGCAGCTGGACATCGCGATTGAAAAAGCCGCTGAGCCACTGATTAACGGCGGCGGGCGCGATAAGGGCGGTAAAATGGTTGCCCCAGACTTCTGTCGGCTCGGCCTGAGGGGCGAAATCGTTAAAACGCACCACGGCGCTGCTGCCGTCCGGTGCGGTCAGGTGAAGGCCATCATGCAGCGGCGCCGGAATAAATTTCACCATTTGCGGAAACTGACGGGCGGTAATAAAGGTGCCGTCGGTTTCGGTGACCATAAACAGGCGATCGAAGGCCAGGCCGCTGATATCGGCAAAGGCGTGGGTCAGGCCCATGCCGCGCATGGATTTAACGGGATGAATAAAAAGACGCGAGAGCGTTACCATACGCTGCCTCCGGGTTCCAAAAATAAGCCTATAACTTTATGACATAGGGCACATATTGGCTATAATGCGCACCAATTTTCTTTAAGTAAAAGTGACGATATGAATTCTCTGTTTGCCAGTACGGCTCGTGGGCTGGAAGAGCTGTTAAAAACTGAACTGGAAGGGCTTGGCGCGACGGACTGCCAGGTAGTCCAGGGCGGGGTCCATTTTCAGGGGGATACGCGCCTGCTGTATCAAAGCCTGATGTGGAGCCGGCTGGCTTCGCGCATCATGCTGCCGCTGGGCGAGTGTCGCGTATACAGCGATCTGGATCTGTACCTCGGCGTACAGGCCATTCCGTGGACGGAGATGTTCAACCCTGGCGCCACCTTCGCGGTGCATTTTAGCGGTCTCAATGAGGAGATCCGCAACAGCCAGTACGGTGCGCTGAAGGTCAAAGACGCCATTGTCGACAGCTTCACCCGTAAGAACCTGCCTCGCCCGAACGTCGATCGTGAGTCGCCCGATCTGCGGATCAACGTCTGGCTGAACAAAGAGACGGCGCACATCTCGCTGGATCTGAGCGGCGAAGGCCTGCACCTGCGCGGCTACCGCGATGGCACCGGTATGGCGCCGATCAAAGAAAACCTCGCGGCGGCGATCGTGATGCGCTCCGGCTGGGTGCCGGGCACCCCGCTGCTCGATCCGATGTGCGGCTCCGGTACCCTGCTGATTGAGGCGGCGATGCTGGCGACCGACCGCGCGCCGGGCCTGCACCGCGGCCACTGGGGCTTTGGCGGCTGGGCGCAGCACGACGACGCCATCTGGAAAGAAGTGAAAGCGGAAGCGCAAACGCGCGCCCGTCAGGGGCTGGCGGCATATGGGTCACGCTTCTATGGCTCCGATGTCGACGAACGCGTCATTGACCGCGCCCGTCGCAACGCCCGTCGGGCCGGCATCGGCGAGCTGATCGATTTTGAAGTCAAAGACGTCGCCCAGCTGAATAATCCGCTACCGAAAGGCCCGTACGGCACCGTGATCAGCAACCCGCCGTACGGCGAGCGTCTGGAAAGCGAGCCGGCGCTGATCGCCCTGCACAGCCTGCTGGGCCGGATCATGAAAAGTCAGTTTGGCGGCTGGAACCTGTCGGTGTTCAGCGCCTCGCCGGAGCTGTTAAGCTGCCTGCAGCTGCGCGCCGACAAACAGTTTAAAGCCAAGAACGGCCCGCTGGACTGCGTACAGAAGAATTATCACCTGGCGGAGAGCGAAGGCGGCAAGCCGGCGATGCTGGCGGAAGATTTTGCTAACCGTCTGCGTAAGAACCTGAAGAAGTTTGAAAAGTGGGCCCGTCAGGAAGGCATTGAATGCTATCGCCTGTACGATGCTGACCTGCCGGAATACAACGTGGCCATCGACCGCTACGCCGACTGGGTGGTGGTCCAGGAATATGCCCCGCCGAAAACCGTCGATGCGCACAAAGCGCGCCAGCGCCTGTTCGATATTATCGCCGCGACCATCGCCGTACTGGACATGGCGCCTAACAAGCTGGTGCTGAAGACCCGCGAGCGGCAGAAGGGGAAAAACCAGTACCAGAAGATGGCGGAGAAGGGCGACTTTATCGAGGTGCAGGAGTACAACGCGCGCCTGTGGGTCAACCTCACCGACTACCTGGATACCGGTCTGTTCCTCGACCACCGTATCGCCCGCCGTATGCTCGGCCAGATGAGCAAAGGCAAGGACTTCCTGAACCTGTTCTCCTATACCGGCAGCGCCAGCGTCCACGCCGGTCTCGGCGGCGCGCGCTCCACCACCACGGTGGATATGTCGCGCACCTACCTGGAGTGGGCGGAACGCAACCTGCGTCTCAATGGCCTGACCGGCCGCGCGCATCGCCTGATGCAGGCGGACGTGCTGGGCTGGCTGCGGGAGAGCACCGAGCAGTTCGATCTGATCTTTATCGATCCGCCGACCTTCTCCAACTCCAAACGAATGGAAGATGCTTTCGACGTCCAGCGCGATCACATTCGCCTGATGACCGATCTGAAACGTCTGCTGCGTAAAGGCGGCACCATTATGTTCTCGAATAACAAACGCGGTTTCCGTATGGATCATGACGGGCTGGCGGCGCTTGGCCTGAAGGCGCAAGAAATTTCGCAAAAAACGCTGTCGCAGGATTTTGCCCGCAACCGTCAGATCCACAACTGCTGGCTGATTACCGCAGCCTGAAAGGAATAAAGAATGTCACTGATTAGTATGCACGGCGCCTGGCTTTCCTTCAGCGATGCGCCGCTGCTGGATAATGCCGAGCTGCATATCGAAGATAACGAGCGCGTCTGCCTCGTCGGACGCAACGGCGCCGGTAAATCGACCCTGATGAAGATCCTCAACCGCGAGCAGGGGCTGGATGACGGGCGCATTATTTATGAACAGGATCTGATTGTGGCGCGTCTGCAGCAGGATCCGCCGCGCAATGTCGCCGGTACGGTGTACGATTTTGTCGCGGAAGGCATCGCCGAGCAGGCGGCCTACCTGAAGGCCTATCATGACGTGTCGCATCAGGTCATGACCGATCCGAGTGACAAAAATTTAAATGAACTGGCGCGCCTGCAGGAGCAGCTCGATAACCTGGGGCTGTGGCAGCTGGACAGCCGCATTAACGAAGTGATTGAGCAGCTTGGTCTCGACGCCAACGCGCAGCTGGCATCCCTGTCCGGTGGCTGGCTGCGTAAAGCGGCGCTGGGCCGCGCGCTGGTCAGCGGGCCGCGCGTGCTGCTGCTCGATGAACCCACCAACCACCTGGATATCGAAACCATCGACTGGCTGGAAGGGTTCCTCAAAACCTTTAAAGGCACCATTATCTTTATTTCGCACGACCGCTCCTTTATCCGCAATATGGCGACGCGCATCGTCGACCTCGATCGCGGCAAGCTGGTGACCTACCCGGGCGATTACGATCAGTATCTGCTGGATAAAGAGGAAGCCCTGCGGGTTGAAGAGCTGCAGAATGCGGAATTCGACCGCAAGCTGGCCCAGGAAGAGGTATGGATCCGCCAGGGGATCAAAGCGCGCCGCACGCGTAACGAAGGCCGCGTTCGCGCCCTGAAGGCGATGCGTCGCGAGCGCGGAGAGCGCCGGGAAGTGATGGGCAGTGCCAGAATGCAGGTTGAAGAGGCTTCGCGCTCCGGCAAAATCGTGTTCGAAATGGAGAACGTCAACTACCAGGTTGATGGCAAAGTGCTGGTGAAAGATTTCTCCGCGCAGATCCAGCGTGGCGACAAGATTGCCCTGATTGGCCCCAACGGCTGTGGGAAAACCACGCTGCTGAAGCTGATGCTTGGCCAGCTGCAGGCCGACAGCGGGCGGATCCACGTCGGTACTAAACTGGAAGTCGCCTACTTCGACCAGCACCGCGCAGAGCTGGATCCGGATCGGACGGTGATGGATAACCTCGCGGAAGGTAAGCAAGAGGTGATGGTTAACGGTAAGCCGCGCCATGTGCTGGGCTACCTGCAGGACTTCCTGTTCCATCCAAAACGGGCGATGACCCCGGTGCGCGCGCTCTCCGGTGGGGAACGTAACCGCCTGCTGCTGGCGCGGCTGTTCCTGAAACCCAGCAACTTATTGATTCTCGATGAACCGACAAACGACCTGGATGTCGAAACGCTGGAGCTGCTGGAAGAGCTGATCGATGGCTATCAGGGCACCGTGATGCTGGTAAGCCACGATCGTCAGTTCGTGGATAACACCGTAACCGAATGCTGGATCTTCGAAGGCGGCGGTCGCATCGGCCAGTACATCGGCGGCTATCACGATGCCCGCGGCCAGCAGGCCCAGTCGTTGGCGCAGAAGCAGCCGGCAGCGAAAAAAACGATGGAAGTCGCTCAGCCAAAAGCAGAAACTGTCAAACGCGGTGGGAACAAACTAAGCTATAACCTGCAGCGCGAGCTGGAACAGCTGCCGCAGAAGCTGGAAGCTCTCGAGGCCGAACTGCAGACGCTGCAGGAACAGGTTGCCGATCCCGACTTCTTTGGACAACCGCACGATCGCACGCAGCAGGTGCTGGCTAAGCTGGCCGAAGCGGAACAGGCGCTGGAAGCAGCCTTTGAACGCTGGGAATATCTCGAAGGATTAAAGAACGGCGCCTGAGCCGAGGAGTTGTCATGTGCGATCATCATCATGCTGCGCGACATATTTTATGTCCCCAATGTGATTTGCTGGTGGCTTTGCCGCAGCTGGAGCATCGCCAGAAAGCCGCTTGCCCGCGCTGCGGTACAACGTTAACCACCACGTGGGACGCGCCTCGCCAGCGTCCCACGGCTTACGCGTTGGTCGCGCTGTTTATGCTGCTGTTGGCCAACCTGTTTCCATTTATCTACATGAAAGTGGGCGGGATCAGCAGCGAAATAGAGCTGTTGGAAATTCCCAATGTGTTATTTACCGAGGATTACGCCAGCCTCGGCACCTTCTTTTTACTCTTTGTGCAACTGGTACCGGCCTTTTGCCTGGTCACCATTCTGCTGTTGGTCAATCGGGTCAGGATGCCCGCTGGCCTGAAAGCGTTTCTGGCACGAATTCTGTTTCACCTGAAGACGTGGGGAATGGCGGAGATCTTTCTTGCCGGCGTGCTGGTGAGCTTCGTTAAGCTGATGGCCTATGGCGATATCGGTATCGGTCTGAGCTTTGTTCCGTGGTGCATGTTTTGTCTGCTGCAGTTACGCACTTTCCAGTGCGTCGACCGCCGCTGGCTGTGGGATGATATTGCCCCCATGCCAGCCATTAGCCAACCGCTGAAGGTCGGAGTGGCCGGCATCCGCCAGGGGCTGCGCTCCTGCGCCTGCTGCACGGCGGTGTTACCCGTCGACCAGACGGTCTGCCCGCGCTGTCATAGTAAAGGAACGGCGCGGCGTAAAAACAGCCTGCAGTGGACGCTGGCCCTGCTGGTGACCTCATTTATACTCTATCTCCCCGCCAATATTATGCCGATCATGATCACCGATCTGCTGGGCGATAAAATGCCGTCAACCATCATGGCCGGGGTAATTTTACTGTGGAGCGAGGGGTCTTATCCGGTGGCGCTGGTGATTTTTATTGCCAGTATTATGGTGCCGACGCTAAAGATGATCGCTATCGCCTGGCTGTGCTGGAATGCCAATGGCAACGGTGCGCGCGATTCGGAACGCATGCATCTGATCTATGAAGTGGTGGAATTTGTTGGCCGCTGGTCAATGATTGATGTTTTTGTCATCGCCGTACTCTCTGCGCTGGTGCGCATGGGAGGGTTGATGAATATCTATCCCGCCATCGGCGCGGTTATGTTTGCGCTGGTGGTGGTGATGACCATGTTTTCAGCCATGACGTTTGATCCCCGTTTACTGTGGGATCGTGAGCCAGATTCAAGCCATGAGGAAAGACAACAACATGGAAAATAAGAGCGGAGAAGCGAAAGTGCAGAAGGTGAAGAACTGGTCACCGGTGTGGATCTTCCCTATCGTCACTGCGCTGATCGGGGCGTGGATCCTGTTTTATCATTACAGCCATCAGGGACCTGAGGTCACGCTGATCACCACGAATGCGGAGGGGATTGAAGGGGGAAAAACCCGTATCAAGAGCCGTAGCGTGGACGTTGGGGTGGTGGAGAGCGCCACGCTGACCGACGATTTAACCCACGTGGAAATCAAAGCCCGCCTCAATTCCGGGATGCAGAAATTACTGCACAACGATTCCGTCTTCTGGGTGGTGAAACCGCAGGTAGGGCGCGAGGGGATCAGTGGCCTGGGAACATTATTGTCCGGGGCCTATATTGAACTGCAGCCGGGGTCGAAAGGTACGGTGCCGGAGCAGTATCCGCTGCTTGATTCTCCGCCGCTGGCCTCGCCGGACGCCAAGGGGATCCGTATTCTGCTGGAGAGCAGCAAGGCGGGCCAGCTGTCGCCGGGCGATCCGGTGCTGTTCCGCGGCTATCGCGTGGGGTCGGTGGAAACCAGCACCTTCGACACCCAGAAACGTCGTATCACTTATCAGTTGTTCATCAATGCGCCCAATGACCGCCTGGTAACCACCAATGTCCGCTTCTGGAAGGACAGTGGGATCGCTGTCGATTTGACCTCGGCGGGGATGCGCGTCGAGATGGGCTCGCTGTCGACGCTGTTTGGCGGCGGCGTGAGCTTCGATATTCCGGAAGGACTGGATCTCGGCGAGCCGGTGGCGAATAAAACGGAATACCATCTGTTTGACGATCAGAAGAGCATCCAGGATTCGGTCTTTACCGAACATATTGACTATGTGATGTTCTTCAAAGACTCAGTTCGCGGCCTGCAGCCCGGCGCGCCGGTAGAGTTCCGCGGCATCCGTCTGGGAACCGTCGGCAAAGTGCCATTCTTCATCCCCGGTCTGAAGCAGCGTTTGAACGACGACTATCGCATTCCGGTGGAAGTGCGGGTTGAACCGCAACGTCTGATTAACCAGCTGGGCGGCGATCCGAATATTCGCGCCCACATTGACGATCTGATCAACCGCGGACTGCGCGGCTCGCTGAAAACCGGCAATCTGGTGACCGGCGCGCTGTATATCGATCTCGACTTCTATCCGAAGGCGCCGCCGCGCGGGAAAATGCAGGAGTTTAACGGCTATCCGATTATCCCGACCATCAGCGGTGGTCTGGCGCAGATCCAGCAGCGTCTGATGGATGCGCTGGATAAGATTAATAACCTGCCGCTCAATCCGTTGCTGGAGCAGGCGACGAGCACCCTGGCGCAGAGCGAGAAGACCATGCAGCACGTGCAGACCACACTGGATAGTCTGAATAAGATCACCTCCAGCCAGTCGATGCAGCAGTTGCCTGCCGATATGCAGACGACGCTGCGCGAGCTGAACCGCAGCATGCAGGGCTTCCAGCCGGGCTCCGCGGCCTACAATAAGATGGTGGCCGATATGCAGCGTCTGGATCAGGTGCTGCGCGAGCTGCAGCCGGTCCTGAAAACGCTCAATGATAAGAGCAATGCGCTGGTATTTGAGGCGAAGGATAAAAAAGACCCACAGCCGAAGGGAGCGAAATAATGAAAAAATGGTTACTCGCGGCAACCGTATGCGTGCTGACGGCATGCAGTAGCGGCGGCGAAAGCAAAACGTATTACCAGCTGCCGGTGGCGCAGGGCGGCGCACAGCGCGCCGCCAGCCAGGGGGCACGTCTGCTGTGGGTTGAGCAGGTCAGCATCCCGGATTATCTGGCGGGTAACGGGGTGGTCTACCAGACCACCGACGTACAGTATGTGATCGCCAATAATAATCTGTGGGCCAGCCCGCTGGACCAGCAGCTACGCACCACGCTGGTGGCGAACCTGAGCCAACAGCTGCCGGGCTGGGTGGTGTCATCCCAGCCGCTGGGTAGCGAACAGGATACGCTCAACGTCGCGGTCAACGGCTTTCACGGACGCTACGACGGGCGGGTTATCGTCAGCGGTGAGTGGCTGCTGAAGCATCAGGGGCAGCTGATCAAGCGCCCGTTTAACATCGTGCTTAAGCAGGATCAGGATGGATATGATGCGATGGTCAAGACCCTGGCGCAGGCGTGGAGCCAGGAGGCGGCAGCCATTGCCAGCGAGCTTAACCGTCTGCCATAAGTAAAATTCATCACGCTGATCTGCCGCGCGGTTCATCTGAGCCGCGCGGCTTTTTTTTGTCAGGTCAGTTCGTTACCGGCCGGTGTGCCAGGTGAACAAAAAATGAACTCTTATATAGGTCACAAATATGACAATGGCGTGAATTTTGCGCATTGACGTCGCCTTCATTTCGCGGTATTCGTTACCCGTGGCTGCACAATTTGCGACCACTGTTTTCTTTTCCACCAGATCAAAGAATGAGGGAAACGAGGCATGAAGAGACAAAAACGAGATCGCCTGGAACGGGCACATCAACGCGGATATCAGGCGGGTATCGCAGGAAGATCGAAAGAAATGTGTCCATACCAGAGCTTGAATCAACGCTCATGGTGGCTGGGAGGCTGGCGAGAAGCCATGGAGGACAGGGTACTAACGGCCTGACACTGTCTCTTTAAAAAAGAAGCCTCCGCATAGCGGGGGCTTCGCCTTTTAATCGCTGCTGAACGTTATCAGAAAGCGGAAGTATCCTGGAACAGACCCACTTTCAGATCGCTTGCGGTGTAGATCAGACGATCGTCAACCAGCACTTCTCCATCCGCAAGGCCCATAATCAGACGACGGTTAACGATGCGCTTGAAGTGGATGCGGTAGGTCACTTTTTTCGCGGTCGGCAGAACCTGCCCCGTGAATTTCACTTCGCCAACGCCCAGCGCACGGCCTTTGCCTTCGCCGCCGAGCCAGCCGAGATAGAAACCTACCAGCTGCCACATGGCATCCAGGCCCAGGCAGCCCGGCATCACCGGATCGCCGATAAAGTGGCAACCGAAGAACCACAGGTCCGGGTTGATGTCGAGTTCGGCCTCAACATAACCTTTGTCGTAGTTACCACCGGTTTCGGTCATTTTGATGACGCGGTCCATCATCAGCATGTTTGGCGCCGGCAACTGCGGGCCTTTCGCGCCGAACAGTTCACCACGACCAGAGGCAAGAAGATCTTCTTTTGTATAGGATTCGCGTTTATCTACCATGTTTTCAGTAAGCCTTATTTTAAGTTCGGGACGCAGGATAGCTAACACGTGTAAGCTGAACAAGTCCGATCAGTTAGAACTTGTCCCACCTAACCAGCGTAGCGGCCACGGAAAACGATGGCGAGTCTCCTGCTGGGTCGCCTGCGCTATCCGCTCCTGAATGGTTTGTCGCAGCGTCTGTCCTTCACCGTCCCACATCAGCTGGGTCAACATTGGCAGCGCTTCGGTAATATCGTCTATTGCCCAGATAGCAAACTGATTGTCGGCAACGGCCTGACGCAGCTCGTGGGTCAGACTAAGATGGCGAACGTTGGCGGCAGGGATAATCACGCCCTGTTTTCCGGTGAGACCGCGCTGCTGACAGATTGTGAAGAAACCTTCAATTTTTTCATTCAGTCCGCCTACCGGCTGCACACGACCAAACTGGTCGACGGAGCCGGTGATCGCGATGCTCTGATTAATCGGCACGTTGGCCAGCGCGCTGATTAAGGCGCAAAGTTCCGCCATGGAGGCGCTGTCGCCATCCACTTCACTGTAGGACTGTTCAAAGGTCAGCGAAGCGGAGAAGGGGAGTTGTTGCTCCAGCTCCAGCTCGGACATCAGAAAAGCCTGCATGATCATCATGCCTTTCGCATGGATGTTGCCGCCCAGCTCGGCTTTGCGTTCGACGTCGATAAACTCGCCGTCGCCAATGTGCACGACGCAGCTGATGCGCGAAGGTTCGCCGAAGGCGCGTGGATGACCGGGGAATTCAATGACCGAGAGGGCGTTGATCTGCCCGACGCATTCGCCTTCGGTTTCAATCAGGATCTGTTCCTGCAGGATTTCATCCTGCATACGCTCCGCCAGGTAGCCTTCACGCCACTCCCGGCGCGCCAGCATCGTCTGCATCGCTTCGCCGGTAATCTCTTCGCCTTCGCAGAAGGCGGCAGACTCACGCAGCTGGCGGGCTATCCATAGCGGGCTGAGCGGCAGGGTCTCCTGGTCGCCGGTGTAGCGCGTCCCTTCATCGATCAGCAGTGGCCAGGCATCGCTCGCCGGGCCCGGTAGCTCCAGCTGCTGCGCATTCTGCCATACCCACTGGCACCAGGCCTTCAGCGTATCGGCGTCCGCAAACTGCAGGGTGTCTTCATACTCGCTATAGATAGCCTGGGCAGAGAGCTCTGGCTCCATTTCCTGGAAATCGGCCAGCGATTCGCGTTCGCCCACCAGCATGACTTTCAGGCTCAGCGGCATGGAAGGGATGCTGACCGGCAGCGGCCGTGATTCATCAATGGAGAGCCAGTCAAAGCGCTGACGGGTCACCATATTTTTCAGGCGCATCCACAGCAGCGGTTGCGCCAGTAATGCGCGTAGTGAGAGCACCAGCACGCCGCCGTTGGCCTGATGGACCAGGCCAGGCTGGAGTGTGATTTCACCATTAAACTGGCGTACGCAGCCAAACAGCTGTTCCGCCTCCAGCCAATCGGCCGCCACGACCGGAGCGGTACTGGCAAAATTATCTTCAGCGCGTTGCGCCGGCGCGAGCGTCACGTGAGGGCCGTTAACCTCATAGCGAACTCCGTGAAGCGGTGCGGCAGGCTCGTGCAGCGTGCGAGTTTCAGCTGCCAGCCATTGCAGATATTCCGGCTCCTCAGGGGCTTTCACCAGCATGAAGGAGGAGACTGCCGGGGTGTACAGCAGCTGCTCAAGCGCATAGAACAACCGCGGCTGCAGATCGCCCGAGAGGGAGGGGGCCGGATGAGAGAGTTCAGCTTGAGCAAACAGCGCCTGGTAAGGTTCCAGATCAGGCGCAAGGTCGGTTCGGGTCAGTTTCGTAATGGTCAAAGTCGCTGTTTTTTAGTTAGATGTAAAGCGCGCAATTATACCTGATGCCGCGTCTGAGCACACGGAGGATTATGGCTACCCCGATGATTACCCGGCCATCCACATCACGAATAATGATTTATATTCAGCACATCAGGAAAAAACTGATATCCTGAAATGAGTTACACGGTCACATTGAGATCGCAATGAAATATCAACAACTGGAAAATCTTGAAAGCGGCTGGAAATGGAAATATCTGGTAAAGAAGCACCGGGAAGGTGAGCTGATTACCCGCTACATTGAGGCCAGCGCTGCGCAAGCTGCGGTAGATGACTTGCTGACGCTCGAGAATGAACCTGTGCTGGTGCATGCCTGGATTGAGCAGCATATGAATCCGGCGCTGATGAACCGCATGAAACAGACCATCCGTGCGCGACGGAAACGCCATTTTAACGCCGAGCATCAGCATACGCGTAAGAAGTCGATCGACCTTGAGTTTGTCGTCTGGCAGCGCCTTGCCGGTCTGGCGCAGAGGCGAGGGAAAACCTTGTCCGAAACCATCGTCCAGCTGATTGAGGATGCTGAGCATAAAGAGAAGTATGCCAGCAAAATGTCGAGCCTGAAGCACGATCTGCAGGTTCTGTTAGGTAAGGAGTAGCGGGCTGCCCGTTCAGTGGTGACTAAGGCGCAGGTCGCGCCACACAGGCTACCATCCGCCTCTAACGGCCTTCAGTCTTTAGCCGCTAAAGCGAGCGAGAAGACATAAAAAAACCCGCCGAAGCGGGTTTTTTCATCAGTTATAACTTAAGCCGCAGGCTGAGTTACAACTTCTTTGTAGCCTTTAACTTCGATCTCTACACGACGATCCGGAGCCAGGCAGTCGATCAGGGCAGCGCGAGCTTTCACGTTGTCACAGGTGTTGCCAGTAACCGGGTTGGATTCACCCATGCCGCGAGCGGAGATTTTGCCAGCCGGGATGCCTTTAGCAACCAGGTAGTCAACAACGGACTGAGCACGTTTCTCAGACAGCTGCTGGTTGTAAGCTTCGGAACCGATGCGGTCGGTGTAGCCCAGAACAACAGCGGAACCGTCTTTCGGATCCATGTTGCTCAGCTGGGTGTACAGCTGATCCAGAGCCTGCTGACCTTCCGGTTTCAGGGTTGCTTTGTTGAAGTTGAACAGTACGTCAGACTTCAGGGTGAAGTGCTTGGTCGCCACTTCCGGAGCCGGAGCCGGAGCCGGAGCTACAACCGGTGCAGCATCTTCCTGACCGAAACGGTAGGAAACGCCCAGGCTCAGCATGCCGTTATCAGGACGGGTACCCACAGTGCCCGCGTCGCCGATGTTGTTAACCCACTGGTATTCCAGACGGGTAGCGATGTCACGAGTAACAGCCCACTCTACGCCGCCAGCAAATACTGGGGAAACGCCAGTGTCGTGTTCGCTACGGGAAACGCCGGTAGAAGCGTAGTTGCCTTTGGAGTCAGCGCGCCAAACCATGCCGCCCAGACGGGTGTAGATGTCCAGATCGTCAGTGATCGGGTAACCCAGTTTAGCGGTCAGCTGAACGCCCTGAGCTTTGAAAGCACCGTTGTCAACGCTGCCTTTATATGCCATACGGCCCAGCCAGTCGTAACCCATTTCGAAACCGAGGTACGGGTTAACCTGGTAACCACCGAACGCACCAGCACCGAGCTGATCGTTACGGGTCGGACCATTGTTGCCCTGGAAACCGTTACCGTAGAAACCGGTGTCGTGATACTGGGACCAACCCAGTTTACCACCTGCATACCAGGTGTTATCTTTCGGAGCGGCCTGCGCTACGGTAGCGAAGCCAGCCAGTGCCACTGCAATCGCGATAGCTGTCTTTTTCATTTTTTGCGCCTCATTATCATCCAAAATTCGCCATGAAGTTACAAAAGACCTCACGGTTAAATCCTTCACCGGGGGCGTGACTTGTTGTTAACTATGCTGATACATGCAGCGTAAGCCGATCACCCCTGGCGATGTAAAGTCTACAACTTAGTTCGAAACTTACAAGTGTGAACTCTGTCAGGCATATGAAAAAAAAGGGTTGTGTACACAATATTTAACAAATATGGTTGATTTTCGTACACGAAAAAAAGGCACAAATGCCCGTGTGGCAGGCATTCCGCGAAAAAGACCTTAAAAAACGCTGTGCCATTACTACCGGTAAAAAAAATTCCAGGAATAATCCTAATTTCACTCAATGATACAAATTTGAGTGAATTTTTAGCCCGCTGAGTTGTCTGCCGAGCGTGCCCTGATTTCGGACCGGGCGCATGATGAATCCCATCGCGCAGCCTTCCTGGGCTGCATGCACCAGACGCTCATGTTCGTCAGCGGTTAACTCCTCCGCCAGCCAGCAGATAACCACACTATAGTTACCGGTACGCAGGGCGCGGATCATCGAGTCTAAAGTGTGACTGGGGGAGAGCTGGCTAATTTGCATGACCTTAGACAGCGGCAGACCGGCGGACTGAACCCACTCACGGCTAAGCTTTTGTTGCGGCGTAAGCCACAGCTGCCAGCGAGACTGTTGACCCAACTGCTGTAATAAAGGTAGCAACAACAACTGTGTCATCATGGGTTGATCTTCACGATAGACAATTTCACTGATCAGCCCATTGGCGGCCTGTTCGCCAGAACGATGAGCGTAGTGGGCTGCCGGAGCAGAGGCCTGTGCTGAACGGTTTGCATGAGCTGAAGTAAACATAGTCTATCCCGCCTGTAGTTACTGTATGCATATACAGTATATCCGCCAGGGGAAAAGATCAACCGCAATTTGTCATTTTGCTGGTGGAAATTTAATCGCTTTCAGCCATCCTGACGGTACAGGTTTGCGGCTACTCGCAACACCATCCTTAACACCGGCTAATCCTTTTTCTCCTGTCTGCCAGTTGCAGCAACAGCTGCAATTTTCTGAAAGCGTCTCGCAAAACCGCATTCTGGTGGAAAAGCAGGCAAAAATCATCTTGCTGCTGTCAGGGAAGTCCCTTATGTTTTCCCTTAGCGGATCCGTTAACAACTTAAGTTTAATTACATGATTCACAAAGGAATGATCATGAGAAAACTCGTATGTCCGCGGCTCCCGCAATTTCAGGCCTGCGTCTCTCCGCTGGGTCAACTTCACTCTCGCCCCCTGTTTGGCGGCTACAGCCTGGCTATCGAAGATACCGTGTTTGCGATGGTGGCAGAGGGGAATATTTATCTAAAGGCCTGCGAGCAGAGCGCTGCCTATCGGGTAGAACACCATAATCCTTTATTGATGCTGCGCCGACACGGGCGCATCGTGCCGCTAAAGTATTATCAAATCGACGATGCCTTGTGGCGCGATGAGAAACAGCTTTTCCGCTTGTCACTGATGTCGTGGCAGAGCGCCCAGCGTGAAAAATATCGCCGCCGGTCGTCGGGACGCCTGAAGGATTTACCCAATATCAGTTTTCATATGGAATTGCAGTTGATTCACTCGGGCATACCAGACGTGTTAGCACTACGGGAGGTGGGCGCCCGCCAGGCCTGGCTAAAGCTGCGCGAGAACAATGCTTCCCTATCGCACAACGTCTTGCTGGCGCTGGAGGGGGCTATCGTTGGCGTTCATGCCGCCGCGCTCCCGACGCCACGGCGTCAGGAGCTTCTGGAATGGGCGTCTGCGCGCTAATGGACAACGGTTATTCCGTTTGAGCGTGTACCCGCTGCTGCAGGCGGCAGATTTCAGGCAACAGCGCCAGCAGCAGGCCAATCTGCTGTAGCACCAGGGGCTCTTTACTGTCCGCGCGAGGCTCCAGATGGTGGATCCGGCTTTGCAGGCTGGTCAACGCCTTCTGCACTCGCTGTTCATCCGCTGGGGTATGATGCAGGGCATCATCGACATAGCAGACCGCATCATCGAGCAGGGCGAGGATGTCCGGCGTGGACAGTTTTTCCCGATGCGCGCCGAGAGCGGAAATGTAGCTGGTGAAGGTATGATTGAGACACAGCAGGCGAAAGGCGGTCTCACGCTGGGCGGCATCCGCCCGTGGTTCCGTCGACAAGTTCGAGACGACGGAAGCCAGCTCAGCATCGCGGTTGTAGGCGTCACGGCGTGCGACACGGTAGGCCAGCCGGTTGTCGCGGCCCTGGTGGTACTGCTCCAGGATGGCATCCAGATAACGGCAGTTCGCGTTTAGCGCCCGGTCCAGCGCCCGCGGCAGGTTGCGGAATTTCCAGTCCGGCCAGATGAAGCTGACCGCCGCCCAGGCGATGGCGCAGCCGATCAGCGTATCAATGATGCGCGGCAGCGCGACTTCAAAACCTTCGCCAAGCAGGTTAAAGCACAGCAGCACCAGCAGCGTAATAAACATGGTGGCATGGGCGTACTGCACGTTACGAAAGGCGAAGAACAGCACGCCGGTGAGGACGATCAGCAGCAGCTGCCCTTCAACCGACGGTACCAGCAGGAGGACCGGCAGGCCGATCGCCACCCCGACCAGCGTGCCGATGATCCGCAACGCCAGGCGATGGCGGGTGGCGTTATAGTTCGGCTGACAGACGAACAAACTGGTCAGCAGGATCCAGTAGCCGTGCTGAAGACCGGTAAACTGGATGAAGGCATAGCCGGCGCAGAGCACCAGCGACATACGCACCGCGTGGCGAAAGAGGGCTGACTCTGGCGACATATTGCGCTGCAGGCGCAGCCAGATATCGTTCAGTCCGCCGAGCCTGTCGTCGGCCAGCAGCGTCTCTGTATTACTCCCGGCGGGCGCGGTGGTTTGCACCGATTCAATCGTGGCCAGCTGAGCATCAATGGCGCGCAGGTTATTGAGTAAATAGCCAAGGGCGTTGAGCTGCTCATCGGATGCGCCGCTGGCGCGTACGCGCTCAAGTGCCGCATCGAGATGCATAAACGCCCGTTCGAAATGGGCATCATGCTGATAGGGTTCGCGCAGCAGAATCGCCCGCGAGAGTTTCTGGCAGGCCTGCGCCTGCATCGAAAGCATGCGCTGGAAACGGAACATCACATCGCTGTAGCGGAACTGGTCGCGCAGGGTCTGGTACTGAATATGCGATGAGCTGGCGCGTTCATGAATATCCTGGGCCACAAAGTAATACTGCAGCGTACGACGAGTACCACGCTGTCCCCGGTCGCCTCGTAGTCGGGTCAACAGTGAGACCTTGGTTTGGTTAAGGGTCGCCACCAGTTGGCCGTTGGCGAGGGCCAGATCGTACAGCGGCGCCTGGCTCTCATCCTCAAGGTCTGGATCAAACAGCCGGGATTTGAGCTCCAGATAGCGGGCCAGTTGCTCATAGCTACGCGCCAGGTTGTCCTGCAGTGGACGAATTGGAAAGATCAGGTGGCCGGACAACGTCAGCAGGTTGTACCACACGGCTCCCGCCAGCAGGAACAACGGCTGCAGATACCAGTGATCGTACAGCGTGACGCCGAGCATGGTGTAGATGGCGATAAGCAGGGCGCCGAAGGCAATGGTCGCATAGCGCTGTCCGAGGCCGCCAAGCAAAATAAAGCCGATGGTAGACACGGTCAGACCAAGGGCAAACAGCGGCGGCCACGGAAACAGCAGCTCCACGGAGGCGGAGGCGATAAAAAAGCAAACCAGAGTAATGGCGAGGTTGCGCAGACGGCCCGCCAGACGGTCATCAAGGTCGGTCAGCGCCGCGGCCACGACGCCGAGGGTGAGGGGGATGGTCAGTTTGACTTCGCCGATCCACCAGGGAAACAGCGTCGTGCCGCAGAGCGCAATAAAAATGCGTACGTTATAAAGCCAGGCGCTGTTCCAGGTGTAGCGGCGTAGCAGGGGGCTAATCATGTCCGTGTTCCGTTCGGTTACTGAAAGCGACGACGCGCATTGGCTTCGCGCGCGGCGCGCGCGGTTTCCACAGAGACGACCCGGCGACCCACCGGCCAGAGGGCGATGGCGGCGATTTTAAAATTAGCGATCCCCACCGGGATGCCAATGATAGTCAGGCATTGGGCGATGCCGCTGAAAATATGCATCAGGCACAACCACCAGCCGAAAAAAATGAACCACAGAATGTTCAGGATGGTGCCGCCGGCGTTCAGCAGGCTGTTTTGGCGACCTGGCTCGAGCTCATCAATATGAATCGCCTCGTTACCATAAGGAAATAACGAAAGGCGAGTGATTTCCCAGCAGGAACGAGTCAGCGGCAGCGTGACGATCAGCATAATGCTGACCAGGGTGGCGAGCAGCCAGCCTAAAGTGGTGGCGAAACCGCCAAGGATAAAGTTCAAAATATTCAGAATGGTACGCATAAAGCCTCGGTTTTGCCCTGTGGATAATAAGACCTGACAATTGTAACGTTTTTTTGCGCTGGAGCACCTGGTCCGGGGCGGTTAAACTGAAAAACAATCCACCCTGATTGAAAATCGACATTATATGGAACTTAAAGCGACAACATTGGGCAAACGCATGGCTCAGCATCCTTATGACAGGGTGCAGTTACTGAATGCCGGGGTAAAGGTTTCCGGCGATCGTCATGAGTATCTTATCCCTTTCAATCAGTTATTGTCAGTGCATTGTAAGCGCGGTCTGGTCTGGGGCGAACTGGAGTTTGTGCTGCCGGACGATAAAGTCGTGCGTTTGCACGGTACCGAATGGAGCGAAACGCAGCGCTTTTATCACCATTTACACACGCTCTGGCAGCAGTGGAGCACGGAAATGAGCGATATCGCCGCCGGGGTGCTGAAGCAGCAGCTGGCAGCCATCGAACGCACCCGGGCAGAAGGTAAGTGGCTGACGCGTCAGCAGGTGGCGGATGTTCAGGATAATATTCGCCATGCGTTAACCGGGCTGCCGATGCCCACCAGCCGGCTTGACGCCTTTGATAACTGCCGGGAGCTGTGGCGGGAATGTCAGCGCTGGTTAGGGGATATTGAAGCGGCGCGTCAGGCCCATAACCAGGCCTTTACCGAGGCGATGCTGGAACAGTATCGCGGCTTTTTTGACGGCGTAGAATCCTCCCCGCTCAATCCGTCGCAGGCGCGAGCGGTGGTGAACGGCGAGCGCTCCCTGCTGGTGCTGGCGGGAGCGGGCAGTGGTAAAACCTCGGTGCTGGTGGCTCGAGCGGGCTGGCTGCTGGCGCGGGGAGAAGCGGCGGCAGAGCAAATTCTGCTGCTGGCATTTGGCCGCCAGGCGGCGCAGGAGATGGATGAGCGGATCCGCGAGCGTCTGGCATCAGACGATATTACCGCCCGCACCTTCCACTCGCTGGCGCTGCATATTATCCAGCAGGGCAGCAAAAAAGTGCCCACCATCAGTAAGCTGGAAAGCGATACTGCGGACCGCCACGCATTGCTGCTGAAAAGCTGGCAAAAGCAGTGCCAGGAGAAAAAAGCGCAGGCGAAAGGCTGGCGCCTGTGGCTGGAAGAGGAGATGGGCTGGCAACTGCCGGAGGGGGACTTCTGGCAGGATAAAAAGGTGCAGCGGCGGATGGCCAGCCGGCTTGACCGCTGGGTCAGCCTGATGTGCATGCACGGCGGCTCCCAGGCAGAGATGATCGCCGGCGCGCCGGATGCGGTACGCGATCTGTTCAGTAAACGGGTGAAGCTGATGTCGCCCCTGCTGAAAGAGTGGAAGGCGGCGCTGAAGGCGGAGAATGCAGTCGATTTTTCCGGCCTGATCCATCAGGCGGTCAATATTCTCGATAAAGGCCGCTTCGTTAGCCCGTGGAAACACATTCTGGTGGATGAATTTCAGGATATTTCGCCGCAGCGAGCCTCGCTGCTGGCCGCGTTACGCCGGCAAAATAGCCAAACCACGCTCTTTGCCGTTGGCGATGACTGGCAGGCGATTTACCGGTTCAGCGGGGCGCAGCTCTCCCTGACCACCGCGTTCAACCACTACTTTGGCGAAGGGGACTGCTGTGCGCTGGATACCACCTATCGCTTTAACGGGCGTATCGGCGAAATAGCCAATGGTTTTATCCAGCAGAATCCGCATCAGTTAAGCAAACCGCTGAACAGCCTGACCGCGGGAGATAAAAAGGCCGTCACGCTGTTAGCCGACGATAAGCTGGACGATCTTCTGGATAAATTGAGCGGTTACGTTAAGCCCGAGCAGCGGATCCTGCTGCTTGCCCGCTACCATCATCTGAAGCCCGAGGCGCTTGATAAAGCGGCGACGCGCTGGCCGCACCTCCAGCTTGATTTTATGACTATTCACGCCAGCAAAGGTCAGCAGGCCGACTATGTCATTGTGCTGGGACTGCAGGAGGGAGTGGATGCGTTTCCGGCTCCAGCGCGCGAGTCGATCATAGAGGAGGCGCTCCTGCCGCAACCGGAAGATTTTCCGGATGCGGAGGAACGTCGACTGCTGTACGTGGCCATAACCCGTGCCCGTCACCGGGTGTGGCTGTTATTTAACAAGGCGCAACCGTCGCCGTTTGTCGAGATCCTGCAGGCGCTGGATGTGCCTGTGGCCAGAAAGCCGTGATCGCGGTTCGATTATTTCAGGCGCTCGGCAAGATATCGCGGATAATCCGGGATCAGAATATCGAGCGGTTGAGCGAAGTGCGGCGACTGGATAATAAAGTCAGCGGTGGAGACGTTAGTGGCGACCGGAATGTTCCAGACCGTGGCCAGACGCAGCAAGGCTTTGACATCCGGGTCGTGGGGAACGGCGTTCAGCGGATCCCAGAAGAAGATCAGCACGTCGATTTTCCCTTCTGAAATGAGGGCACCCACCTGCTGGTCGCCGCCCATCGGGCCGCTCAGCATGGCATTGACCTCCAGCCCGGTAGCCCGGGAGACCAGGTTGCCGGTAGTGCCGGTGGCGTACAAAACATGTTGCGCCAGCAGCGCCTGATGGCGAGCAACCCATTTCATCAGCATATCTTTACAGTGATCGTGAGCCACCAGCGCGATATGTTTTTGCGCAGGCAGGGTACGTGTTGTCAGTTCCATATTTTCATTCCGCATTTTGACCTGCTGACAGATTACTGAATGTGGCTGTCGCTGCAAGCATCAGGGATGAAAATTTTGCTGAATCTGCGGGTTAGCCTGGATGGCCCCCTGCTGCGGATTAGCATACACTTAGGTGAAATAGCAGGAGGAAACCATGAAAGAGAACGATATTGCCGAAATCCTGACCTCGACACGGACGATTGCGCTGGTCGGCGCCAGCGACAAACCTGACCGTCCTAGCTACCGGGTCATGAAGTATCTGCTGGATCAGGGGTATCACGTTATCCCGGTTTCGCCGAAGGTGGCAGGCAAGACGCTGTTGGGGCAGCAGGGCTATGGAACGCTTGCCGATGTTCCGGAAAAGGTCGACATGGTTGATGTCTTCCGTAATTCAGAAGCGGCATGGGGCGTGGCGCAGGAGGCGATTGCTATCGGCGCGAAAACGCTGTGGCTGCAGCTGGGGGTGATCAATGAACAGGCCGCGGTGCTGGCCCGAGAAGCCGGGTTAAAGGTGGTGATGGATCGTTGTCCGGCCATTGAGCTACCGCGACTGGGGCTGGCTAAGTAAAAATAACCCGCATTAGCGGGTTTTTTTATCCTTCTCTAATAAATAAAATTCGCATTATTTATGTTTTCTTAGCGAAACGTTTCGTTGTTCATTTGAAAATTTATAGAGTGGAAATAACCTTGTGGAATATAATGTCTTTATTAATCACAGATAGCCATGCTAATTATGTGGAATAATAAAAAAACACTCAGACTCGAATTTTTTCATTTTTTTAAGGCATGTTTTAATTAAGGTTATTAATGCGGTAATTATTTTAATTATTAAAAAATGGAGGTGATTTGAATATTGCAATTCCGTGACAAAGGTCTCATTTTTTTGAGGTGAACGATGAAAAAAAACGATAGAAAGATATGACGAAGCCAGGAAGTATAATTTTTTTTTGCCAAACGAGTTCTTAATGAAATGAAAACCTGGCATGAAAAATAAAAGAGTACAGAAGTGTGATTCTCTGTTTTATTGTCTTATTTATCAATCAGTTGTTTTGTTTCAATGTATTTCAGTTTTGTTTCTTAACATCCTTGCGGCCCCGTGGTTTCTGGTATATCTAATAAGATGCATAAGTAAGAATTATCTCAAAACCTCTGACTGCGTCTTCATCCCAAGGGTGCGTCCTGATGAAAAATATAAATATCACAGCAAAAGACACAGGTGTGAAATACACCATCGATGGTAATCAAGTTAACTTGAACACGCAGTCAGTTGTCGTGTTGCATATTAAGCGAGAGGACATCAGTTCGTTCTCGAGGCAAGGTAATGATCTTGTTCTGAAGATAAACGATGGCAGTACGCTTACGCTGAAAAACTTTTTTGTTAATGATGCCAGTGGGCATCATAGCGATTTAGTTTTACAGGATGACGATAGTGGGGCTCTGTGGTGGCTTGAAGGGGCAGGAACCAGCGATGCCCATTATTCTCTCATCAGCGATATTTCAGGATTACTAGTTGCTGGCAGTTCTGGTGGTAGCATTGCTCCATGGGTAATGGCTGGGGCGGCACTGCTGGGGGTGGGCGCGATGATTGCGGGATCATCTGATAAAGATCACTCATCTCATTCTAACATTGATGATACAGACTCCGATGCTGATAGTGATTCGGATTCTGACTCAGACAGCGATACTAACCCTGGCGGCAGCGAAAGTGATGCCGATGCGGATTCTGACAGCGATTCTGACTCTGACAGTGACTCGGATTCCGACAGTGACTCGGATTCGGACAGCGACTCTGACTCCGACAGCGACTCCGATTCTGACTCCGACTCTGACTCCGACAGCGATGCGGACTCGGACAGCGACTCCGATTCAGACAGTGACTCTGACTCCGACAGCGACTCGGATTCGGACAGCGATGCGGATTCTGACAGTGACTCGGACTCCGACAGCGACTCGGATTCTGACTCCGACTCCGATTCGGACAGCGATTCAGATTCCGACAGTGACTCGGATTCCGACAGCGATTCTGACTCTGACAGCGACTCGGACTCAGACAGTGACTCCGACTCCGACAGCGATGCGGATTCGGACAGCGATGCGGATTCTGACAGTGACTCGGACTCTGACAGCGATTCGGATTCTGACAGTGACTCCGATTCAGACAGCGACTCGGACTCTGACAGTGACTCTGATTCCGACAGCGACTCCGACTCTGACAGCGACTCCGACTCTGACAGCGACTCGGATTCTGACAGTGACTCGGATTCAGACAGCGACTCCGACTCGGATAGCGATTCCGACTCCGACTCTGACTCCGACAGCGACTCCGACTCCGACTCCGACTCTGACAGCGATGCGGATTCTGACAGTGACTCGGACTCGGACAGCGATTCGGATTCTGACAGTGATTCTGACTCCGACTCCGACAGCGACTCCGACTCGGATAGCGATTCCGACTCTGACAGTGACTCGGATTCGGACAGCGACTCTGATTCCGACAGTGACTCCGATTCAGACAGCGACTCGGACTCTGACAGCGACTCGGATTCCGACAGCGATTCTGACTCTGACAGCGATTCGGACTCAGACAGTGACTCCGACTCCGATTCTGACAGCGACTCTGACAGCGACTCGGATTCTGACTCCGACTCTGACTCCGACAGCGATGCGGATTCTGACAGCGACTCGGATTCTGACTCCGACTCTGACTCCGACAGCGATTCGGATTCTGACAGTGACTCGGACTCCGACAGCGACTCCGACTCTGACAGCGATTCGGACTCTGACAGTGATTCGGATTCTGACAGCGACTCGGACTCCGACAGCGACTCGGATTCTGACAGCGACTCGGATTCTGACAGTGACTCCGACTCAGACAGCGATTCGGATTCCGACAGCGATTCGGATTCCGACAGCGATTCAGATTCCGACAGCGACTCGGACTCCGACTCGGATTCTGACTCCGACAGTGACTCGGATTCCGACAGTGACTCGGATTCCGACAGCGATTCGGATTCTGACAGTGACTCGGATTCTGACAGTGATTCAGACTCCGACAGCGATGCGGATTCAGACAGCGATTCGGATTCTGACTCCGACTCGGACTCCGACAGCGACTCCGACTCTGACAGTGACTCGGACTCCGACAGTGATGCGGACTCCGACAGCGACTCGGATTCCGACAGTGACTCGGATTCTGACAGTGACTCGGATTCTGACAGTGACTCGGACTCCGACTCGGATTCCGATTCTGACAGTGACTCGGATTCCGACAGTGACTCGGACTCTGACAGCGACTCGGATTCAGACAGCGATTCGGATTCTGACAGCGATTCCGACTCTGACAGCGACTCCGATTCCGACAGTGATTCGGACTCTGACAGCGACTCGGATTCCGACAGCGACTCGGACTCAGACAGCGACTCCGACTCTGACAGCGACTCGGACTCCGACAGCGACTCTGACTCCGACAGCGATGCGGATTCAGACAGCGACTCGGACTCCGACTCTGACTCCGACAGCGATTCGGATTCTGACAGTGACTCTGACTCCGACAGCGACTCGGACTCCGACAGCGACTCCGACTCGGATAGCGATTCCGATTCCGACAGCGATTCGGATTCTGACAGCGATTCGGATTCTGACTCCGACTCGGACTCTGACAGCGACTCCGATTCTGACTCTGACAGTGACTCGGATTCTGACTCCGACTCCGACAGTGACTCCGATTCAGATAGTGACTCGGATTCCGACAGTGACTCGGATTCCGACAGCGACTCCGACTCTGACAGCGATTCTGACTCCGACAGCGACTCCGACTCTGACAGCGACTCGGACTCCGACAGCGACTCGGACTCTGACAGTGACTCTGATTCCGACAGCGATTCAGACTCTGACAGCGACTCGGATTCTGACAGCGACTCTGACTCCGACAGCGATGCGGACTCGGATAGCGATTCTGACTCCGATAGCGACTCCGACTCCGACTCCGACTCCGACTCCGACTCTGACAGCGATGCGGATTCTGACAGTGACTCGGATTCGGACAGCGATTCGGATTCTGACAGTGATTCTGACTCCGACTCCGACAGCGACTCCGACTCCGACAGCGACTCGGACTCGGACAGCGACTCGGATTCGGATACCGAACCGCAGGCAAATGATGATACCCATACCGCGGCTATCGATACCGTAGAGGGCAATCTTAACAACGTGACCGGAACCGCAAGCCAGCTGCTCGGTGTCTCCTTACTCAATACGGTGGATGTCTCCCTGCTGGCGGCAAACTCAACGAAGTTCTCGGTTAGTGAAGGAACCACTGAGGACGTGACGATAGCTGTTACCGGTTCAACGTTGCTGAGTCTGCAGTCGGTACTGGCACTGGTGGGACAACTGGTGGGAGGTGCTTCATCTATCACCGCCGATCTGTCGATAGTGAATACCGACACCGGTGAGGTGGTGCAGATTATTCCGGATGCCGTGAGCCTGACGCCATCTCTGGCGCTGCTCAATCTGGTTTACTCCGGCAGCGCGACCTTCAGCGACCTGCCGGCAGGGAACTACG